>CAYVWU010000316.1:0-2896 GCA_964455575.1 uncultured Cyanobium sp. | reverse complement strand
GCTCGTCGGGCTCATAACCCGAAGGTCGCGAGTTCAAATCTCGCCCCCGCCACCACTTCCAAGGCCCGGCCCTCTCACGACGGCCGGGTTTTGTTGTTTTGGCCCCTCCATGTTCCCCGCCAGCACCCCGCCCGACCCCGGCTTCGAGCCCGATGCAATCGTGGTGGGCGCTGGTGCCACCGGCGGGGTGGCTGCGATGGTGCTGGCCGAGGCGGGCCTGCGGGTGCTGGTGCTGGAGGCGGGGCCCGATCGCTCGGCTTCCCAGAGTTTCGGCCGGGAGCCGGCCAACAGCCTGCGACGCCTGGCGGGCCTCAGCAGCGGCCGTCACCGCCGCCAGGCCAACCATCCTGGCTACTGGAAGCACAACCCCGATCTGTTCATCGATGAACGGCGTCACCCCTGGCTGACGCCGCCGGATGCGCCCTTCCTCTGGACCCGCGGCCGCCAGGTGGGAGGCAAGAGCCTCACATGGGGAGGCATCACCCTGCGCCTCTCGGAGAGCGAGTTCCGGGCCGGCGAACGGGATGGGATAGGCCCGGCCTGGCCGATCGGCAGCGCCGACCTCGGCCCGTACTACGACCGGCTGGAGTCGCTGCTGGGGGTTCACGGCGCCTGCGACGGCCTGCCGCAGCTTCCCGATGGTCGCTACCTGCCGCCCCTGGCCTTCACCCCCGGGGAACGGCGCATTCAGGAGGCGATCAGGCGGGAGCTGAACCTGCCGCTGATCCATTCCCGTGGCTTTGCCCTGCACCGCCCCGGCCGCGACGGTCCCTGGCCCCGCTCCAGCGCCCAGGGGGTGACCCTGGCGCGGGCCCTGGCCACCGGCCGGGTGCGGCTGCGCAGCCGGGCCGTTGTGAGCCATCTGGCGATGAACCGTCAGGCGGACCGCGCCGAAGGGGTGGTGTTGATCCTGCCCGGCGGCGGCGAGGAGTTGCTGCGAGCGCCGCTGGTAGTGCTCTGCGCCTCCACGATCGAGAGCACACGCCTGCTGCTTCACTCCAGCGAGAGCCAGCGCAGCGGTGGCCTGATCGACCCATCGGGTTGCCTGGGCCGCTTCCTGATGGATCACATCTCCACCAGCCGCTTCTTCGTGCTGCCGGATGTGCCGCCACCCTCCGAACCCGCCGAGCTGTCCGGGGCGGGCAGCGCTTTTGTGCCCAACACCCTGAACCTGGCCGGCAGCCCTGCGGAGGCGGAGGCCCTGGGGTTCCGGCGCGGCTATGGCCTCTGGACCGCCGTGCAGCGCTTCGATCCGCCCCGGCCCCTGCGCCGCCATCCCCGCGGCGCGGTGGGGTTCCTGATCGGCCACGGCGAGGTGCTTCCCCACCCCGACAACCGGATCGAGCTCGACCCGGAGCAGCGCGACGGCGACGGACTGCCACTGCCGCGGATCGAATGCCGCTGGCGGCAGAACGAGCAGGCGATGGTGAGCCACATGCAGCGGCGCATGGCGGCGGTGGTGGCGGCCGCAGGCGGGCAGATGCTCCCGATCGAGGATCTGTTCGTGATCCCGCTGCTGGAGCCCCTGGTGCGCGGCAGTGCGGCCGTGGGCGCAGCCCCACCACCACCCGGCTACTACATCCATGAGCTGGGTGGGGCCCGCATGGCGTCCCGCGAGCAGGATGGGGTCGTCGATGCCTGGAACCGCTGCTGGCGGGCCCCGAACGTGCTGGTGGTGGACGGGGCCTGCTGGCCCAGTGCCGGCTGGCAAAGCCCCACCCTCACGGCGATGGCGATCACCTGGAGGGCGTGCGCGGAGGCGGCCCGTCGCGGCAATCGGTAGGCGAATGCCCACAGAAGCAGCGTGCTGGTGTCAACGACCACAGTTCGTTGCGATCGCCCTTCGCACAATGGTGAGGCGACCTTTCAACGGGTCGGGCAAGGGAGAAAACACAGGCGGGGGCTGGCACCCCCGCTTTTTTTTGCTCCTGCGCAGGCCGCCGAACATGCTCCTGGCGGGTTCCTCCCGCCTTCAGGGCCGCAGGAACAGAGCGTCGAGGTAGTGCTGGCTCACGCAGGGATCCTGGCAGCCGTTCTGGACCAGGAACACGGCCAGGGCAGAGCTGATCAGGCTGTACTGATCCCACTGGGGATGGCTCTCGAGGAAGCGGCGCATGCCGAAGAACAGCACCTCCGGCACCTCGGCCTCCACGGTCACCCGCGCGGCTGAGGCGGGAACGTCCAGGCGGTTGCCTTGCTCCTGTTGCGATGGCCGATCCATGCCCATGGCGCGTCTCCCTTGCGGTTCAGGGGCCCACTACGCCACAGGCTCCGGGGGGGTGTCAAAGGCATGCCGAAAGCGCAAACCAAGGGGCGCGGCTCCTGAGACTGCCTGGGGCGACGGCCGTGACCCGCCGACCCGTGGGCAAGGGGCTGCCGCTGGGACCGACCCGGATGACCTGTCAAGGATGAACTGGGCCGAATCAGGCTTTCCCCAGGCTTAACCCGGAGGGGCGAGTGCGGGCCAGCTTGCTGTGGAAAACCCCGCTTTTGCTGGTGGAAAACGGCTTTGCCATGGGGAAAGACGCCATCGATCAGCAAACCTGATGATTCAGGATTCCTGCCGCCCCGCCCCGCCATGAGACAGCAGGGAACCAAAACCTCGCTCCCCTAACCCTGGGGTCGCCGCAGCGTGCGCGGCCCCAGCGGGTGGTCGGCATGGGGATAGGGGGTATGGGTATGGCCGTGCGCGTGCCCATCCCCGTGGCCATGGGGGTGCTCCTGCGGGTGAGCGAGCTGCGAACGATCCGCGGCCAGGGGGATGGGAATGCCGTCGGGCTGGCAGGCGCCGGTGCATTCCCGTTCGCAGAGGGTGCAGCTCTCCACCAGGCCCTCCACGTGGTGGTGGTGGCTGTGCTGGGGGGCGCCGACCTCGTGCTCGAAGCCCAGCACCTGG
>CAYVWU010000315.1:0-2930 GCA_964455575.1 uncultured Cyanobium sp. | reverse complement strand
TGCCATCCCCGTGGCACGGCTCACGGAGGTGTTCCGCCAGGCGGCGTGCAGCCGCATCATCACCACCGCCCATGCGATCAACCAAGGCGTCATCCCCGACCTACGGCCGCCAGCGGATGGCACGGCCTGCGATTTCTTCTACGCCGCCGCTGACTCGCCCGAGCAGGCGGTGGCCCTGATCCTCAAGCTGGTGGCCGAGCGCATCCCGGCTCGCTTTGGGCTCGATCCCATCCAGCAGGTGCAGGTGCTCACCCCCATGGCCCGCGGCGGCTGCGGCTCCCGGGCGCTGAACGCCGCCCTGCAGCAACGCCTCAACCCCGACCCCACTGAGCAGGTGGAGCGTTTCGGTTGGCGCTTTGCCCCGGCCGACAAGGTGATGCAGATCGCCAACGACTACGAGAAGGAGGTGTTCAACGGCGATCTGGGCACCGTCGATTCGATCGACGCCGACAACAGCGAACTGACGGTGCTCTTTGACGGCAAGCCCGTCACCTACGGCTGGGGCGAACTCGACTCCCTCGTGCCCGCCTACGCCTGCACGATCCACAAGAGCCAGGGCAGCGAATACCCGGCGGTGGTCATCCCCCTGCTGACGCAGCACTACACAATGCTGCAGCGCAACCTGCTCTACACCGCCATCACCCGCGGCAAACAGCTGGTGGTGCTGGTGGGCCAGAAGAAGGCCCTGGCGATGGCGGTCAAGAACCACCTGGGCCGCAGGCGCTGGACGAAGCTCAGGGAGTGGCTGGGCAGCGGCGAGTAAGCCCAGGGCGAGCCCTGA
Source organism: uncultured Cyanobium sp. (assembly GCA_964455575.1). GTDB lineage: Bacteria > Cyanobacteriota > Cyanobacteriia > PCC-6307 > Cyanobiaceae > Cyanobium. The sequence continues at coordinate 2,149 of CAYVWU010000315.1, read as the reverse complement.
GTGGCAGCCGTCCTGAATCTGCACCCACCAGACCCAGCTCCCAGCTCCCGGTCCCTGCCCGATCAGAGCAACCCTCCGGCCTCGCGCACAGTGCTGAGCGCACCAAGTGGCGCGGGAGGGGCCAGCCGACCTCAGTAGCATCAACTCATCTGAGCGGATGTCTGTGGCGAGGGTTCAGCTGTTCCTCTCCACCGTCTCGGCGGAATTCCTGAGCTACCGGGAGCGGCTGCGCCATCTGCTCACCCGCCCGGATGTGGAGGTGAAGGTGCAGGAGGACTTCATCGTCACCGGTGATGAAACGCTGGAGATGCTTGATACCTACATCCAGGGCTGTGATGGGGTGATCCACCTGGTGGGAGACATGACGGGTGCGATGGCCAAACCCCAGTCGGTGGCGGCGATCGCGGCGCGCTATCCCGAGCTGGCCAGCCGCTATCCGCTGGCGGAGTTCCTGCAGCTTGATGGCCCCTCGCTCTCCTACACCCAGTGGGAAGCCTGGCTGGCGCTGTTGCACGGCAAAAAGCTCTACATCGCCACCCCCAACGACGAGGCATCGCGAGACGAGAAGTACCAGTGCCACGCGGACCAACAGGTTCTGCAGCAAGCGCACCTGGCCCGCCTGCGCACTGTGTCGCGCTATCCGGGCACCACCTTCTCAGGAGACGATCACTTGGCCGCGGAGGTGCTGCGCTCCTTTGTGCTCGACCTGCTGGTGGCAGCTGGTCTGACCCGGCGGCCGCAGACGTTGCCCTTCGCGAGCCTCGGGCCGCTGTTCAAGGGCCGGGGTGCCCTGATGGAGCAGCTGGAGAACGCCAGCCGGCCGCTGGCGCTGGTGGGCCCGGGCGGAGTGGGCAAGACCCGCCTGGCGATCGAGCATGGGTGGCGCCAAATCGGCCGCTGCACAGCGGTGCTGCTGGTGAGCGCCGGCAGTGGCGAGGCCCTGAACCGTAACCTCGCCGGCCTGTGCAACCAAGCCGCCCTGGATCTGCCCGAGCAGAGCCTCACAGAAGAAGCCGCCCAGCGCCAGGCGGTGCTCCACTGGCTGCAGGCCAATCCTGGCTGGTTGCTGATCCTCGACAACGTCGACAGCCCGGAGGCCGCGACGGAGGTGGAAACCCTGCTGCCCCAGCTCAGCGGCGGCCAGCTGCTGCTCACCACCCGCCTGCGCAACTGGAGTGCGGCGGTGCAGCTCCAGGAGGTGGGAGTGCTCACCCCGGCGGACGCCACCGCCTTCCTGCTGGAGCGCACGGCCTCACGACGCCGCATGGCGCCAGACGACGCCAGTGAGGCCCGGGCGATTGCCGTGAACGACCTGGGCGGCCTGGCCCTGGCGCTGGAGCAGGCCGGGGCCTACATCAGCCAGCGGCGCCTCAGCCTGAAGGACTACCGCAGCCAATGGCAGAGCAACCGCCAGGTGGTGATGGCCTGGAATGAGCCGCGGTTGATGCAATACGACCGCAGCCTGGCCACCACATGGCTCACCAGTTACCAGCAGGTGAGTGAAGCGGCCCGCACCATGCTGCGGCGGCTGGCCTGGTTCTCGCCCGAGCCGATTCCGGAGACTTTGCTGGAGGTGGAGCAACCCGGAGAACCGCAGGCAGGCGGCGATGGGTGGGAGGCGATCGGTGAGCTTGAGGGCTATTCGCTGGTGAACCGCTCGGCGGAAGCACCCACCTTCTCGGTGCACCGATTGGTGCAGCAGGTGGGCCGCCTATGGCAACAGCAGCCGAACGATCCCGAACCGAACGAACTCGAACACGCCCTGGGCTGGCTCAATGCGGCATTTGTGGGGGATCCACAGGATGTGCGCAACTGGGCTGTGCTGGATCCCTTGGCGCCTCATGCAAAGGCGGTGGCGGCGTTTGCGGATCAGGCTGGGCTACCGCAGCCGACGGCGCGGCTATTCAATGAGATGGGTTTGCTGTTTGATGCCAAAGCTGCCTACAGCGATGCGGAGCCGCTGATGAAGAGGGCCCTGGCGATCGATGAGGCCAGCTACGGGCCCGATCATCCCCTGGTGGCTACCCGCCTCAACAACCTGGCGGGGCTGCTGCAGGCCACCAACCGGCTTGCAGAAGCCGAGCCGCTGATGAGGAGGGCCCTGGCGATCGATGAGGCCAGCTACGGGCCCGATCATCCAGAGGTTGCT
>CAYVWU010000314.1:0-2941 GCA_964455575.1 uncultured Cyanobium sp. | reverse complement strand
CGCGGCCCGATCCAGCAGATCGCGGTCGTCTTCTGTGGCCCGCAGCTCGATCCGGCTGGTCTTGGCCGGCCGGTGGCCCTGCGGCTTGGTGCTGGTCAAGGCGCCAACCGCCCGCAACGTACGGACAGTGTACGGCGCCCAATCGGAGAAGGGGCCGCAGCCCCCCGGCGATGGCCCTCAGGCCATCTGCAGCCTCAACGCACCCAGCGCCGCACGCTCAGCTTCCATCCGGCAGCGCTGCAGCAGTTCCTGCTGGGGCAGGCCGTCCATCTCGGAGACAGCGCCAAGGCGGCATTGGAAAGCCATGGCCCAGTGGCCAGCCCGTTGGAGCGCCGCCCAATGCCCTACGGAGGTGTCTGCAAGGCCCGGGGAGGAATCTCAGGCGCGGCTCCGGAGTGCCAGAGACCAAGGCCGAGGGAGCGGGCACGGCTCTGGGCTGCGGCGTAGCGCTCTCTATCGCAACCAGGGCCAACGCCTGATCTGGTGACGGATTGGGCTGGGGACGCATCAGAAGCGAGGGCCAGGCCCTGGGCCACCAGCTGCAGGTTCAGCGGCGCTTCCCACCGCCGGCTGAACACCTCAGCCCACAAGCTGCCGTCGGTACCGCGGGCCGCAAGTTCCCTGATCACCACCCAGGAGCCAATCGGCAGCTGGTTGGCAAGCGCCTTCTGGGCCGCCATCGCCGCCGCCGTCCCCGCCCCTTGCGGGACGCGGATGCAGGCCAGATGAACCGTGAGCGGATTGGGGTTGGGGAAGGGAATGCCCTCTGGCGCCAGCTGCAGGGTGGTGGCGGCCAGCACCTCCTGCACCCGCATCTCATCCGGAGCCGGTGGGGGGATCGCCAGGCCCGGTTGGCCGGTAGGACCCCCGAGGACGGCGAGGGCGAGCAAGGGCACGAGCAAGTGACATGGAATCGACCGCATGGGTGTCGTCTTCGCGTGAGGCCATCCTTGATCGATCCATGGCGCTTCAGGGGAGGCAAGGGTCTGATCTGGGGATGCCAAGGGAGCCGGCAGCAGCTAACTCTGAGGGACGATGCCAGTGGCCACCGTCGCCAGCCCTGCTCCACACACCATGAAGATCCTCCAGCTCCTCTGCGGCGTGCTGCTGTTCACGCCTGTCCAGGTGTTGGCTCAGTCGTCCCAGCAGTCCTTCCGGGCGACCTGCACCATGAAGTTGGAAGCTCAGCCGGCAACGCTCTTTCACTGCCGCTGGATGCGCGATGGCACAACCGGATCCACAATATTTGTGGACAATGGCGACACCAATGAGCGTTACACGGTCACGAATAGCTCCGATGCGAGTGGCTGGAACGCCGAAAAAGGGCGAGAGTGCATCACGATCCAGGCGATGGCTGGTGGCACCACCAGGGTCTGCTCTGGTGATCAGCGCCAACGATTGAATGGCACCTGATGGAGGAATGGCGTCATACGGAGATGGACACCCCATGGTTCTTCATGGGCCTGCAGCTCCGCCAGTCGATTGAGAGTGCAGCCATGACAGAGCTGCCATGACACAAGCAGAGATCTCTGCGCTGGAAACCCTTACGCGCGACTACAGCGAAACAGCCAGGCGGGTTCTGTTTGTGCTGGGCAGCGGCAAGAGCCCCGCGGTGGAGGTATTTCAAGCGGCTGCAAAAAATCCCCTGACCAGCATCCCTCCCGAGCACTTGGTGGAGATGGCCGACGGACGGCGCCGATCACTGACCCTGCGACTCCCGGTTCAGATGGTGCCCGATCTTGTGCTCCAACTCGCTCAGCGCAATGTGGCTGTCTACCATGTTCAACTGTTAGACGATTGAGCCAAGACGTAGCCAAAGCTCAGCGGACCATGCCGACGTGCGCTCCAATGTGATTCCATGAAACGCCTGACGCTTTCTCACCGCCTTCTGATCGGCTCAGGTGTGCTGTTCGCAGGCTTCGTGGCTTGCCAGCTGTCCTACGCCGCCATCGGCCAGCACATCGCAAAGGACGGCACGTTGCGGGAGCCGTTCTTTCTGATTCCCATCAGTGTGTTGTGTCCAGCCTCTACGACCCCACGGCGGGGACTGGTGGCATGCTCAGCGTTGCGGAGGAACATCTGGTGGGAATGAATCCTTCGGCGCGGCTGGTGCTGAGCGGTCAGGAGCTGAACCCCGAAAGCTACGCGATCTGCAAAGCCGACATGCTGATCAAAGGGCAGGACATCAAGAACATCCGCTTCGGCAACACGCTCTAGGATGACCTGGGCGATCAGAAATACGACTACATGCTGTCCAATCCCCCGTTCGGGGTGGAGTGGAAGAAGATTCAGAAGGAGGTGCAGCGGGAAGCCGACACGCTTGGCTTCGCTGGTCGCTTCGGACCGGGCCTACCGCGGGTGAGCGATGGCTCGCTGCTGTTTCTGCTGCACCTGATCAGCAAGATGCGGCCGGCAAAGGATGGCGGCAGCCGCTTCGGGATTGTGCTAATGGCTCGCCACTGTTCACCGGCGGGGCGGGATCTGGCGAGAGTGAGATCCGCCGTTACGTACTGGAAAACGATCTGGTGGAAGCGATGATCGGCCTGCCCAGCGACATGTTCTACAACACGGGCATCAGCACCTATGTGTGGATCCTCAGCAACCGCAAACCTGAGGAACGCAAAGGCAAGGTGCAGCTGATCGATGCCAGCAGCTTCTGGCAGAAGATGCGCAAGAGCCTGGGCAGCAAGCGCAAGGAACTGAGCCCTGAGCACATCGAAGAGATCACTCGCCTGTGCGGCAGCTTTGAGGAGGCCGAGAAAGACGGCAAGCCGATCAGCAAGATCTTCCGCAACGAGGATTTCGGCTACCGCACGATCACCGTGGAGCGCCCGCTGCGTGACGACGCTGGCAACGTGGTGCTGGGTCAACGCGGTAAGGCCAAGGGCCAGCCCCAGGCCGACAGCAGCCTGCGCGACACCGAGAACGTGCCGCTCTCGGA
>CAYVWU010000312.1:0-2993 GCA_964455575.1 uncultured Cyanobium sp. | reverse complement strand
GTGCCGCCAGAAGAGGTCCAGGTCCAGTTGGCATCCAGGCTCCAGGTGTGGAGGAAATTGGCACTGTTGTTTCTCCAGAGGAGTTGATTCACGCCGTTGATGGTGTCAGCGGCAAGGATCTGCCAGGCGGAGGTGTCGGAGCCAACGGCAGCGCCCCAGGGGGAGGTGATCTGGACAGCAGGCCCCCCACTGACCTTGGCGATGGCCACCCCATCGCCGCGACGCAGCAGGGTGGTTGTGCCACGGGTCTCAATGGTGGTGTCGTCGTTGCGGATCGTGCCGGTGGCGCTGTTCTTCTGCAGGCCGACGGTGTAACCAACGCCTGGGGCGAGAGACAGGACCACCGTCTCATCAAGCTCCGGATCGGCGTCGGTGGTTGGATCGATCGTGACGGTGGCGGTGGCGGATCCAGCAGCGAAGATCACGGTGCGCGAGGTTGCGCCGGAGGGTCCGCCAAGGACTGTGTAATCCGACGGATCCGAGCCGGCCGGGACAAGCCTGGCGGAGCCGCTAACGGTGTAGTTGACGGTGAGGGCAGAGGCGGTGGAACCAGCCCTGGAGAAGGTATAGACCAAATTGGCAGGTCCGTCTTCACTAACACCATCAGAAGAAAGCGATAAAGTAACGCTTTGAGAATCATTGATCTGAGTGTATTGACTGACATTCAAGATCCACAAGCCACCCAAGTCCCTGGCCGCACGAACAGTTAAGTATGCATAGTCACTGGCAACTTCAACGCTTGTTACTGTTGATGTGACAGGTAAACCAAAGTCCTTAATCGATGGATCATAGTATGACAACAAGATAGGGGAAGACGGGTTGGAGATATCAATAATCTCCAATCCGTAAAGATCATAAGCTACGAAGGCATACTTACCAACCACTTGAACGTCATAAGCTCTTTGATCAGAATTGTAATAATATTCACCCTTTAAAACAGGAACTGCTGGGTTGCTGATATCAATAATCTTCAGCCCTTTTGAACCAGCAGCGATATAAGCATATTGACCGACAACCTGGACATTATAAAGCAGATCAAGGGATGAAAGCTGAAACGTAGACTGACCTAATTTAACCGGGGCCGCCGGATTGCTGACATTGAAGACTTGCAGCTCTCCTAAGCCTGCTCGCCTACGATTACTGATAACGTAGGCGAGATTACCGACAATATCAACGCCACTCACGACCCCCTTTATACCAGTAGCATCATCAGGAGCTGGAGCATTTCCTTGGAGTACAGGGGAATTTGGATTGCTGATATTGACAATTTGCAATCCGGAAGTTCCGTCGGCTACATAGGCAAAGTTGCCCACGACTTTCACATCTTGAGAATCGCCCGGGGAATTATATGTGCCCTTAAGACTTGGCGAGGAAGGGTTGCTAACACTGATGACTCTTAATCCCGAAGCACCATCTGCTGCATACACATGACCATTGACAAAATCAATGTCAGAAATAATGTCTGTTCCATTGAACTGACTCAGGAGCACCGGAGCCGATGGATTACCGATATTGATGATTTTTAAGTCCGATGTGGATAGGGAATAATCCGCAATGTAAGCATGGTTGCCGACAACACGAACATCCAAGGGACTGCGAAGACCCTGAAAGCTCGCCACCAACGGAGGAGGGGGATTGGACTGCTCCACCTCCAGCGCCTGGCTCTCCACCAGCAGGGTGCTGGAGTCGTTTTCGCAGCGCAGTCGCTGGCGCCGCTGGGCGCTGATGATCCCATCGCCATGGAGTAACGCCGCGAAAAGCTCCCCTTCATCGCCAGGGGCATCACCGCCGTTGAGCAAACCATCGAGGTGATGGCCCAGCTCCTCGGTGAGCACCGCCAATGCCGCCTCTCGGCTGGCAACGTCCAGCCAGGCCGGGTTCAAGAAGATCGTGCCGGTGGCCATCACATACGCCCCTGCCGCCGCAGGCATGGCGCTGGCGGGCAACCGCTCCACGGGAGGCAGCTCCCGCCAATCGCCCGCAGCCCAGCGCTCCTGCAGCTGTCGCAGGGTCTCCGGCTCCTCGGGCAACCCCAGCGCCTCCACCGCCGCCCGACTCAGGGCACCGCTCCGGGCCCAGGACGTGAGTCGGAGCCGCCAATCCTCCAGCAGGGGGGCGAGCAAGGGGGAGTCAAGAGCGAACAGGGGCATGACGGCGCTGGCGGAAGGGCGGTGAGGCGGACCGACGGTGAAGGAGGTTGTCGCGGCCTTGAGGGGGGATGGGCAGGGGCGGGTGCGGACCAGGCCGTCGCATCACTCAAGAACGACTCAGCGCCACCGGGGGGTAGAACCAATTTCAGTCCCCTGAGAGCCGATCACATAAACCAACAACCTACAAGGAAAAACGCACCAAAATTCCTCTGCTGGTGACGCGACTGGCGGCCTGGCTGGCGGCCTGGCGCCGCAAGCCCTCCAGCTCCTGGCGCAGAGCCCACACCTCCCGGCGCAGCGCCTCATTCTCCGCGAGGAGCGCATCAACGTTGGCAGTGATCGGCCGGCCACGGGGGGGCGTCTGCCAGCGGCGGGGGTCAAAGCCCATCCGGAGGAGAAGGCCAGGAGGAAGCCATTGTGGCGGGCGGAGGAGGCGCCGCTGGCGGGTCAGACGCGACCGCGAGGGGTGAGGACGGGGTGGGTCAGCCGAGTCCGAACTGGTTCAGGAGGGCGATTCCCTGGGGAGAGGTGGGGGCATCGGTGCCGTTGGAGGCGGTCCAATTCCAGTTGGCGTCAAGGCTCCAGGTATGAAGGAAGTTGGCGTTGTTGTTGCGCCAGAGGATCTGGTTGACGCCATTGACGGTGTCCGCGGCAATGATCTGCCAGGGGGAGGTGTTGGAGCCGACGGCAGCACCCCAGGGGGAGGTCACTTGGAGGCGAGGGCCTGTACCGACTTGAACAAAGGCCTGGTCGTCGCTGGGGCGGCGCAGAAGGCTGGTGGTGCCGCGGGCTTCGATGGTGGAGAAGGGTGCGCCGATGATGCCGTCGTTGTTGGCATCCACC
>CAYVWU010000311.1:0-2994 GCA_964455575.1 uncultured Cyanobium sp. | reverse complement strand
CAGGAAGACAACACCTTCGTGAAGCTGGAGGTGATCCCCGATGGACGCCACCTGCTCCCCGACCCCTTCGGCACCCTTGCCGCGGCCGAGCAGCTGGTGCGCGAGGGCTTCACGGTGCTGCCGTACATCAACGCCGATCCCTTGCTGGCAAAGCGGTTGGAAGAGGTGGGTTGCGCCACGGTGATGCCGCTGGGGTCGCCGATCGGCTCGGCCCAGGGCATTCGCAACGCCGCCAACATCGGCCTGATCATTGAGAACGCCCGGGTGCCTGTGGTGGTGGACGCGGGCATCGGCGTGCCCAGCGAGGCCGCCCAGGCGATGGAGATGGGCGCGGACGCCCTGCTGATCAACAGCGCCATCGCTCTGGCCGGGGATCCGGCCGCCATGGCCCGCGCGATGGCGCTGGCCACCCGGGCCGGGCGCCTGGCCCATCTGGCGGGCCGGTTGCCGAGGCGCGCCGAGGCGGCAGCGAGCTCACCGCTCCAGGGGCGGGTGGGCACCTGAGGAAGGCCCGGCTGTGTGACGAACCATGCCGAGTGCGTCAGGGCCCGCTGCCAGCTCGGGCGACCCCCCATAGGGTTGACCCACCTTGACAACTCGGCCATGCAAGTCACTCAAGAAGACGGCGGCAAGCTCAACGCTTTTGCCAAGGAGCCGCGGATGGTCGTCATGGAAGCCGGAGAGGGGACGCAGGGCACCCGGTCGCTGTGGATCGGCGGGCTGGTGCTGGTGTTGGTGCTCCTGGCCGTGGCGAGCCGCATCAGCTGAGGGAAGATGGCCTGGCCTGAGGCCTGTAGTAGCTTTCTTCGTCAGGCACCGCGCATTCAGGAGTCTCGGCGTGAAGGTCCTTGTTCTGGGCGGCGACGGTTTCTGCGGCTGGCCCTGTGCGACGAATCTGGCGGACGTGGAACACGATGTGGTCATCGTGGACAACCTCAGTCGGCGGAAGATCGACATCGATCTCGGAGTGGAGTCGCTGACTCCGATTGCCACGGTCCGTGATCGGCTCACGGCCTGGGAACAGGTGGGCGGCAAGCCGATCCGGTTCGAACACCTGGATATCGCCAAGGACTATGAGCGCCTTCTGGAGCTGCTGCGCCAGGAGAAGCCGGACGCGGTGGTCCACTTCGCCGAACAGCGAGCCGCTCCCTATTCGATGAAATCGAGCAGCACAAAGCGCTACACCGTTGATAACAACGTCAACGGAACCCACAACCTGTTGGCGGCGATTGTGGAGAGCGGCCAGGACATCCATATTGTGCACCTGGGAACGATGGGGGTTTATGGCTACGGATCCCATCGCGGCGCCACCATTCCCGAGGGCTATCTGACCGTTGAGGTGCCCCAGCCGGATGGCAGCCGCTTCACGGAAAAGATCCTGCATCCCGCCAATCCAGGCAGCGTCTATCACATGACCAAGACGCTCGATCAATTGTTATTTTTCTACTACAATAAAAACGACAATATCCGTATTACTGATCTGCATCAAGGCATCGTCTGGGGCACCAACACGGCGCTTACAGAGAAAGACCCTCGCCTCACCAATCGCTTTGACTACGACGGGGATTACGGGACGGTGTTGAACCGTTTTCTGATGCAGGCGGCAATCGGCTATCCTCTCACCGTGCACGGAACAGGCGGCCAAACGCGGGCCTTCATTCACATCCGCGACTCCGTGCGCTGTGTGCAGCTGGCCCTGGAGAATCCCCCGAGCCATGGCGAGCGGGTGAAGATCTTCAACCAGATGACCGAAAGTCATCGCGTGGCCGACCTGGCGGAGAAGGTGGCGGCCCTCACGGGCGCCCAGATCAACTACCTCTCGAACCCTCGCAACGAAGCCGTGGAAAACGATCTGATCGTGGACAACCGCTGCTTCATTGAGTTGGGCCTCAAGCCGACCACGCTGGATGACGGCCTGCTCACGGAGGTGGTGGATGTGGCGCGCCGCTGGGCCGACCGCTGCGATCGGTCCCGCATCCCCTGCCTGTCGGCCTGGACCCGGCGCCAGGCCGCCGCCCTCGCCTCACCGGCCTGAACGGGTTGCTCTGTGCGGATCGCTTTTTTCACGGAAACCTTCCTGCCCAAGGTTGACGGCATCGTCACCCGTCTCACCAAGACGGTGGAGCACCTGGTGGCGGCGGGAGATGAGGTGCTGATCTTCTGTCCCGAAGGGGCTCCGGAAACCTTCCTCGGCGCACGGGTGGTGGGCGTGCCGGCCATGCCCCTGCCCCTCTATCCCGAGCTCAAGCTCGCCCTCCCCCGCCCGGCGGTCTCCGAAGCGCTCGACCGCTTCCGGCCGGATCTGGTGCATGTGGTCAACCCCGCCGTCCTGGGTCTGGGGGGCATCTGGCTGGCACGGACCCGCGGCCTCCCCTTGGTGGCCAGCTACCACACCCACCTGCCCAAGTATCTGGAGCACTACGGCATGGGGATGCTGGAGCCCCTGCTCTGGGAGCTGCTGAAGACCGCCCACAACCAGGCCCAGCTCAATCTCTGCACCTCCACCGCGATGGTGAACGAGCTGGCCGCCAAGGGAATCCAGCACACGGCCCTCTGGCAGCGCGGGGTGGACACCGACCTCTTCCGACCCGCTCTGCGCTCCAACGCCATGCGGGCCCGACTGCACGGGGATCACGACGACACAGGCAATTTGTTGCTTTACATCGGTCGCCTCTCCGCCGAGAAGCAGATCGAGCGGATCCGTCCCGTGCTCGCCGCCCTCCCCCAGACCCGCCTGGCCCTGGTGGGGGATGGCCCCTACCGGAACCAGCTGGAACGGCTCTTCGAAGGCACGGCCACCACGTTCGTGGGCTACCTGGCTGGCGAGGATCTGGCCTCCGCCTATGCCAGCGGCGACGCCTTCCTCTTTCCCTCCTCCACGGAAACCCTGGGGCTGGTGCTCCTCGAGGCCATGGCCGCCGGCTGCCCGGTGGTGGGGGCCAATCGCGGCGGCATTCCCGACATCGTGAGCGACGGGGAAAATGGCTGCCTCTA
>CAYVWU010000310.1:0-2999 GCA_964455575.1 uncultured Cyanobium sp. | reverse complement strand
CGGTAGCCCTCCTGCTTGAGGGCATCAAGGGCGCGGTTGAGGTTCACCACCCGCGCCACCGGCAGATGCTCAAGGGCGCCGGCCGCCACCTTGGCCACCGAACCGGTGAGACCGGCGCTGCGGCGCTGGGGCAGGACCAGCCCATGGGCACCCAGGGCCTCGGCGCTGCGCACGATCGAACCCAGGTTCTGGGGGTCGGTGAGGCCATCGAGGGCAATCAACAGCGGCGCTTCCGCCAGGTCGCGACAGCCATCCAGCAGGGAGGGCAGGTCGAGGCTTTCGGCGGCGGCGGGCTGCAGGACGATGCCCTGGTGCACGCCTCCGGCACTGATCTGGCCCAACCGGGCCCAGGTGACCTCCTCCACCAGAACACCGGAGGCCTTGGCCTCGCGCAGCAGCTGAAGGAAGCGGGGGCTGAAGCGCATCTCCGGCGTGCACCAGATGCGATGCATTGGCCGGCCGCTCTCCAGGGCCGCCAGGGCAGCGTGGCGACCCCAGATCAGGTCGCTGGGGGTATCGGGACCGTGGCTGGCCGCATCGCCCTGGGGCTCGGCAGTGCGCTCGCTACGGGCAAAGGAGGGTGCGGGCCGTTCGCCGCGGCGGAGGGCGCCGGGCGGACCGTTGCGGAAGGAGCTGGGTGGCCCGTCGCGAAACGCGTTGCGCGGCCCCCGCATGCCACGCGGATCGCCACCGCCCTCGCTGGCCTCGCCGACAGGGCGATCGGGGCGCCCGGAGCGATCCCCAGGACCGAAACGATCGGGACGACCGGGTCTGGAGGGGCGGGGGAAGCGATCGGCGGAGGCGGGACGATCCGGGCGACGGAAGCGGGGCCCCCGCTCAGGGCGCTCGCCCCGCTCGAATCGCCCCCCGGGCCGGAAGGGACGCTCACCCCGCTCGCCCCCCCGCTCGCCGCCCCGCTCGCCGCCGCGTTCCTGCGGGCGCGGGCCGGGACGGTCAGCGGAGCGATCCGCCGGACGCCAGGGACGATCCCCGGAGCGCTGCCAGGGGCTCTCCCCGTCCCCCTCGCGATCGCGGCGGGGTCGGGGGGAGCCGAAGCGGCCGGCACCAGGCCCACCACCGCCAGCGCCGGGACGGCCAACGGAGCGGGGGCGTCCCCGCTCCGGCCCCGGGTCGAAGCGGCGCTCGGGTGGGGCACCCCTGGGCGTAGGGGCAGGGATCCGTCAGGGCTGGCTGGGTGGCTCCGCCGTCTCGAGGGCATCGAGCAGTTGGGCAAGCCGCTGCGGATCGCGCAGAAACAGCCATCCCAGCATCGTCTCAAATCCCGTGGCCTGCCCATACAGGCCAGGGTCGCCGCCACGGGGGCCGCGACCGGCGCGGTTGCGGCCACGGCGCACCAGATCCAGCTCCCCCTCGCGCAGCAGGGGTTCGAGGCGCTGCAGGGCCTCCGCCTGGGCTGCCGCGCGCACGCGCCCGACCACCGCCCGGTGCAGATCCTGCGGTCGGGCAGGGCGGTCGCAGTGCCGCTGGCGCTGGTGCAGCTCCCAGACCGCATCGCCCAGCCATGCCAGCTGCAGGGGGGGAAGGTCAGCGTCCGGGCCGGGGGCCTCTCCCGCCAGCCATCGTGCCGCCGACTCAGGCGGCGGAGAGGCTGCCAAGCGCCGTCTCGAGATCGGAGCGAAGATGCAGAAAATCTTCCAGCCGCACGAGCTTGATCGTTTGAATCACGCGGGCATTGCCCACCACCTGCAACTGGTGGCCGCCGTCGCTGCAGTGCTTGGCCAACTGGACCAGGGCACCGAGGCCTGAGGAATCCAGAAAATCAATGCGGCTGAGGTCTACCACCACCGGCAGGGTGCTGCCCTGAAGATGCTCCTCCACGAAGGCCGTGAACTGCTTGTCGGAATAGGCGTCCAGCTGGCCGGTGAAGGAGAACAGCAGGCAGCGCTCCTGCCGTTCGCAGCCACCCCGGAGGGAGACGGTCAGTCGCTGCAGTGGATTGGTGATGGCTCCAGCCCTCGCATGACGTCGTCGCGAGGAAGTGTAGGGAGCCGTTCCGGGGCTGGCAGAACCCCAAGCAAACCTTCAGACGGTGCTCATTGACGGCGCGCGGCCATCAACGCCACGAAGCGGCCGAAATGGTGGTCGGCGTCGTGGGGCCCGGGGCTGGCCTCCGGGTGGTACTGCACCCCGAAAACAGGCTGGTCCACCATCTCGAGGGCGGCCACGGTCCGGTCGTTGAGGTTGTGGTGGGTGATCCGCACCCGCTCCGGCGCCAGGGATGTGGGATCGAGGGCAAAGCCGTGGTTCTGACTGGTGATCTCCACAGCGCCAGGGGAGCCGCAGGGATGGTTGAGGCCGCGGTGGCCGTAGCCGAGCTTGAAGGTGCTGCCCCCGAGCGCCAGGCCCAGGATCTGGTGGCCAAGGCAGATGCCGAACAGCGGCAGATCGCGCTGGCTGATCAGGTCTCTGGCCAGCGCGATGCCGCTGTGCACCGCGGCCGGATCGCCCGGGCCGTTGGAGAGGAACACCCCCTCGGGCTGATGGCGCAGCACGTCGTCGAGGCTGCTGCTGGCCGGCAGGACCGTGACCTCACAGCCATGGGCCACAAGCCGCTCCAGGATCGCCCGCTTGATGCCGAAGTCGATCGCCACCACGCGGTAGGGGCGCTCGGGCTGGGCCTGCACCCGGGCATCAAAGCCAGCCGGACAGAGCGAAGACCAGCGGTACGGATCGCGCGTGCTCACGGTTTCGGCCAGGTTGAGGCCGGCCATGCTGGGGGCGGAGCGCACCTGCTCCTGAAGGGCCGCTGGGCTGGTGCCGTCGCTGGCGATCGCGCCGTTCATCGCGCCGCCCTCCCGGAGGTGGCGCACCAGGGCGCGCGTATCGACGCCGGTGATGCCGACCACGCCATGGCGCTGCAGCCAGCGCTCGAGATCCTCCTCGCTGCGCCAGTTGCTGGCCACCGGCGAAAGGCGGCGGGCGATCAGGCCGCGGGCGTGCGGGGCATGGGCCTCCTGGTCGTGACTGTTGACGCCGGT
>CAYVWU010000309.1:0-3042 GCA_964455575.1 uncultured Cyanobium sp. | reverse complement strand
TCACCTCGAAGGAGGTGACGTTGTTCTGCTTCACGGCGCGGGGAGCGATCTGGCGGATCCGGGCCGGGAAGCGGCGATCGGGGAAGGAATCCACCCGCACGTCAGCTGGCAGGCCGATCCGCAGCCGGCCGAGGTCGCCCTCCGGCACCTTCGCGATGGCTTCCAACCCCTGGGAGAGCTCAACGATGGAGGAGCTGGAGGCACCGGCGGAGGCGGAGGCCGCTGTGGTTGGGGTCACAAAGGCTCCGGGCTCGGCAAAGCGCTGGGAGATCACCCCGGCGAACGGGGCCCGCACGATCAGCTCGTCCTTTTCCACCTGCCGCTGCTCGAGCCGCTGTTCCGCCGCGGCCACCGCCATGGTCTTCACTTGATAGTCGGCCTGGTAGCGCTGCAGATCGTTGAGGCTGATGGCGCCCTGGCGATAGAGGGGAAGGTTGCGCTCCAGCTCCCCGCGACTGCGGGCCAGCTCCGCTTTGGCGGACAGCAGGTTGGCCTGCAGTTCCTCCAGACGATCGCTCAGGTCGCCCGCGTCCATGCGGGCGATGGCCTGACCTTTCTCGACCCGATCACCCTCCTGCACTTCCAGTTCGAGCAGTTGCCCCTGGCGCTTGGGACTGACGTTGACGCGCTCGACGGCATCGAGTTCGCCGCTGGCGGTGACCACCCCGGGCAGGCTGCCGCTCCGGGCCACCACGGTGTACGGCCGGATGTCCTGGCGGGCGGTCGCGCGCTGCCGCTGCCAGAGGCCCAGACCGGCGAGCAGCGCCACCAGGGCTGCCAGGCCGATCCACAGCGGCCGGCGGGAGCGGGGGGAGCGCTGGGGAAGGGGACGCGCGGAGATGGGGGTGAGCGGCGGTGGGAGAGGAGCCACCGGCTCAAGGGTGCGTAGGGGACGCGGGGCGGACATCAACGAGCCGGCTTTCCTCCCAGTCTCGCGGCTGGGGGGAAGATCCGTGGCACGTAGATTTCCGACCATGCTCAAAGCCGGAATCGTCGGTCTGCCCAATGTGGGCAAATCGACCCTCTTCAACGCCCTCGTGGCCAACGCCCAGGCCCAGGCCGCCAACTTCCCGTTCTGCACCATCGAGCCCAACACCGGGGTCGTGGCCGTGCCGGACGAGCGGTTGCAACACCTCAGCGACCTCTCCCGCTCCCGCGAGATCATCCCCACCCGGGTGGAGTTCGTGGACATCGCCGGCCTGGTGAAGGGGGCCAGCCAGGGGGAGGGCCTGGGTAACAAGTTTCTGGCGAACATCCGCGAGGTGGATGCGATCGTCCATGTCGTGCGCTGCTTCGAGGACGGGGATGTAATTCATGTCTCCGGGTCGGTGGATCCCGGCCGCGACGCGGAGGTGATCAACCTGGAGCTCGGCCTGGCCGATCTGGCCCAGATCGAAAAACGGCGCGAGCGGTTGAAAAAGCAGCTCCGCACCAGCAAGGAGGCCCAGCTGGAGGACGACGCCCTGGCGCGGCTGCAGGCGGCGCTGGAGGCGGGCGGAGCGGCCCGCGGCGTGGCCCTCAGCCCCGAGGAGGCGGCCTTTGTGAAGCCCCTCGGTTTGCTCACGGCCAAACCGATCATCTATGCCAGCAACGTCAGCGAGGACGAGCTGGCCGCGGGCAACAGCCACACCGCCACGGTGCGGGAGCTGGCGGCCCGGGAGGGGGCTGCGGCGGTGGCGATCTCGGCCCAGGTGGAGGCGGAGCTCATCGCCCTGCCGGAGGAGGAGCGGCAGGAGTTCCTGGAGGGGCTCGGCGTGAGCGAGGGGGGGCTGCGGAGCCTGATCCGCGCCACCTACGACCTGCTCGGACTCCGCACTTACTTCACCACCGGCGAGAAGGAAACCCGCGCCTGGACGATCCGCGCCGGCATGACCGCCCCCCAGGCGGCGGGCGTGATCCACAGCGATTTCGAGCGGGGCTTCATCCGCGCCCAGACCATCGGTTGCGCCCAGCTCCTGGAGGCCGGCTCCCTGGCGGAGGCCCGCAACCGCGGCTGGTTGCGCAGTGAAGGGAAGGAGTATGTGGTGGCGGAGGGCGACGTGATGGAGTTTCTCTTCAACGTGTGAACGCCGGCAAGGGGCGGAGCGACCACCACGGGGGCCAGGGCGACCTGCTGGCGGGCGTCACCGTGGCGGCCTACCTCGTCCCCCAGTGCCTGGCCTACGGGGAGCTGGCGGGCCTGCCCCCTGTGACCGGCCTCTGGACCATCCTGCCGGCCCTTCTGCTCTATCCCCTCGTGGGCCGCTCGCCCCAGCTCTCGGTGGGCCCGGAGACGAGCACAGCCCTGATGACCGCCGCGGTGGTGACCCCCCTGGCGGCGGGCGATCCCCTGCGCGGCGCCGCGCTGGCCAGCCTGCTCGCCCTCCTGGTGGGGGTGATCTGCGCCCTGGGGGCCGCCCTGCGGCTGGGTTTTCTGGCGGACCTGCTCTCCAAGCCGATCCTGGTGGGCTACCTGGCGGGGGTGGCCGTGCTGATGATCTGCGGCCAGCTCCATGCCTTGCTGGGAACGGGGGGGCGGGCGGACACCCTGCTGGAGGCCGTGCGGCAGCGGCTGCTCACCCAGGGCGCCGTGCATGTCCCCACCTTCGCCGTGGCCCTCGCCGCCCTGGCGCTGATGCTGGTCCTGGGCCGCTGGGCGCCGGCTTGGCCGGCTCCCCTGCTGGCGGTGCTCCTGGCCAGCGCCGCCGTGCCTCTCCTCCACCTCGACCAGCGGGGGGTGGTCCTGATCGGCGCCATTCCGGCGGCGATGCCCTGGCCCCGTCTGCCGCCGGCGGTGGATCTCCAGGCGGTGGGGCCCCTGCTGACGGGGGCGCTGGGCATCGCCCTGGTGGGCTATTCCGACACGGTGCTCACCGGGCGGAGCTTTGCCCAGCGCCGCGGCGGCCGGCTGGAGGCCGATCGGGAACTGCTCGCCCTGGCGGTGGTGAATGTGGGCAGTGGCCTGTTTCAGGGGTTTCCCGCCAGCTGCAGCAACACGCGCACCGCCCTGGCTGACGCGGCCGGCTGCCGCAGCCAGCGCTACGCCCTCGTCGCCGCGGCGGT
>CAYVWU010000308.1:0-3078 GCA_964455575.1 uncultured Cyanobium sp. | reverse complement strand
CGACGCACGTCCTCCAGCAACGGCACGGTCACGTCCCGCCACCATTCATCGGTGAGGAGATCGCGGATGAGCTCCAGCTCGGAAGCCACCTGAGGGATGTTGGCGAGGGCCTCCAGCTGGGCGGCGAGATCATGCAATTGCCCTTGCAGACGGGCCCAGCGGGGTTCCTGACGGAGCAGGGCGAGTTGCAGGGTGTAGAGGAGGAGATCGAAGCGGCGGGCGTTGGCGTCGGTGTCGCCCTGCTGTTCGGCATAGGCGGAGGGAAGGGGAGCCAGGCGGTCGCTGAGGATCTGATGGTCGTCGGACGTGAGGCAGGTCCAGGCCTCGGGCTGGCGGAACCGCTCCACCAGTTGCCGATGGGGACGCACGACAAAGTTGTCGGCGGGGCAGGCCGCCACATGGCCGCGCAGAAGGTCAGCCAGGGAGCGGCGATGCAACCGCAGCGCGCGGTCGGGATCAAGGGTCTGCCCCTCCCGCGGGGGGAGGGCCAGGCCCGGCGCGCTGGGCGGCACCTGTTGATCAAGGGTGGCGATCAACGCCAGGCGGCTGCGGAACAGGCGGGTGCTGAGGGTTTCCGGAACAGCGCTGGAGTCGGCGCCGCCCTGGCCAAGAAAGAATTCCAGGTTTTGGCAGAGGTCGAAGATCCAGAAACAGTCCTTGTCGCGGCCTGGTCCGAAGAGGTTCTTGCAGGTGCGGGTGCCCCGCCCCACCATCTGCCAGAACTTGGTGCGGGAACGCACCGGCTTGAAAAACACCAGGTTGACGATTTCAGGGATGTCGATGCCGGTATCGAGCATGTCGACAGAGATGGCAATGCGCAGCTCACTGTTCGGATCCGCGAAATCGTCGATCAGCGACTGGGCATACGCCACCTGGTTGTCGATCACGCGGGCAGCCTTGCCAGCGAGGTGGGGATAGTGGTGGTTGAAGCGTTCGCAGATGAATTGCGCATGCTTGTGGTTGCGGGCGAAGATGATCGATTTGCCGAGACGATCGCCGGCGCCATCCAGGCAGCCCCTGCTCATCAACACCTGCAGGCCCTTGTCGACGGTGTCGGCATTGAACAGCCAGGCATTGATGGCGCCGGAGTCGACCCGGCCGGATCCGAGCACGTTCTCCTCCCAATCGAGCAGGTCCCACTGAGCTTTCTCCTCGTCGCTGAGCTCGGCATAGGTGATGCCCTCCCGCGGGAAGCGCAGAGGCACGGAGATGGCCCGAAAGGGAACGAGGACGCCATCAGCCACAGCCTGATCCAAGCCATATTCATCGGTGGGCAGGCCGATCTCCCGCTCGAAGAGTTCATAGGTGTTGCGATCGATGTCCTCGCGTGGCGTGGCGGTGAGGCCGGTGAGGAGGGCATCGAAGTAGGAGAAGATGGCGCCATATTTCTGATAAACGCTGCGGTGCGCCTCATCGATGATCACCAGATCGAAGTGCCCCACCCCGAAGCGCCGCACACCCTGGCCATCTTCCACATCGATGAGGTTCATCATCGTGGGATAGGTGGAGAGGAACACGCGGCCCTCGCCGCCCTTGTTGGTGACCAGATTCACCGGTGAGCAATCGGGCAGGAAGCGGCGGAAAGCACGCTCCGCCTGGAGGACGAGGGAGGTGCGATCGGCAAGGAACAACACCCGTTTCACCCAGTTGCAACGGCTGAGCACATCCGCGAGGGAGATGGCGGTGCGGGTTTTGCCGGTGCCGGTGGCCTGAACCAGCAGCGCCTTGCGCCGTCCTTGCTCCAGGGATTCCGCGATGGCCCGGATCGCCCGTTGTTGGTAGTAGCGATCGGTGATGGCGGCGGAAATGGAAGCCTGTGCCAGTGGTTGGCGGAGCTCGCGGCGGCGGATGAGGGTGTCGAGTTCCTCTTTCTTGTAGAACCCTTGCACATCCCGCGGCGGATAACGCAGGTCGTCCCACAGGCGATGGCGGTAGCCGTTGGAGAGGAAGATCAAGGGCCGCTGGCCATAGCGCTGCTCCAGGCCGTTGGCATAAAGCTCCGCCTGACGCTGGCCCTCCATCGGATCACGCGTGGTGCGCTTGGCCTCCACCAGGCCCAGGGGCTTGCCGTCGTCGCCCCAGAGCACGTAGTCCACAAACCCTTCCCCGGAGGTATTGGGCATGCCCTGTACCGCGTGCTCATGGGTGCAGTTCCGGCCATGGACCCAGCCGGCTTCTTCAAGATCAACATCGATGTAAGCGCGTCGGGTGGCGAACTCGCTCAGGTCGGGCTCGGGTTGGGCGGCCGCCGCATTGGCTTTGCGCAGAGCGGTGATCTCCTGGCGGAGGCGGTCCAGCTCCTCCTGGGAGGCCTGGCTGGCCAGGCGTTGATCGCGCAGTTGCTGGTCGCGATCCGCCAGCTGATCGGCCAGGGCCTGCAGCTGCTCCCGGCTCTGAACCTGCTGAGCGGAGGCGGGATCCCGGGTCGGCAAGAGATCGGCGTTGAAGCTGAAGCCCCGCACCCGCTGCGGATCACGGCCGTAGGTGAGCGCCAACCAGCGCAGCACCTGGAACAATTCTCGGGCCGCGAGCACGGCATCGCCCGGGCGGATCGGATCGCTGCGATGGACGGCTTTGTTACCGAGGTCCTTCAGCAGGCGGAAGCGACGCATCTGCTCGCCGGCCACGTCGCAAAAGACCCGGGCATAGATCAGATCCGCCAACGTCTGCGCGGCGGGGGGCCGCTCCAGCTGGGAATCGTTGTCGTAGACCCACTCCACCAGCAGCTCAATGGTGCGCCGGGCGTAGAAGCAGGCGGTGCGCGGGTCGGACAGGGCGAACTGCTCCACTCTCATCGCCTCCTCGTGGAGCTCGGGCCACTGGCTGGCGATGAGGGCGTACTGGGAGGGGGAAGCGCTCATAGCGCAGCTGGCTTAGCCAAGGTCTCCATTGTCGTCCAATTGCCGATCCAGCGACTGGCGAATCAGACCGAAGGCATAGGGAATCTCCTCCAGGCTGGCGACACCGAACTCCACCTCGCCATTGCCCCAGCGGCCGACGCCGGCCACGTTCTTGGCGATGCCCCTGGGGTCGTCCAGTTCCGCGAAGGGCATGTTGAGGCTGAGGCGCAGCCGCTTG
>CAYVWU010000307.1:0-3102 GCA_964455575.1 uncultured Cyanobium sp. | reverse complement strand
CTTCCTTCCTGGATGAGATCCTGGAAAGACAAACCGCGATTCATATATTTTTTTGCAATCGACACCACCAAGCGCAAGTTGGACTGCACCATCTTCTCCTTCGCCCGGCGACCCAGCATCAGGCGCCGACGGAACTTGATCGGTGGCATATCCACCAAGGTCGCCCACTCCTTGTTGTCCGGCTGGCGGCCATGGTCGGATTCAAATTGAGCAGCCAGCTCCTCCAGCTGCAGAAGATCGGCAATCTTCCGGGCCAGTTCAATCTCCTCATCGGGTCTCAACAGACGGATGCGACCGATTTCCTGCAGATAGACCCGAATGGAATCTTCGGTATAGACACCCTTGGGACCGATTTTGATGCTGGCCAGCGCCTTGGCCGAGCGACCTTCCTTTCCCTCAGCCTTCTCATCCAAAGGCGACAGAGCCTCCCCGTCCGCCAGATCGGCGGCCTCCAGAAGAGCATCGGCGGCCTCACCCAAAGCATCATCTCCGAGGCCGTCGTCATCCGCCGCGGCAGCCTTGGGAGCCTTCGCCTTGGGTTTGGCCTTGGCCTTCGCTTTGGCCTTCGGCTTGGTCGCGCCGGTGGTCACGGGGGCCACGGCCAGTTCGGCCGACGGAGCCGCGGTGTCGGGGGCCTCTGAGGCCAACGCCGGGGCCAGCTCCGCGAGACCAGCCAGCTCCCGATCCGTGGAGGTGGCCAGATCAACCGCGGTGGCGGGGGTGGAGGTTGGGCTCATCGGCGGGCGGGCGAAGGGACGGGGGGAGAACTGGACACGGAAAGAAAAACGCATCCCGCTCCCGAGGCTCTGCCGGAAGGGGCCAGAGGCTGGGGACGCGAGGATCAGTCGTCTGCGACGACGTCAGGGAAAAGACAAGGTGAACGCCGAAAGGTTGGTGATGAGGGCTGCGAAACCGCGGGCGGTGTGCAGCGAACAGCGCGACGGGGGTGCGGCCAGGACAGGTGACAAGGGGTGGGGGGTCATCGGATTCGATGATGGGGGGACGCAGAGTCCCTTCCTTGCGCCGAACACTGCCTGGTTGATCGTCAACCTCTCGGACTGGCTCTCTTCATATTAGGAATGGTGTGAGACGTTTGCAAGAATCCTTGCGCTCTGGGCTGGCGACCGCCGACAACGCCACGGCCGGAAGGGATCCCGACGCCGCCTGCGCCCTCGAGCCCCCCCCCGCCTGGGTGGACGTGTGGCTGGAGGCCGGTCGGGAAGGGCGCGTGTTCACCTACGCCAATCCCGAGGGGCTGCCTCTGGCGCCAGGCGATCTGGTGCGGGTGCGACTCCAGGGCCGCCCCCATGGCGGCTTGGTGGTGGCCGCCCTGAACGACTGCCCCGCCGACCTGGCCGACAAACCCCTGCAGCCGGTGCTGGCCGCCCTCGAGCCCGCCGCCGTGCATCCGGATTGGCAGCGGCTGATCACCGCGGTGGCTCTCCAGTGCCACACCAGCCCCTTCCGCACCCTCCGGGGCGTGCTCCCGCCCGGCTGGCTCGGGGCCCGTCCAGCCCGCGCCTCAACCACGGGCCGGCAGCAGCTGCTGATCCAGCGCACCGATCTGCCCCTGCCCGAATCAACGCCCCTGCCGCCACGGCAACGGCAGCTCCTGGAGCATCTGGAGGCCTGTGGAGGGCAACGCCTGTTGCGGGATCTGGTCGAAGCGGACGGATTCGGACGTGGGGTGGTGCAGAACCTGGAGAGGCGGGGCCTGCTCCGGCGCCAGGCCATCACCCCGTCCACCCCCCTGCCCGATCCGGGATCAGCGGGGACACCGGTCGCGCTCCTGCCTCCCGAGGTTGGGCTGACGCCCGCCCAGGAAGCGGCGGTGAGCGCGCTTCTGGCGGCTCCGGCGGGCCAGGAGACCCTGCTCTGGGGCGTGACCGGGGCCGGCAAGACGGAGGTTTACCTGCGGGTGGCGGCCCATCACCTGGCCCAGGGCCGCAGTGTGCTGCTGCTCACCCCGGAGATCGGCCTGGTGCCCCAGCTGCTCGATCGGGCCCGCCAGCGCTTCGGGCCCTCCATCCTCGAATATCACAGCGGCCTGACCGAGCGCGAGCGGATCGCCTGCTGGCGCGCCTGTCGGGCCGCGGCCCGCGGCGGCGCGCCGCGGGTGGTGGTGGGCACGCGCTCCGCGATCTTTCTCCCCCTCGCGCCCCTGGGGCTGATCGTGCTCGATGAGGAGCATGACGCGTCCTGGAAGCAGGAGAGCCCGATGCCCTGCTACCACGCCCGGGAGGTGGCCCGTCTCCGGTGCCGCCTCGAAACCAGCCAGCTCCTTCTCGGCAGCGCCACGCCCTCCCTGGAGAGCTGGCTGAAGGCGCAGCCCGCTGAGGGGACCATGACGCTGCTGAGCTTGCCGGAACGCATCGGTGAGCGGCCCCTGCCGGCGGTGCGCGTGGTGGACATGCGCCAGGAATTGGCGGAAGGACACCGCCGCCTGCTCAGCCGCCCCCTGCTGGATCGCCTGGCGGACCTGCGCGAACGGGGCGAACAGGCGGTGGTTCTGGTGCCGCGGCGGGGATACCGCAGTTTCCTCAGCTGTCGCAGCTGCGGCACCGTCGTCCAATGCCCCCACTGTGATGTGGCGCTCACGGTCCATCGTCGCGGCAGCGGTGAGGAGTGGCTCCGCTGCCACTGGTGCGACCACCGCCAGGCGCTGGCAAGCCAATGCCCCCAGTGCGGCTCCTCCGCCTTCAAGCCCTTCGGCGCCGGCACCCAACGGGTCATGGAACGCCTGGAAGGCGAGCTGGAGGGTCTGCGGGTCCTGCGCTTCGATGCCGACACCACCCGGGGTCGGGACGGCCATCGGCGGGTGTTGGACGCCTTTCGCGCCGGGCAGGCGGACGTGCTGGTGGGCACCCAGATGCTTGCCAAAGGGATGGATCTGCCGAGCGTCACCCTGGCGGCCGTGCTGGCCGCCGACGGCCTCCTCCATCGGCCCGACCTCCGCGCCGGAGAACATTGCCTGCAACTGTTGTTTCAGCTGGCCGGGCGCGCGGGCCGCGGCGAGCGTCCCGGCGAGGTGCTCGTGCAGACCTACACCCCCGACCATCCCGTCATCCGCCATCTGGTGGACGGGCGCTACGGGCAGTTTCT
>CAYVWU010000306.1:0-3112 GCA_964455575.1 uncultured Cyanobium sp. | reverse complement strand
TGATCGCCACCATCCAGTAGCAATCGCCCCAATCCCAGCCCTCGGTGAGCCGATATCCCAGGGCACTCGCATTGACCACCACCGCCAGGGCCGCCAGGGGCATCAGCCAGGGATGGCGGTTGCGGGATCGGGGAGGGTTCCGGCGCCGCGACCCGGAGCGGACGAGGGGCCGTTTGCCCCAGCATCTGAACGGGTCAGCCCAGGCCAAGGGCGTTCAAGACCTCCGCGTCGCTGAGGCTGGCCAGGCCGGAAGGGGTGGACAGACCCCGCACACCCTCCCGCTGGGGGAGGGTGTCGGCGCCACGCCCCAAGGCCACCAGGGGCACGCCGCAGTAGAGGGCCAGCTCCTCGCTGATCGGATCGCTGGCCAGCACCACGTCACTGGAGCCCACCAGGGCGGCGCGCTGGAGCACGCCCGCCGGCTTGACCGGCGGCAGCAGGCGATGGCGCAGGCCGGGAATCCTGGCGCCAATGATCCGGGGCAGCTGGCTCCAACGCTCCTCGGGCCAATCTCCGGGCACACTGGCCGGCACCAGCAGCAACATCGGCCCGTCGCCCTTCGGAAGATCGGCGACGGCGGCCTCCAAGGCGGGTTTGGGCAGGGCGAGGCGGAAGCGATCGGCATCCAGGGGCACCCCGATCGGCTCCAACCAGGCCGCCAGCGCCTGGCTGGGCCAGCCCCCGTCCCTCGGACTCACCCGCTCCGTGGCGGAAAAACCGCTCGCCGCGATCCGGGTGGGGATGTGGCTCATGGAAAGCATCAGATCCACCTGACGCCCGCCCACCAGATTGATGCACACCTGGAAGTCGGGTTCCCGCACGCATCCCAGGAGGTTGGCCCAATCCGCCAGGCTGGCCTCACTGAAGGAAAAGGGAATCACCTTCTCCACGGCGGGGAGCAGGGCCCAGACCGGCGCCGCGGCCGCCGCGCAGGCAATCTGCAGGCTGAAGCCGAGGGTTTCGGCCACCGCGGCCGCCGCCGGCAGGGCCTGCAACTGATGGAGGGCATCCCCGGGGATCAGGAACAGGGCGCGCATCGGCGGGAACCGGGTCTGGAGGCCTGATTGTATGGAGCAGGTCCCGAACCGTCCGCCGTCGAGGAGGTGCTGCATGCATTTGCTGATCGCTGCCGCTGGCAGTGGCCGCCGCATGGGGGCACCGATCAACAAGCTGTTGCTGCCCGTGGCCGGACGGCCCGTGTTGGCCTGGACGCTGGAGGCGGCTCTCGCCTGCTCGGCGATCCGTTGGATCGGGGTGATGGGCCAGCCCGAGGATG
The DNA here is from genome assembly GCA_964455575.1 of uncultured Cyanobium sp. Classification (GTDB taxonomy): domain Bacteria; phylum Cyanobacteriota; class Cyanobacteriia; order PCC-6307; family Cyanobiaceae; genus Cyanobium. The sequence continues at coordinate 1,836 of CAYVWU010000306.1, read as the reverse complement.
AGCCGGCCATCCAGGCCCTCCTCACGGCGGCGGCGCCCGAGGGGGCGCTCCACTGGATCCTCGGCGGCGCAACGCGGCAGGAGTCGGTCTGCCGGGGCCTGGCGGCCCTTCCTCCCGAGGCCGAGGCCGTGCTGATCCATGACGGCGCGCGCTGCCTGGCGACCCCGGAGTTGTTCAGCCGCTGTGCCCTTGCCCTGGACGAGGCTCTGAAGGCGGGGGCAGGCATCATCGCCGCCACCCCGGTCACCGACACCATCAAGCAGGTCGACCCCCGGGGCCGCATCACCGGCACGCCGGACCGCCAGCATCTCTGGGCCGCCCAGACCCCCCAGGGGTTCGCTGTGCGGCAGCTGCGCGAGGCCCATCGCCTGGCCGAGGAGAAGGGATGGAACGTCACGGATGACGCCGCGCTCTATGAGCGCTTGCAGCTCCCAGTCCAGGTGCTCGAAGCCCCGGCCTCCAACATCAAACTCACCACGCCCTTCGACCTCGCGGTGGCGGAAGCGGTGCTACTGGCCCGCGCCGCGGCCTCCCTCTCCGACCCTGGCTAGCAAGGGGAGCGACCGCCTCTCGCCCATGCCCCCTCCCGATCCAGAGCCGGCCCTCCCCTCCCCTCCCGCAGGACGGGAGGCCGTGGAGGCCATCGCCCGGCTCTGGATCGGGCGCTTCGCCAATCGCCGCCAGGTGGAGGCGTCCCTCGCCCGGGGAGGGCCACCGGCTCCGGAGCTCACCCGCGAGCATCGCTCCCTGGAGGTGGTGCGCCTGGACGCTCCCCAGATCGGTGAGTTGGTGCTGTATCTGCAAGAGTGCCGAGCCACGGTGCCGGGCCGGGCCCATCGTCAGCGGGTGATCCGCCTGGTGGCGCCTCCGGACGGCGGCGCGGTGAGAGCGGAGCAGTTGTTCTTTCGGGAGGGGCCGACCTACGACCGGCCCATGGCCCCCCCCGAGGCCGTCGCCGCTCTGGAGGAGGACGCCTTCACCCGCTGGCCGGGCTGCGACCTGTTCTTTCTCTTCGAACCGGCCCAACAGCGTTGGCGAGGGGCGATGCGTCCCGGCACCTGCCGCTATCCGCACCCGTTGGACGGGGAGGTCTGCGCGGAATTCGCCATGTTGTTGAGCGCCGACCAGCTGTGGTACCGCGATCGCAGCCTGCGGTTGAGCGATGGCGCCATTCGCGGCGAGGTGGATGGGTTCAGCTGGCTGCTCTTCGACCGGTTGCCCGCCTGGGGAGGAACGGAAGGCGGTTCGCCTCCGTTGGAGCCGGAGGGGTTGGTGGCCCTTGGCCTCCCGGCCTTGGCCGCGCAGATGGGCGTCTGGGAGGGCACCTTCCGTCGCTACGACGCCGATGGACAGCTGCGGGATGCCTTCCCCAGCACCGTGGTACAGCGGCTGGAGGCCAGGGAGGGCCGCTGGCTCTACAGCCAGACCTCCCTGTTCCCCCTCGCGGCCGACGGTCCGACGCGGATCGAGGCCAGCGGCTGGATCGAAGGCGGGCGCTTGTGGTTTCATTCGGACCGGCTGGGGGGCTGGGCCATGGATGTGCCGGACGCCCCGGGCACCTCGGTGCTGCTGTTCGAAAGCAGGGATGGCTCGAACCTGCGGTTGCAGGAGATCAGCCAGCTCGTGGACGAGGGGCGGCGGCGCTTCCGCACCACCCAGACGCTCCGGGATGGCCAGCTCCTCAGCCGCACCCACATGGAGGAGCGCCGAACCAGCGATGGCTGAGCTCGCGCAACAGTGGACGTTCTGGGCGGTGGCCGCGGCGGTGCTCGCGGCGCTGACCTCCCTTCTGGCCAAGGTGGGCCTGGAGGGCCTGCCCAGCACGCTCGCCACCCT
>CAYVWU010000305.1:0-3114 GCA_964455575.1 uncultured Cyanobium sp. | reverse complement strand
TTTTCGCTGAAGTTGGCGCTGGTGACCAGGGCTTGGGCAGCGAGGGTGCCGGCGTCGGCGATCACTACCTTGGCGTGCTGATAGCAACGGCTGCTGCCACCAAATAGCAGTCGTCGATCTACATAGGCCTGGGGCTTTGCGGGCCAGGGCCAGACCTCGACGTCAAACCAGCGGCGGATCGCGTTCAACGGTTGCGGGCCCAGGCTTTCGCCCAGCTGCACCGGGTGGAAGAACAGTTCTACCGTTTCAAGGTGGCCGCTTCCCAATCGCCGGGCGATGGATTCCAGCAGCCCGCGAAACTCAGCGGAGAGGCCGATGTTGTAAGTGGCGATCAGAAGTCTCTTCTCGGCCTGGGTGATCAGCTGATCAACTGTGGCGTAGGTGTCGGCAGTGCGGCTGTGGAGCGGATCGGGACCCGACCACACGAAGCTCCAGGCATCGCGTTCCTGCTGCAACAGCTCCTGCTGCTCGGCCAGCTGCTCCAACACCAGGGCCATCAGCCTGGGCTGGCCGCCTTCGCGCACCATCTGCACCAGCAGCGGTTCGAGTTGGCCACGGCCCTCGGCGCCCATGCCGGCCAGCACCCCCTGCCAGCTGGTGGGCACGTAGCTGAGCTGCCGCAGGGCCGCCGCCACTGACCGCAGGGTTTGGGCCGGCAGCGTAAGGTTCATCCGAGCGCCTCGGGGTTGATGAAGCTCCAGAAGCTGGGATCGTCTGTGTCGTCGTGCACCGCCACCGTGCGGCTGACCAGGGCGCGATCGAGGAACTCGTTGCGCTGCTCACAGGAGGTTTCGGCGATCAGCTCACAGCCATGGCAGGCGGCGCCATGGGTGGGGCGGATGTCGTAGGGATGGTTCGGGTCGTGCTCCGAGCAGAAGGGATCGTTGCTGCAGAGCTGGGCCCGCTCGAATGCCTTCTCCAGATACGCCACGATGCGCCGGCCCGCATCCACCAGTCCGCCCAGGGTGCCCTCCGAGCCGGAGGTGCTGGTGAGCAGCAGGATGCCGTAGCCGATGTCGCGGTTGGCGTAGATCCGTTCGCGAATTGAGCTGGCGCCATAGCCGCATTCCAGCGCCATCTCGGTGATCAGCAGGTGGCTGAGGCTGTGCAAGAGGATGTAGGGCGCCCCGGGGAAAGGAAATTGCTCGGAGTCGAGACCGCGCGATTGGAGCCAGTCGTTCTCGAAAGCCCTGGTGAATTGGGCGACCCGATCCTGCACTGATGGGCTTCTGGTCCATTCCGCCATCGTGGCTGGATCGAACTCGATGAAGATTCCCTCGCCCCTGTTCTCCGCCGCCGGTAGCCAGCTCAGGTCGTTGGCGAGTGGAGCACGGCTGTTGGTCTTGGTGGTGTCGATCGGAAGGCCTCCAAGGCTGCTGGTGCGAGCCGTGAACCGGGTGAAGCCAACCAAGGCCTGCACCTCGCGCAGGCGCCTGACCAGCAGCACGCGGCGGATGGCCTTGGCAAACCAGGCCGGAGCCTTGGGGGGATCCCAGATCACCGCCTCGAAGGGGCTGTCTTCCGCGGAGCTGGAGACGCCATCCATCGGGCCGATCAGCAGCCGCAGTTCTTCGTCCTTGGGTTGGGGCACCTCGCCGGAGCCACCGCCGCGCTGGGCTTCGATCGCCTGCCACAGCGCTGCAGGCTCCACCCCGGAGAAGGCGCTCTTGAGGCGAGGGTTGAACTTGAGCGCTGCCGCGATGTCGCCCTCGGCCTCGACGCCCTCCAGCTCATCTTTCAGTTCGGTGACTCGCCTGGCCAGACCTCCGGCCTCCTGGGGCAAGGAGATCACCGAGATGGTTTCGCTGAAGTAGGCGTTGGTGGCCGAGCGCACCAGCAGGCGGTTGAGCGTGGGCTCGCCATCCGTTCGGCACTTTTCACTGTCGCGGCTGTAGCGCCCCAGCCAGGGGGTTAGGCCCTGGCAGGTGCCGAGGGCCTTGGTTTCCGGGATCAGGGCATCGGCCAGCTTGCGCGTCTTCCCGGATTCGGCCTGCACGTAAATCTGGGTGAAGTCGTTGCCGGTGCCGGCCTCCAGCAGGTAGAGGCGCTCGCTGTTCTTGCAGTTGAATTGCTCAAAGCAGAAATCGCGCCAGCGGATGTCGCTCAGGTGGCCGTGGGGGCAGGCCATCACGAAGCGCACCGGCACCAGCCGATGCTCACCATCTTCGTCCTTGTAGACCTTCCAGTCCTTGATGCAGCTGTCGTTGTAGTGCACCAGAAGGCGTGCCCTGCAGTTGATCCCGAACGCCGGTCGATCAGGGATCTTCTTCTGCACCACCGACCACGCGGGGAAGCGCAGCGCTTTGATCGAACCGCTGATGCTGCGCAGGGCATCCACCTCCTTGGGCGGGGTGCGCAGCACCACCCGGGCCGCTCCCGTGGCCTGGCGCACCAGCTTCTCCAGCCGGGGTTCGTGCACCGGGTCACAACCTCTGTCGTTCCAGAAGTCGAGCCCGCCGATCAGCACCGCGTAGTCGGGCAGATCCACCATCGCGCCGGGGCCATAGAGCTGCAGCACCTGGCTCTGGCGTGCTTCGCCGAGGGCGGGCGGTGGCGGTTTGCGGCGGCTGGCGGGGGACATCGGGGATCGAATCTGGGATTCAGTCGTCGGCGGTGATCTCTTCCCGGAAGTTCACCAGGCGGATCGGCGCGGCGGGCTCCACATCCCGCAGGCTCCAGTTGGTGGTGAACTGCCGGTAACCCTCGCCTGCGTAGAGGTGATCGGTGTCGAGGGGAGTGTGCAGCAGGCCGGCGCCCGCAGCCTTGTCTTCGAAGGTCCAGTACTGGAGCTTCTGCTCGGGCTGCTGGGTGAGCTTCCACCAGGCCTCCAGCAGATCGATCACGTGCTGGCGCACGTCGGTCGGCAGCATCTGGCCGTGGCCGTCATCGGCGGCACCGGTGGCGATGCAGCGGTTCTGCAGGGCCGCGGCGATCTGATCCTTGATCCGCTGCAACGCCTCAGCATTCATCGCCCCCTTGGGCGGCGCCAGCTGGGGATCGCTGTGACGGGCCATCGCCACCACCACCCCAGGCAGGCCGCGATCGATGGCACGGCTGGCAAACGGGGTGCAGCTGGTGGCCTCCACATGGCGGTAGAAGGTCTGATGCCAGTAG
>CAYVWU010000304.1:0-3160 GCA_964455575.1 uncultured Cyanobium sp. | reverse complement strand
CCTGAATCATCCGCTCACAGGCCATATCAGCCATTTCCCGGAACATCAGCAGACCATGGTTCGTTCCGCCTTTACAGACCAGGCACTGCTCCATCCAGTCGCGCACGACTTTCTTCATTTGAAGGATGAGATGGGATTTGGGCAGTTCATCGGCGTCGCGGTATTTAGTGTAAACCAGATGCTTGGCCAGGTGCAGGATCACCGTTGACTTCCTGAAATCTCCAGTACGATCCACCGTCAGATTGACTCCCTCACCAATGATTCCCTGGTTGTTGGTCACCGTGGCACCAACCAGTTCAGGAGTGAGGTCCAGGATGTGGTCGTCGTTGAAGGTGGCCTTCACCTGATCATCAGGTAGCTCGGACCGGTATCCGATCACATGGGGGAAAAGGATCTCCTGGGCATCGCGTGCCGGGCTGATCGCCTTCACCTGAATGGTGGGCGGCGGTGGCTTCACCTTGCCAGGCACAGCCTGGGATGTGAAATCAAAGGGGATGCCGAGGATGTCGGCATACTCCACGTCAAACCGACCTGACTCAGGATTGAGGGTGTAGTTCTGGCGGCGCAGGGCACGCCCCACCACTTGCTCACACAACAGCTGGGTACCGAAGGCACGCACGCCCAGCACATGGGTGACCGTATTCGCGTCCCAACCTTCTGTGAGCATCGCCACCGATACGACACAGCGGATGTCGGCACCGAGCTTGCCGGGCTTTCCCACTGTGTTCATCACTTCCCTCAACAGATCTGCATCGCTGAGCTTGGTGTCTGCACCACCAGCTCCTTCGCGCTGAATGATCTCGCGGCGGAACTGTTCAATCTCAGGACCCGCCATTCCCCGGAAGTTGGCATCGAGGGCTTCGCCGCTTTCCAGTTGCTCGCTGTCGATCAGCAGGGTGCGAGGCCGTGGAATGGCATTGCCGTTTTCGTCGTAGTTCCAGAACAACGGACAAAAGCCCTTGCGGTATTGCTTGTCTCCTCGTTCATCTTCAATCTCATAGCCACTCACATAGTCGTAAACGAGCTTGGAGGTGGAGGTGTTGTTGCAGACGATGATGAAGCAGGGCGGTACATCAAATCCTGCCTTCTTCCACTCTTCAAAAGTCTTCTCGTAATGCCCATACAGGGCCTCGATCGCAGTTTTCAGCTCCGTTGGCAAACTCTCTGGATCCTTGCTGCCCCCCTTGCCACGCCCCTTCTTGGGCATCTTGCTCTTGATGTTCTTCCACAGCTCCCTGTAGCGCGGCACATCCTGGGCAATGTTGTCGGCTACGGGTACCCGTGGTAGCTTCACGATGCCGCATTCGATCGCATCCATCAGCGAAAAGTCGCTGACGGTCCACGGGAACAGCGTGCCTTCTCTGTAGCCCGAGCTGGCCAGGAAAAACGGCGTTGCCGAAAGGTCGATCACTCGCTGCTGACCCTTGCCGATCTTGCGGCTGACTGCTTCCAGGCCTGAGATCCACAGCCGCGCGGCTTCCCGGTGGCTCTTGGCTTCCGCTTTCTCCTCTGAACTGAGCTGAATCCGCTCCCGTTCCTCGTCGCTGAGTGGCTTTTCGCGGTAGCAGTGATGGGCTTCATCGTTGATCACCAGCACCTGCTTCATCCCCATCAGCTCACTCATCACGCGCTGCAGCATCTGGCCTTCGGTTTCCTTGGTTTCGATCTTTTCCTCGCGCCAGCCCTCCATGAACTGACGCGTTCCCTTGGCCAGCTCCAGGAGTTCACGCTTGCGGAAGGCGTGGTAGTTGGTGATCACGATCCGGGCCTTGCCCAGCTCCGGTACCAGGTCCTGTGGCACCAGCTCCATACGCCTGAAATAGCTCTCGGTGTCGTTCGGCTGCAGCACACGCAACCGATCGCGGATCGTCAGTCCAGGCGCCACGACCAGGAATCCCTTCGTGAAGCGGCTGCTGCCCGGATGGCGGGCGGCATTGATGGTTTGCCAGGCGATCAGCATCGCCATCACGGTGGTTTTGCCAGCCCCCGTGGCCAGCTTCAAGGCCATCCGGAACAGGTCCGGGTTGGCTTCGTCGTTGGCGCTCTCCAGCTTCTCCAGTACGTCTTTGCCCCGCTTGCCGATTTCCGGCGCAACCTCCGTGAGCCAGATCGCGGTCTCTGCCGCTTCGATCTGGCAGAAGAACGGCCGGATTCCCTGGAACTCGTGGTGGCGCCAGTGCTTCAGCAGCCGGGCCGTCTCCGCGGACACCTTCCACTGGCTTTCGGGAGCCTGTCGCCACTCCTCAACCAAAGCCCGGATGGAGTTGATCTGCTGGGTGACTTCGTACTGCTGATCGTCTGTCGAGATGTTCTGGGCTTCGATCTCCAGGGAGCGCTGGTGGGTCTGCTCTCCCTTTCCGCCTCGCTTCTTTGGTTGAGGGATGGGTGTGATCAGACGCGACTCCCGCCGCGACTCGACAATCTCCTGCGTCGGGATGCCGTCCACCAGCTCCCAGTGCCGGGTGGGGCACTCGTACGGGGAGTTGAGGATCGGATCCTCGAAGAAGCGCTCGCTCATCGCCCAGAACCCCTGACTTGCGTCATCTGCATTCTCCAGGTCACCGCCAGGTGGATTGCGTCCAGACCTCCCTCCACAAAGCCATCAGAGTCGCCATCCCATTCTGCAGAACGCCAGTCTTCATGCCAGGGGCGGTAGGCCTCTCTCGGAGCAATAAAGCCGGAGACTATGCGGTGGCTGCATAGATCGCAGGATGTCTCTGCACCCATCTCCGTCAGCTCAGCCATCACCCCTCCCCCACCATCCCCCGCGCCAACCCATACTCCCGCCCCAGATCCAACCCCGGATCCTGCCCAGGCAGCAGCAGCTTGACGCCCGCGTAGTAGACGCAGGCGGCCTCCAGGGCTGAGACGGTGCTGCCGCCGCGGTAGTGGCGCAGCTGGTGCGTCTGGTCGGGGTCGTTGATCGCCAGGCCCCGCTGGCTCAGGGCTACCACCTCCGCCAACAGTTGCTTCTGCCCCGCGGGATCGAGGGCCCGGTAGGCCTGCAGGGCGCTGCTCAGGTACTCCACGGCGTCCATGCGGGGCATGCCCTGGGCGTTGGCGCGCAGCACCCGGTGGGGCCTGGTTGGCCGACGGCAGGAACTGGCGGAAGCGGTTGCGGGCGGTCTCTGGCATCGGCGGCCGCAGAACCCGGCAACGG
>CAYVWU010000303.1:0-3160 GCA_964455575.1 uncultured Cyanobium sp. | reverse complement strand
TGATGGCTTCTACGGCAACGACACCATCACCGGCAGCGTCAAGGCGGACACCATCGTCGGCGCCGGCGGCGATGACCGCCTCAATGGCGGCGAGGGCGGCGACACCTACATCGTCACCGGCAACCAGGCCGCTGGCTGGTCCAGCTACGCCGGCAACGACACCTACGCCGACACCGGCTCCACCGGTACCGACCGCATCCTCGCCGTCGGCCCTGGCGATGTGGACCTCGGTCTCACCGGTTTCACTCCCGGTACGGGCATCGAGCGCATCGAAGCCGCCCCAGGCACGGGCACGGTGCGCCTGATTGGCAGTTGGGCCGGTGAGGTCTTCGACTACAGCGCCGTCACCTTCAGCGGCGGCACCTTTGTCCTCGACGGTTACTTCGGCAATGACACCATCGTCGGCAGCGCTGGCGCTGACACCATCAACGGTGGCGGCAACGACGACCGTCTCAATGGCGGCGAGGGCGGCGACACCTACCTCGTGTCCGGCAACCTAGCCAGCGGCTGGTCCAGCTTCTCCGGCATGGACACCTACGCCGACACCGGCAGCACCGGAACCGACCGCATCCTCGCCGTCGGCCCTGGCGATGTGGACATCGGCCTGATCGCGTTCACGGCCGACAACGGCATCGAGCGCATCGAGGCCGCCCCTGGCACGGGCAGCCTCCGTCTCCTCGGCGGCTGGTGGTCCGACCAGTTCAACTTCTCCGCGGTCACCATGGCCGCGGTCATCTCAGGCATTGAAACCGGCTGGGGCAATGACACCGTGATCGGCAGCGCGGCGGATGATCGCATCGACAGCGGCGGTGATCAGGATCGCCTCATCGGCGGCCTGGGAGCCGATGTGCTGACGGGTGGCAGCGGTTGCGACACCTTCGTCTTCAACACGCTTGAAGAGATTGGCGTTGTGCCGGGTCGTCACGACATCATCACCGATTTTGTCTCTCTCTACGACAAGATCGACCTTGCCGCCCTTGATGCCAACACCAAACTCAACGGTGATCAGGCCTTCACCTTTGTTGGCGCCCAGCTGTTCTCCGGCCTGGCTGGTGAACTGCGATTTGTTGATCAAATCCTCTCTGGAGATGTCAACGGTGACCAGGTGGCCGATTTCCGCCTGCAACTCAGCGGTGTTCTCAACCTTTCCGCCAGCCGCGATCTGGTGCTCTAACACCAGCCGTCAAACACACCGGCCCGCAGCCACTTGAAGCCGTTTTGTGAAGCGATGACGCTCCCTGGCCCCTCGCCCCTCCATGATGAGGGGTCAATCAACCTTGAGGCCATGGGAGTGCTCACCGTCACCCAGGCGCGCGAAAACCTGGCGGAACTGATTGAGGGCACCCACCGTGACGGGGAGCCCTTGGTGTTGACCCAATCCGGTCGGCCGGTGGCGGTGATGTTGGACCACGAGGTGTTCGAGCGCCTCAGGGAAGCGGCCCATGAGGCCCTGCTGCGGGCGCCCCGGACTCTGGGGGAAACGGAGCTGGGTCTGGCCTGAGGCCACCGCGGCGACGGAACAGCCAGGGGCGGGTGATGCCCCCGGGCACCCGCCACACCCCGAAGCGATGGCGACGGGCCCGGTACTCAGCGTCCAGGAACTCCTTGGCGTCACATCCAGCCAGATAGCGGCGATAGGCGAAGGCTTGGCCGTCTTCCACCATCACCAGGGGGATGGAGAGCTCGCTGATCACCTCCGCCACGGTGCGGCCATAGCGATCGATGGTGTGGGGAATCACGCGTACTGAGCGGCCCACGGGCAGCCGCAGGGCCAGGCTGGCCCGCGATCTGGCCCCCCAGGGGACTTGCGCCAGCTCCGGGGCGTCGATGCAGGCCAAGCGGATCGTCAGGGGTTGGCCCTCCCGCAGAACGCGCAGGGTGTCGCCATCGCCGATGGAGAGCACCGTGGCCTGGAACCCGGGCGCCCCTTCGGCGGCGGTGGCGGCGATGGGGGAGATGACGGCCGTGGCCGTGGCCGTGGCCGTGGCTATGGCTATGGCGAGGACAGCAAGAAGCGCAAGGCCGCCGCCGATCAGAGTCGAGGCCTCAAGCCTGCGCGCCATCGGGCCCCACCGTGGCCGGCAGGTGGCCGGTCTTCACCCAGATCGTGCAGCCCGCCTCGCTCCAGGGACGATGGACGCTGCCGGGCGGATTGCGCAACCAGCTGCCGGCGTCATAGCGGCCGTGCTCATCCTCAAACACGCCGCTCATCACCAGGATCTCCTCCCCGCCGGGATGGCCATGGGCTGGGAAGCGGGTGCCCGGCGCCCAGCGCACCAGGGCGACCTGCTCCGAACCGAAGGCATGGAGCGGCATCACCTCCAGCCCCTCCACCAGGCCCGGCCGCCAGGGACGCTGCCGCGTCGGGACGGCCACTGGCTCCCGATCCCGCGGATGCATCTGCCACAGCTTCACCAGCAGGAGGCACCCCTCCGCGCTGAAGGGCGCATGGCTGGAGCCAGCGGGGTTGCGCAAGTAGGTGCCGGGGGGGTGGTCGCCCTGGTCATCGGAGAAGGTGCCCTCCAGCACCAGGATCTCCTCGCCGCCGCCATGGCTGTGGCGGTCGAAGCGGCTGCCGGGGGCGTAGCGCACGACGGAGGTGGCCCGCCCCACCTCCTCCCCTTGCCGATCCAGCAGGCGGCGCTCCACGCCGGCCAGGGGCGAGGGGCACCAAGGCAGGGTGGTGGTGTCGAGCACCACCCGCTGCTGGAGATCGGCGTGAAGGTCCATGGCGCGGGCGGTCAGATGAAGTACATCAGCTGCGCCTGGGAGAGGCTGTTGCGCTGATCCAGGAGATCCTGCAGGGTCGTCTCGTCCAGCAGCCGCTGGCGGGCTTGTTGGAGCCGGAGCTCCAGCTGGGCCAACACCTGGAATTCCGGGGAGGGGCGATCGTTGGCGCCGGCCTCCGGTTCCCCCTCCAGACAGGCGACGACTTCGGACAGGCGCACCTGAGCGGGGGGGCGGGCCAGCTGGTAGCCGCCCTTGGGCCCGCGCAGGCTGCGGAGAATGTGACAGCGGCGCAGGGCCGTGAGCATCTGTTCGAGATAGCGGTCGGGGATGGCCTGCCGCTGGGCGATTTCCCCCACCTGCAGCACGCCCCCCTGTTCGTGGATCGCGGCCAGCTCCATCAGCGACACCAGGGCGTATTGCGTCTTGGCGC
>CAYVWU010000302.1:0-3166 GCA_964455575.1 uncultured Cyanobium sp. | reverse complement strand
GGGTCTTGTGGCTGTAGAAGGGATCGATCCAGGCGGTGTTCGGATCCGGCACCATGGCCATGTCGGATTCGTTGATGGCTTTCCACCCGCGGATGGAGGAACCGTCGAAGGCCACACCCTCGCTGAAGGCGGCTTCATCGATCAGGTCCTGACAGACGGTGAGGTGCTGCCATTTGCCATGGAGATCAACGAACTTGAGATCGATCAGCTCGATGCCCTCATCCTTGATCTGACGGAGGACATCCTGTGCGGTCTTGGCCATGGGGTACGGGTGTGGGGGGTAGGGGACAGCCCTGAATGGCGCCCCGGCGACAAGCGATGTGACGGTACGGAGCGCCCCCGCCCTGCACTTGTATCACATGTAACCAATTTGACCGGGAGCCCCCGCCGCCGTTCTGCCGGCCTCTCCCCCGCGGCCCTCCGTCCCCCTGCCGGCGCCTCCCCTCCGTAACCGTTTCTGTCAAGTTGGCGCCAATCCCTCGCCAGCCCAACTTCAGGCTGGAAAGTGAGTGCTACCTTCCGCTCCAGTGCGTCGATCCCCCCATGCGCGATGCCATCGGCCAGCTGATCGGCCGCTACGACCAGCTCGGGCGTTATCTCGACCGGGACGCCGTCGATTGCCTGAAGGCCTATTTCGATGAGGCAGCCCTGCGGCTCGCCGCTGTTGAGCTGATCAACCGCGAAGCCGCGGCGATTGTGCGCGAAGCCTCCCAGCGGCTGTGGCTGGCCGACCCCGAGCTCATCCTCCCCGGGGGGAACGCCTACACCACCCGGCGATTGGCGGCCTGCCTGCGGGACATGGACTACTTCCTGCGCTACGCCAGCTATGCCCTGATCGCCGGCGACCTCACCCTGCTCGATGAGCGCGTGCTCAACGGCCTGGATGACACCTACAAGAGCCTGGGGGTGCCCACAGGTCCCACCGTGCGCGGCATCGCCCTCCTGGCGGATGTGGTCTGCGAACAGCTCCTGGATTCCGGCCTCGGCGACCGCGACACGATCTCCGCCATCGTGCGCGTGCCCTTCGATCACCTCTGTCGCGGCTTGGCCGCCAGCAACGTCCGCGCCCGCTGACCCCCGAGCGTTTCCTACGCTCAGCTCCCAAACTTCATCTTCTTTCCGGACCTTGGCTCCTCTCACCGTCCTGCCCCCCGTCAACAGCGCCCACAGGATTCAGCTGGAGCCCATCGCCACGCCAAGCCGCCTGCTGCTGGGGCCAGGGCCCTCCAATGCCCACCCCACCGTGCTGGCCGCCCTGGCCCGCACGCCGATCGGTCACCTTGACCCCCTCTACATCCAGTTGATGAGCGAGGTGCAGGAGCTCCTGCGCTACGCCTGGCAGACCGACAACCGCCTCACCCTGCCCATGAGCGGCACCGGCAGCGCGGCCATGGAGGCCACCATCGCCAACATGGTCGAGCCCGGAGACCGCGTTCTGGTGGCGGTGATGGGCTATTTCGGTCTGCGGCAGGCCGACATGGCCGGCCGCTACGGCGCCGAGGTGATCACCATCGAGCGGCCTTGGGGGGAAGCCTTTTCCCTGGAGGAGCTGGAGGAGGCTCTGATCACCCACAAACCGGCCGTGCTGGCCATGGTGCACGCCGAAACCTCCACAGGGGTCTGCCAACCCATGGAGGGCATCGGCGAGCTGTGCCGTCGACACGACTGCCTGCTGCTGCTCGACACGGTCACCTCCCTGGGTGGCGTGCCCCTGTTCCTGGACGCCTGGCAGGTGGATCTCGCCTACAGCTGCAGCCAGAAAGGGCTGAGCTGCCCCCCGGGCCTCGGTCCGTTCACCATGGGCCCGCGGGCGGAGGAGAAGCTGAGCCGTCGCCAGGGCAAGGTGCCCAACTGGTATCTGGACGTTTCTCTCCTCAACCAGTATTGGGGGTCCGATCGCGTTTACCACCACACGGCCCCGGTGAACATGAACTTCGGCATGCGCGAGGCCCTTCGGCTGCTCGCCGAGGAGGGTCTGGATCAGGCCTGGGCGCGCCATCGAAGCTCCGCGGAGCGTCTCTGGAGCGGACTGGAGCGGTTGGGTTTGCAACTGCATGTCCCTGAACACCTGCGTCTGGCCACGCTCACCACGGTTCGCATTCCGGAGGGCGTGGATGGCAAGGCCTTCAGCCGCCATCTGCTCGACACCCACGGCATCGAGGTGGGCGGGGGCCTGGGAGCCTTGGCCGGAAAGGTTTGGCGCATCGGCTTGATGGGCTACAACAGCACACCGCAGAACGTGGACCTGCTGCTCAACCTTCTGGACACCGAGCTCCCCCGCTTCCGCGACACTGCTCCCGCTGCCGTCGCCGCTGCTTGAACCATTCCTGGAGCTGACGCTCCGCCCGCTCCCCCTCCAGGCCGGCGTTGATCTGGAGGTGGTGGTGGGCGCTGCTGTGGGCGGCCAGATCGAGGCAGCCGCCGAGGGCACCCCGCTTGGGATCCCCCGCGGCGTAGACCACCCGGCCCATGCGCGCTTGAATCAAGGCGCCCGCGCACATCGGGCAGGGTTCCAGGGTCACCAGGAGGGTGCAGGCGTTGAAGCGCCAGCTGCCGAGCAGAGCAGCGGCCTGCCGCAGCGCCACCAGCTCCGCGTGTCCCAGCGGATCCTGGCCATGGTGGCGGCGATTGCTGCCCCAGCCGACGGCGTGGCCCCGCCCATCCAGCACGACCGCCGCCACGGGCACCTCTCCCAGGCGTCCCACCTGGTCGGCCCGACGGAGCAACCGTTCCATCCACAACCGCTCTCGCGCTTCTGCCTCCATCGCTCTCGTGTCGCGCTCTCAGGTGTCGCGCTCTCAGATGTAGCGCCTTTGGGTGTCGCGCCCTCGGGTGTCGCGTCCTCGGGGGGCGACCGGGGCAACGGCAGAATGAGTCTCCTGCCCCCCGTTGCGGACCTGCCCCTTGGAGCCTCTGGCGCCGTCTCCCCTCCCCGCGTCTCTGGCCCCGTTCGCCGATCCCCTGGGCCTCGACACCGGGCTGGAGGAGGTGTTGCATCAGGCGGCCACGCTGCTCTGCGGTTGGATGGGGCGGGCCGCCTCCCACCCCCCGCTCCCGGGCCTGAGCGTGCTGCCCGCGGTGGAGCCGGAGCGGGACGGGCTGCCCCCGGACCGCCTCCTGGCGGATCTGCAGCTCGTGATGGAGGGGGCCTATCAACCCGCCCATC
>CAYVWU010000301.1:0-3188 GCA_964455575.1 uncultured Cyanobium sp. | reverse complement strand
CGCACCCTCTTTCGCCAGCTGAAGCCCGAAGACTGCCGGGTGACGCTCGTCGATCCAGGGGACCGGGTGCTGCGGGCGATGCATCCCTCCCTGTCGGAAGCGACCGGCAACCATCTGCGGGAGCGGGGGGTGGAGCTCGTGCTCGGCGCGCGGGTGCAGGAGATCAGCCCCGGACGTTTGCGGGCCACCCTCGCCAAACCCGCGCCTGGCCAGCCCGCCGAGGTGACCCTGGAAGCGGCGACGATCTGCTGGACCGCCGGTGTGCGCCCCTCCCACCTGGGCAAGCTGCTGGCCGAGCGCTGCGGGTGTCCGATCGACAAGGGGGGACGGCTGGTGGTGGAGGCGGATTTCTCCATCCCCAACCATCCCGAGATACGGGTGGTGGGGGATCTCTGCTCCTACAGCCACACGCCTGAGGGGCAACCCCTGCCGGGCATGGCGGGTCCGGCGGTGCAGATGGGGGGCTGGGTGGCCCTCGATCTCCTCGCGGGGCTGCGCGGCGAACGCCAGGCCCCCTTCCAGTGGGTGGACTTCGGCAGCATGGCCGTGGTGGGTCCCCTCTACGCCGTGGCGGATCTGCGGGGCTGGCGGGTGACGGGGCTGGTGGGCTGGATTCTCTGGGGCCTCGCCCACCTGGCCTTCATGGCGGACAACGAAAATCGCCTCACCCTCCTGGTCAAATGGCTCTGGGCCATCGCCACCCGCGAGCGCTCCTCCCTGCTGATCACCGGTCGTCCCGATCAACACATCGGCGTGGAAGTGGGACTGGAGGAGGTGGAGATGGAGCCGCCGCCGCTGCCTGGCGGTGTTCAGGAGGCGCCCGCGGCGGAAGGCGCCGCGGCCTGAGCTGACCTTCAGCTATCGGCATAACGGCTCAACTGCGCCAGCAGCTTGCAGACGAGGGCTGTCCAACCGGTCTGGTGGGAGGCGCCCAGCCCGCGGCCATCATCGCCATGGAAATACTCATGGAAGAGCAGCAGATCCCGCCAATGGGGATCCTGCTGAAAAAGATCAGCCTGGCCCTGGAAAGGTCGGCGACCGCGCTCATCCCGGCGGAAAAGGCTGACCAGTCGCTGTTCCAGCTCCAGGGACACCTGCCAGAGCGTGAGCCAGCGGCCCGAGCGCGTCGGGAATTCCACCTGGAAACTGTCGCCATAGAAGTGGGAGAACTTCTGCAAGGCTTCAATCAAGAGGAAATTCATCGGCATCCAGATCGGTCCACGCCAGTTGGAGTTGCCGCCAAACATCGCCACCGGGCTTTCACCCGGGCAGTAGGTGAGGGTCTGGGACTCCTGGCCTTCGGTGAAGGTGTAGGGATGCTCGCCATAAACCTTGGACAGCGAGCGCAGACCATAGGGAGAAAGAAACTCGTCCTCGTCAAACAGGCGCTGGCAGATGCGTCGCAAGCGCTCCTCCGTCACCAGGGTGAACAGCAAGCGATCATTGCGCCAGTGGCAGAAATGCGCTCTCACCCAGTCGGGATCGTTGCGCTCGTGCAGGAACCAGGTCATGGAGCGCTCCAT
The DNA here is from genome assembly GCA_964455575.1 of uncultured Cyanobium sp. GTDB lineage: Bacteria > Cyanobacteriota > Cyanobacteriia > PCC-6307 > Cyanobiaceae > Cyanobium. Next base: position 1,665 of record CAYVWU010000301.1, on the reverse strand, counting down.
GTCCAGCATCGGCAGGGCACTGACGGTGTCCACGTCAAAACTCTGCACCGCCAGCAGGGGAATCAGGCCCGAAAGCGAGCGGGTGCGGAGGAGATCGCAACTGCCATCCGGGCGACGAATCACGTCGTAGTAGAAGCCGTCCTCCTCATCCCAGTTATGAAAGTCCCGTTGAACTGGATTGTTAAGGCTCAGGGACAACTGCACGAAATCAACAACAAAGCGCTCGCAGAGATCGGCATATTCAGGCTCCTCGCGGCTCAACTCCACAGCGATCTGCAACAGATTGAGGCTGAGGGCCGCCATCCAGGCCGTGCCATCGCATTGTTCGATGACGCTGCCATCGGCCAAAGGGAAACGGCGATCAAAAACCGCGATGTTATCCAGCCCGAGAAAGCCACCCTCAAACACGTTGAAGCCGGAGCGATCGTTGCGATTGGCCCACCAGCCATATTCCAAGATCAGCTTGCGAAAGGCCATGCGCAGAAAGCCGAGATCAGCGTTGTCAAAGGCCTTGCGCTCGATCTGAAAAATGCGCATTGCCGCCCAGGCGCCAATCGGCGGATTGGGATCGGACAGCGCCCATTCATAGGCCGGGGTCTGAGCGTTGGGGGCTGTGTAGTGCGGATTGCGCAGCAGCATGCATTGCCGCTTGGCCATTTCCGGATCGATCTGAGCAAAGCAGACCGCATGAAACATCAGATCCCACTGGCAAAAGTAGGGATATTCCCAACCATCCGGCATCGCGATGATGTCGTGAGCATGCAGCCGTTTCCAGTAGGCGTTTCCGCTTGACCAACGCTCCTTGGGCGGCGGAGGACTCGTGGGATCACCCTCCAGCCAACGCAGCACGCTCCAGCCGTAATACTTCTTGCTCCACAACAGGCCCGCGGCGCCAGCCAGCAGGATCGCTCGGTCCTCCTCCGCCAGGCCAGGCACACGCTGGGCGAAGAAATCCAGCCATTCCTGTTCGCGTTCCGCGAAGAGCCGGTCAAACGTCTCATCAAACGGAGCCGTCTGCAGCCCCTCCGCGCTGGCCGTCAACCGCAGGGCCACCACCCACTCCTCCCCTGGCGCCAACGTGTGGCGCAGAAGGATGGCCGCCTTGCTGCCGCTGCCCGCGGGATTGATCGCCCCCTCCTCCCCCTCCACCACGAAGCGATGGAAGCCATCCTTCTGATAGCGGGTGGCATTGGGCGTCCCCCAGAGCCGTGCCGTGTTGGTCTCATTGTCGGTGAACAGCCAGCGACCGGACTCGCGGCAACACAGCCGGTACGTTCCGAGCTGGGGTGACGCATCGACCACCACAGCGTCAGCGTGGCTGGGATCCAGCTGGATGGCGCGCCGCTCCTCATCGGGATAGCCCCAGCTCCAGGTGTTGCGCAGCCAGAGGGTGGGCAGCAGGGTGAGGGGCGCGGCCTCGGGACCACGGTTGCACACCCGCAGACGGATCAGGATGTCCTCCGGCGTGCGCTTGGCGTATTCCACGACGACGTCGAAGTAGCGGTTGTCCGCGAAGATGCCGGTGTCGATCAGCTCGAATTCCGGGTCCTCACGCCCGCGACGGCCGTTTTCCTCCAGCAGACGTTGGTAAGGGAAAGCCCGCTGGGGATATTTGTACAGCGCCCGCATGAAGCTGTGGGTGGGCGTGTTGGCGAGATGGAAGAA
>CAYVWU010000300.1:0-3199 GCA_964455575.1 uncultured Cyanobium sp. | reverse complement strand
GCCGGTGGTGGCCGCAGCCTCGATTGGTCGCCCCTGCGCATCGCCGCCGCCCTGCAAGCGCAAGCCGCTGGCCGGCTGGTGCATCGCCTCTTCCATGGCGGTGCTCGCGGGGCGGATCAAGCCATCGCCGCCGCCGCTGCCCAGCTCGGCTGGTCCGCAGAGGAAATCCCCGCCCAGTGGTCTCGCTATGGCGTGGCCGCCGGCCCGATCCGCAATGCCCAGATGCTCCGCCGCGCCATTGAGCTGGCCGCCGCCCAGCCCCTGGCCATGCCCACCGCCGTGGCGGTGATCGCCTTCCCCGGCGCCCAGGGCACCGCCTCCCTCCTGGCCAAGGCCAAAAAGCTGCAGGGCCGCTCTTCCTTGCCCCTCGAAATCACCCAAATCGGCGGCTGACGCCCCCCACATACGGCACACCCTTCACACCCTCATTCTCATGGCTGTCGCCCTTTCCCACACACCCTCCCCAGCCCCCGTGCCCCGCACGCCTTCCCTCTGGGAGCTGGGCATCGATCTCGCCGCCGACACCCGCTGGATTGTGCAACTCGCTGATCGCCTCCACGCAGGCGATGAGGCCAATCACGCTCGCGCCATCAGCGATCTGGAGGAAGCCCTCGCCGCCGAGGAATCCCACCGCCAGGCCCTCCACCAAAAAGCGGATGCCACCTGCTGGGTGATCGATCGCCTCCGCGCTGAGGCCGCCTACCACCAGGCCCAGGCCAAGCGCTTCTCCGCCCTTGCCTCCACCGAAACCTCCCGCGCTGATTCCCTCGAATCCACCCTCATCGGCCTGCTCACCCGCCTCTTCCCCCAGGCCACCCGCTTCCAATTCCCCGATCACACCCTCACCTCCCGCAAATCACAGGCCGTCGCCATCACCGACGAAGCCGCCCTCCCTTCCGAGTGGCTCACCGTGAAAACCACCACCCAACCCGATAAGGCCGCCATCAAAGAGGCCCTGAAAAACGGCCACCTCATCCCCGGCGCCCACCTCCTCTCCCGCCGCTCCTGGTCCATCCACTGATGGGGGGAGCCAGAGGTCCCTCACACATGGGGTGTGGTCTGCGCTCTTGCAGGTTGCACCCCTCGATCACCGCTCACTTTCATTGCCTCACGCCATGAACAGCCAAACGCTTTCCGCCTCCAACGGTCGTCCTAACCCAACCACCAACGGCCATCGCCCTTCCCAATCCACCGGGGCACCAGCCACCACCGCTCGTCCCTCGGTGATCCAGATGCTCCGCGACGCGGACGACGAGGATCGTGCTCACGTCGCCGCTCAACAACAAGCGCCACTGGCCCCACCAGCCCACTTCGGCTTCTCCCCCCAACAAATCGAGGCCCTCTCCGCTCCCCTCAACCGCGCCCACCTCTCCTCCCGAGAGCAGGGCAAAGGCCGCGTCAATTACCTCCAGAGCTGGGTGGTGCTCAATGAGGCCAACCGCATCTTTGGCTTTGATGGCTGGCAGCGCCAAACCCTCCTCTGCCAGTGCGTTTCCCAAGCCGAACGCCTGATCGGCGAGAGCAAGCGGCCCGGCTGGGGGGTGACCTACATCGCCCGGGTGCGCGTCACCGTGTCCGCCGGGGCCCATGGCCCCCTCATCCGGGAGGGCACCGGGGCTGGCCATGGCATCGACACCGATCTGGGCCTTGCCCATGAATCGGCGCTCAAGGAAGCGGAAACCGATGCCATGAAGCGGGCGCTTGTCACCTTTGGCAATCCCTTTGGCTTGGCGCTCTACGACAAGAGCCAGCGGCAGGTGACGGGGGCTCCCTCAGGGCAGGGGCAAGCGCAGCCCAGGGGAGCCACGAGCGCGCAACGGCCACAAGCCACCAACAGCTCAGCCACCCAGCGGCCACTCGCCGCAGGCACTCAGGCACCGCGGCGACCCCAGGCCACCGGCAGCAGCCCAGCCACTCAGCGGCCCGCGCCACAGACTCAAGGCCAGGACTCCGCAAGGCCCCAGACCGCCGCAAGCCAGCCACCCCAGCGGCCCATGGCTCCCTCCACCGCCCCGGTGTGGCACTCCTCCCAGGGGGCAAATCCCATCGCGGCAGCCTTCAATGGGCCGCCAAGGGGGAATGGCGCAAATGGGCGAAGCGCTTCCGTGCCTCAGGCCACAGCTCGGCCCCAGGCTCCCGCATCCAGGCCTCCCGCCGCCTCGGCGCCAGCGGCCACCAGGCCACCAGCTTCTCCGGCGGCTGCATCAACCAACGGCCACCAGCCCCAGCCCGTGGCCCCTGATGCCCTGCTGGATCCCGCCATCGCCCTCCAACTGCAGGAGCAACTCAAGGCCCTCTCCCCTGGCCACCGCGATGCCTTCTCCCGTGCCTTCCGTGCCGCCTTCCAGGTGCCTGATTCCACCCCCTCGGTGGCTGGCCTGATTCGCCAAGAGCGGCACCGCATCTGGATCCAGGAGTTTCTGGCCAAGGCCACACGGAGCTGAGGCCACCTGCCGGGGCCCCCTTCTGGGGGCTCCGGCTTTCCTAACCAACCCTGCAAGACTTCCACCCATGCTCCACAACCTTGGCCGCGTGGTCGCCACCGCCGTTCCCCACCACCAGATGACAGCCCTGCTCGATCGCCATTCCGCTGGCGATTGGGGCGATCTCGGCGCCGACGACATGGCCGCCAATGATGAAGCAGCCCGCACCGGTGATGGACGCCTCTTCTCCAGCTACGACACTCCCGAGCACGGCACCATCTGGATCATCACGGATGACATCCGGGGAGAAGGGGATGGACCACTGACGACGGTGCTTTTTCCTGACGACTACTGACGACTGTCCGCCACCGGCAGAGCAGGACCGGGTGCAAAAAAAAGGGCCGGCGCTTGGCCAGCCCCAACCCTCAGCAACCCCTCAACCCTCGGCCTGAATCAGCCGCTGATGCCTCTCCACCCTGGCATCGATCTCCTCCAGCCTTTGGAGAACCCCCGCCAACACCGGCAACACCTCCTCCTCCAGCAGCGCCATCTCCTCCTCCCCATAGGGCACATCAATCCACCCCCGAGGGATCAACCTCCCCTCAGCCACTGACCGCTTGAGCACCCCCTCAATCGCCTTCCGACACGCTTCCATCACCGCAAACGGATCCTCCTGCACCCGAACCGGAGCCACCACGCTGACCATGAGAGCAGCCGCCTGACGGCGGAGCGACGGGACACCGTAAGGAACGCCCCGCCAGTCAAGGGGCAAGACC
>CAYVWU010000299.1:0-3210 GCA_964455575.1 uncultured Cyanobium sp. | reverse complement strand
GCTCACCTCCCAGCCCCGCTGGATCAGTGAGCGGGTCATCGCCAATCAGGCTCTCAATCTGACCGTCATCCCCCAACCTGCCACCCTTTCCCTCAGCGCCCTCTCAGCCGACAAGACAGAAGGCAACATCGGAACCACGCCGTTCACCTTCACCCTGCGGCGCGAAGGGGATCCCTCCGTGCCCGTCAGCGTCTCCTGGGCCGTTAGCGCCTCTGGTCCCAACGGCGCCACTGCCCTTGACTTCGCCGGGGCCGCCCTCCCCAGTGGTGTCGCCACCCTGGCGGCGGGGGAAACCAGTCTGCCAATCTCGATCAACGTCGTGGGTGATGGCTCCCTCGAAGCTGATGAATCCTTCACCTTGAGCCTCTCCAGTCCGGTGGGAGGCTCTCTCCTGGACGGCGCCACCACGGCCATCGGCCGCATTCAAAACGACGACCTCCCCTCCCCACCCGCCTATTCCTTCAGCAGGAGCGCGGAGGCGGTGGATGAAGGGTCCTCCCTAGCCATCGGCGTGTCCACCGCCAACGTGGCCCCAGGTACGCCGCTCTTCTGGCGCTTCTCTGGCAATGGCATCACAACCACCGACTTCCGCGATGGCCTCCTGGAAGGTGCCACCGTCATCGGCAGCGATGGCCGCGCCGGCTTCACCAAGGCCATCGCCGCCGATGCCAGCAACGATCCCGATGAAACTCTCGAGCTCCGCTTCTACAGCGATGCCGCCCATGGTCAGCAGGTGGGTTCAGTCCTCACCGTTCTGGTCAAACAGCCCGGTGTTGGTCTGGTCACCGATGGCAGCGATATCATTACAGGGGGTATTGATGCCGAGACACTGACCGGCGTACCACTGGGGTCAATGCTCAAGGGCCGGGGCTCCCTCGATCGGCTCACCGGTGGTGGAGGCAATGACCTCTTTGTGCTCGGTGATATGACAGGCCGCTTCTACGACGATGGCACCCCTGGCCTGGGCAGCGCCGATCTGGCCCTGATCACAGATTTCAACCCCGGTGATCGCATCCAGCTCCATGGCGTTCCGACGGATTACACCCTCATCAGTGGCCGCCACGCCGGGGTGCGAGGCCTGCGCATCGATTCGCTGGTGGCGGGATTGCCGGAAACCATCGGCTTTGTTCAAGGCGCCACCTTGACCTCGTTGAACCTTGCGGATTCCTCGCGGTTTGCCTTTGTTTGAGCTCAACTTGAGCCCTGAGCCGTGGAGTTCAATCCGGCGTCAGAAACCATCGGGCCGAAAATTCCCGGAAATGGGACTGGCACGTTCAGTGCCAAAGCCCTAGCCCTCTACCCGAACCACCGAGAAGAAGTGAACGCACAAGGGATCTGGCACCGCCCGTGCCAGTGATTTGCAGAATGCCATGAAGCTCAGGGGAAGCCATAGGCTTTGGACATGTTGAAACCATGCAAAGCCTTGCTCTAATGATGGCGGCATTGGGATGTCCCGCCAAATACATAGTGATGGTCTCAATGGATATCGTCGAACAGCAATTTTTAACGTGTTTTGACACCCCGCAATCGTTCATCCATGATATGCAAAGCCTCCAGAGCAAACATTGGAAACTCCTGGATCGCCAGCAAAAAACGCTCCCGGTCGAGTGTCAGCAATGTCACGTTATCGATAGCCTTCGCGTCGCAATAACGGCGACTGGTCGCATCAATCATCACGTCAAATCCAAAACAACTGCCGGGATGAAGCAGCTCATAGACATCGTTTCCCCAGCTAATCTCAATCGTACCCTCGAGGATGGCATAGATACAATCTCCAGAGTCATCAGCTCGAAAAACAAATTCCCCTGGCTGATGAGTTTCCACAGGATGTTCTTCAGCAAGATTTTGGATGGTACGCAAGGCGAGGTTGGTTTGCTCAGGCATGGGAAAAAGGTGATGACAGGGTGGAGGGATCAAGGCTGAAGGGTTGCCAGAGCCTGCCTTCCCTTCTCGAGGACCGCTGGCGGCAAGCTGATGAAGCCAAGGCTGTTGGCCATGGCTTGGGCAGGATCAGAAAGGGTGAAATTGAAAGCTTTGGTCAGGGCTTCATGCCGAGGACCATTGTCTGTTTTGTAGAGAAGAATCCAGGTGAACGTCACGATGGGATATCCCGCTGAAGGGTTGGGATTGCTGCCCGTCAGATCAGATCCAAGATCGATCGAAGCCAGCGCCTCCTGCTCACTCTCCAGGGAGAGAGGGACGCTCTTCCCGGAAGCATTTGTGAGCGCTGCAGCCTGAAGGGGGTCTTTCACGAAAGCGGATTCCACATACCCTAAACCACCGTCCAATTGATTGAGCTGGGCCGCCACCCCTTCATTGCCCTTGGCCCCAGTGCCCACAGGCCACCTAACACTCTTCCCAACGCCAACCTGCTCCTTCCATGTGGAATCAATAGCGGCCAGGTGAGCGGTGAAATTAGCAGTTGTGCCAGAGCCATCCGACCGGACCACCACCTTGATTGGTTTGGCGGCACAGCCCAACTGATTATAGTTATTGATCTTACCGAGGAAGATCCCCGCGAGTTGCGATTGTGTCAACTTCAAAGCGCAGCCTTTGTTCTGATAGGCAATGGCAATCGCGCCGGCGGTCATGGGGATTTGCACGACACCCTGAGAAACCTTGGCGATGTCTTCTGGTTTCATCGGCACATCACTGGCACCAAAATCGACTGTGCGCGCAAGGAATTGCCGAACTCCAGCACCCGAACCCACAGATTGGTAGTTCACCCGAACTCCCTTACCGGCCAGTTCTTGGAACCACCGCTGATAGATGGGAGAGGGGAAGGAGGCCCCAGCTCCATTCAACGTCGTGGTGGCTGAGCCGCACCCGGATGCCTGGACCGACACTCCCAAAACACAAGCGATGGCTGTGAAGCGCAGCAGCTGGCGACGATTGGCTTTGACAGGCGAAATGACCATAAAGGCTCTGGCACCGACAAAACCGTAGAAAGCCGATGCCAAGGGATCGTTAAGCACGATTTATGAAACAAGAATGCGCCTACTCGGTTGAAGCAGGAATCCCGCCTGCCTCACCCCAACTCCGCCAGCCGTTGTCGCGCCAGCTGGGCCTGGGTTTCCGCCTCCGCCAAGTTGGCGCGGCAGGCCTCAACCACCTCCGGTGGCGCCTTGTCCGCGAAGTTGGGATTGGCCAGACGCGCCTGCAGGCCGCTGATCTCCTTCTCCGCTTTGGCCAGATCCTTCGCCAAACGGC
>CAYVWU010000298.1:0-3221 GCA_964455575.1 uncultured Cyanobium sp. | reverse complement strand
CGGTGGAAGCCAAGCCGTTCAACACCCCAAGCCACTCGATTTTCGTCACCGCCACCCAGCACGTGCCCGTGATCGGCACCCTGGAGAAGGGCACCAAGCTCGGCGTTGGAGACACGGCCACCGTTTCCCTCCATGCCAAGGACGGTTCGAGCTTCTCCTCCCTTCTGGCTGGCGTCGAGAACGGCGAGGCGTTCCGCCCCACCTGGAGTGTCACCAAGGGCGAAGGCGTCGTTTCCGTCGCGGCCGACGGCACCATCCAGGCCGTGAGTCCTGGCGATGCAGTGGTGGAGGCCAAGATTCCAGGGCTGGCGGCCCGCAGCGGCTTCCTCTTCATCAAAGCCCTCGGCCAGGTCGGCTTCCTTACGGATGGAGCCATCAATTGGGATGTGGCCATCCTTGTGGCCGCCTTTGGCGCCACGCTCTTCGTGAGCCAGATCCTCTCGGGGATGGGGATGCCGGCCAATCCCCAGCAGGCCACGGCGAACAAGATCACTCCCGTGATGATCACGGCGATGTTTCTCTTCTTTCCCCTGCCGGCGGGTGTGTTGCTCTACATGGTGGTGGCCAACATCTTCCAGGGGGTGCAGACCTTCCTGCTCAGCCGCGAGGCGCTGCCCGACAACCTGCAGAAAATCCTCGATCAGCAGCTTGCCAATGCCCCCAAAACCGCCACGGCCACCGCTGGCGGCCCGGGGGGCCGGCTTCCCTTTGAGCCCAATTCCAAGAAGTGAGCCCCATCCGCCTGAAGCCGATCTCCATTCCGGAGCTGCGCGCTCTGGCCGAGGGAAAGCGCTGGCAGGTCGATCAACCCATCACCGACCTGACGACCCTCACCCCTGTCCGCGGCGATCTCTCCGTCGTCCATCACGGCACAGCCCTGGAGGTCTGCGCGGCGGTGGAGACCATTCTCAACCTGTGCTGCGCCCGCTGCCTGCAGCAGTACAACCACGGCCTCCAGGCGGAGGTGCGCGAGCTGATCGAGTTTCGCGGCGGCCCGGTCACGGCCGACAGCCTGAGCCCCTGTCCGGGAGAGGATCTGGACGACCGTCTTGATCCCCTGGGGCGCTTCGACCCCGAGCGTTGGTTGTTCGAGCAATTGAGCCTGCGGCTGCCTCTGGTCAACCGCTGCGGCGACGACTGCCCGGGTCCGCCCTGCTGGGGCAGTGCTCCCAGCCAGGGGGATCCCCGTTGGGCCGCGCTCCGAGCCCTTCGCTCAACGGTGTCCGCGGAGCAGGCGTCCGCCTCTCCTCCGTCCTCCTGAGGCCGGCTGATGCCTCCCCCCTCCCTGGTGGAGCAGCTTGATCTGTTGATCCGCTCCCGCACTCCCATTCTCTGGATCCGCACGCTGGAGGAAGACCGCGTGCTGAGCCTCCTGCAGCAGGTCGCCCGCTCCCTGGGAGGGCGCGCCACCTGGAGCTGGGATTTCATCAGCGGACTGCAGGGCACGGCTGGCCGGGATGGCGAGGCCGCCCGCAACCCGATGGGAGCCCTGGAGGTGCTGGCTGGTCTGCCGACGGAGGAGGGGGTGATCCTGCTGCTCAAGGACTTCCATCGGTTCAGCGATGACCCGGGGGTCTGCCGCCGTTTGCGCAACCTCGCCTCTCGCCTGCGCGAGGGCCCCCACACCCTGGTGATCAGCGCTCCTCGCTGGGAGCTGCCCTCGGAATTGCAGGACAGCATCACTCCCCTGGACCTCCCCCTCCCGGACGCCGCGGCGATCGAGACCCTTCTGGCCTCCATCGCCCGGGTCAGTGGCCATCCATTGCCCGCGGAGGTGCTCAGCGAGCTCACCGCGGCCTGCCATGGATTGAGCGAGCAGCGGGTGCGCCAGCTGGCGGCCCGGGCCCTGGCCCGTCGCGGGCAGCTGGGACCGGAGGATCTGGCGGAGGTGCTGGAGGAGAAGCGGCAGGCGATCGCCCGCAGCGAACTGCTCGAGTACTGCCCCACCGAAGCCACCCCCGCCGACATCGGCGGACTCGACGCTCTCAAACACTGGCTCGACCAGCGGCATCGCGCGTTCAGCGAGGAGGCCCGGCGCTTTGGCCTCCCTTTGCCCCGGGGAGTGTTGCTGGTGGGTCCTCAGGGCACCGGTAAATCCCTCACCGCCCGGGCCATTGCCCACAGTTGGTCCATGCCTTTGCTGCGGCTGGATGTGGGGCGCCTGTTCGCGGGGCTCGTCGGCGCCAGCGAGGCGCGCACGCGGGACATGATCCAGTGGGTGGAAGCCCTTGCCCCCTGCGTCCTGTGGATTGATGAGATCGACAAGGGGTTTTCCTTCAGCGGCGCCGCCGATGGCCGCAGCGATGGCGGCACAAGCCAGCGGGTGCTGGCCAGCCTGCTCACCTGGATGGCGGAAAAGGCCAGTCCGGTGTTTGTGGTGGCCACCGCCAACGCCGTGGAGCGCCTGCCGGCGGAACTGCTGCGCAAGGGGCGCTTTGATGAGATCTTCTGGTTGGAACTGCCCGATGCGCAGGAGCGCCGGGCGATCCTCGACCTTCAGCTCAAGCGGCGCCGGCCGGCTCATCGCATTCCGCTGGAGGTGCTGGTCGATCGCACGGAGGGCTTTTCCGGCGCGGAACTGGAGCAGACGGTGATTGAGGCGATGCACCTGGCCTTCGGCGAGAAGCGGGATCTGGAGGAGCCGGATCTGATCGCTGCCGCCAGCCAGGTGGTGCCGCTGTCCCGCACGGCCCGGGAACAACTGGAGGCGTTGCGGCGCTGGGCCAGCGGTGGTCGCGCCCGGCCTGCCGCCGGTGCCCGGCCTGCGGAAGGCTCTCGGCCCAGCCTCGAGTTGTAACGCCCGTGTGAAGAACTTCCACGCTGCGTAACGACTTACCCGCCAGCCTGGATGGATCGCGATGGCCCCCATAGCGTCTGCGAAGACTTCCCCTGGGCTGCCATGCTTCCTGGCTCTGATCCCCGCTTCTCCGGTCCTCGTTTTCAAGGCGATCTGGCCAGTCAGCTTGCCGTCGCCTGCCTGGGCGCCGGTGTGATCACCACCGTGGCCGTGGCCCAGGGGCAGAACCCTCTCACCGCGCTGGGCATCACGCTGTTCTCCGCCGTCGCTGCCGTGGCCGTCGGCCAGGTGCTGTAGGAGTCCACCATGGATGGCGCGGGCCTGCGGGCCCTCATGCCTGCCCTGGCCAACAAGACGTATTTCAACTACGGCGGCCAGGGCCCTCTTCCCACACCCTCCCTTGAGGCGATCCTGGCCACCTGGC
>CAYVWU010000297.1:0-3229 GCA_964455575.1 uncultured Cyanobium sp. | reverse complement strand
CTGGCCTTGCCCTCCCCGTTGGGACTGAACACGCCGCGGGCATCAAGGTAGTTGCCACCATTGCCGACAAGCACGCCATTCACATAGCCAGCCCTGCCCACCAGCCGTTGAGTTCCAGTGACATCCACCACCGTCTGAGTGGCCTGAAGCAATAAAGCTTCAGAAGAATAGGTGTTGAAGCTCTGCAGGGATCGCTCATAATCAGCATCATTCACCGCAAAGATCTTGTGGTAGAGATGCTTCACTCCCGTGGCGGCCATTACCATGTCGGCCACCGTCTTCCCCTTGATTTCCTCCACCAGATCCGTGGCAGCCAGCTTGCTCAGGTAGTAGGCCTCATCACCCCGCTGCAGTTGCTGCATCTGGTAGGCATAGATGAAATCATGGGTGGGGCCAAGCATACCGCCAGGGGTTTTGGCCTCTGCCAATCCACCCAGCCAGAGGGAGATCTTTTGGAAGTCCTGGTTGCCGCTGGGCGTGTTCACGGGCGCTGCGGGATTGAGGGCATCCGTGCTGCTGCCGCTGTAGAGCAGGCCCATGAAGGCGTCATCCCCCATGGCCAAATCCGCCGCAGCGGAGAGGGCGGCGGCGTAGGTGGCTGCCGCGCCGGGAGCCGGACTGGCTTGCAGTTGATTCCAATAGGAGAGATCGGCATTGCCCGAATAGCCGCTGAGGATGGCATCGCGGGCGTAGGCCATGATGAACGTCTTCAACGATTCGGGATGAAGCAGATGGGCTCCAAAATCCTTCCAGCTGATATAGGGCCGCAGGTTGGCCTCCAGGGCCGCCAGGTTAGCGTCAATGGCATTGTTGGCCTGCACCAACCCGGTGGTCCCATCTGGAGAGGTGCGTACGCCACGAAGGTAGGTTTGAATCTGGCGACGGGCCTCATTGAGGGGCGTGATGCCGGTATCCAGGCCGCGGGCGATGTTGAGGGCACCCAGATCCAAGGGGAGGCCTACCAGGGCGTTTTGAAGGGTGTTGGTGATGAATTCATCGGTGGCGTTGCCCACCTGCTGGCTCATCCCTGCGGCGATCTGCCCTGCTGTGTGGCGCGTGTAGATCTGGGGGGCGAGAAAGGCCTGCAGCAGCGGGATGTCCATCTGCCCGCCGGGGTTAGCCAGGCCCGTTTGCTGGTTCACCGAGGTGAGGGCCACGGTTTCGGTGAGCTGGGAATGGCCGAAGCGAAAGGCGCTGGAGGCGAATTCCGCCAAGATGCTGGCATTGAAGCCGGCGTTGTTGTTGTTGCCCGCATTGGGACCGGCGAATGCACCCAGGTTGGGGGTAATGCGCCGCGCGTACTCCTGCAACACATGGTGTTGGTAGAAGTTTTCATTGGCCAGCTTGGCGATTTCAAACAGCTCTTGTCCGGAAAGGGCCTGGTTATTACCATTGTTTCCGGCATTTTGGGCGAGATTGGCCTGAATCTGAGACAGGATATTGTTGTGGGTTGTGACAAAGATCTCATGCATTGCCGTGAGACCAATATTTTCATTCAGGCGCCCATCTCCGCCCACAGCGTGTTGATTCAGCCGAGAGGGATCCTTCAGATCACCGTTGGCGTTGAAGGGATCGCTGCCAGCAGGCTGGGGAGAGCCTTTCCAGTCACTGGCCAGATCGATCAGAAACGCTGAACCCGCCTTGGCAAGCACCTGATTGGAGGTGACGGCCGCCGTATCAAAGACGTAGCTCTTCTGCCCCGACACCTTGTCGAGCACCACAAAGGCATAGCGCCCCGCATTGGGCTGGCCCTGGGGGATGATCTCCACCAGGGGCACAGACAGCACATCGCGATCGCGCAAAGTAAGGCCAATGCGCTCGGCATTCTTTTTCAGGTCAAACCAGCGGGCGGTGGAGTTTTGCGGATCGGTGAGCAGCCGGCCCGTGAGTTCGCCATTGCCCTTGTATTCCCGCATGAAAATGGCATGGCTCTCCACCGAGCCATAGACCTGGTTGAGATCAAGAAAGGCGGAGGTTTGGTTGATGCTCTCGCCATTGCGTGGGGTGAGCTTCAGCACGCTCTGGCTGCTGCCGTTGGTGGTGGTGGAGGCAACCACGCCGGTGAAGGCCGCCTTGCTGTTGATGGTGGCCACCACATCGTTGAGGGTGGCGCCCGCATTGATCACGATCAGCTGCTCATTGAGCACCAAGGTCCCCCCACTGGTGCCAGTGAAGCTGGTGCCGATGGCGGCGTTCTCATTGTCCACATCCCATTGGCTGGGGCGGCTGTAGCCCGCTAGGCCTAGCTCCGCCACCAGGGCATCGCGGCTGCCCTCGCCGATCTCCACCTGCACCGTGTTGGTGCGGGAGAGAGCCATGAAGTTGGTGGGCGAGCCAGGGTTGTAAAGGCTGTCTCCAGGGAGCAGGGGGATCAGCAGGCTGCCATCCTTGCCCTTGGCGAGAAAATCCATGCCGTGGTCGTTGTATTGGCCAAACAGGGCGAAAAAGCCTGAATTCGGCAGGGGATTTCCAGTATTGGAGCCATTCACCCCATTGCCACCGGTGAGAATGGTTTCATGGCGGGTGTTGTTTTTCTGGCTCACCCGCTTGCCAGCCTGGGTGCCGGCCTGGGTCCACTCCTTGGCGTAGGGATCATCCAACACCTGCAGCGCTGTCTTGCCGCTTTGATTGGAAACCAGATTGCTGATCAGCCTGGGGCTGGCATCGAAGATGTCGGGATTGCTGGGATTGGCATAGCCGCGAAGGCTGTAATCAAGCGTATAGTTTTGGTCGTAGACGACCGCTCCCGTCTGGAAGTTGATCGTGAAACCACCCGTGGCTTGCGTGAAGCTCTGGCTGGTGAGACGGCGAAACAGCGTGCCCGTCCCCCCAGCCATGAATTTCGGATCTGTGGTGGACAAGGGGTAGGGTGCCGTGGTGGGGGTGATGCCGCCACCCACCTGGTAACGCAATTGATCCGTGCCATCGACAAAGCGGATGCCACTGGTGGCCTTGGCACCCGTCACACCCGGATTGAAGCCAGGCAGAACGGCGAGACGGGGATCGTTGTTCCATTCCTTGTAGACGCGATATTGATAACGGAGAAAAAACAGATCGTCGATTGTGAACGTATCAATCACCGAATCGAAATTGGGATTTGGCATGATTTGGTAGTCTGCAATACTTTTCCTACATTCATTATGGCATACTGAGGTACAGCCGACATCCGTGTAACCCACATTCCGCATCCTCAACTGTCACATTGGCTGTCCCCGTCTAGAGACTTGAG
>CAYVWU010000296.1:0-3233 GCA_964455575.1 uncultured Cyanobium sp. | reverse complement strand
CCTGGACGGAAACCGGCCTGACCGCCGACTGCGCAAGCCTGGAAGCCATGGCCTCCCGCTTTCAGGAATCGGCGGCCCTGATGCGGCGCATGGCGGCGGAGGGTTTTCGTCTTGAACAAACCAGCGACGGGCCACGCATCACCCATCCCGATCCCGCCGTGTTTGAAGCCTATGGCTTCATCAGCGAGGAGCCGCCAGAACGTCAGCTGACCATGCTCTCCTGAGGGATCCAGAGAGATCCCGGTCGTCAGCGGCGCAGATAGCCCACCACCCAGACCGCCACAAACACCAGCGAGGACAGGCCGAGATAGATCAAAGCCCAGCGCTCCAGGCCATCCAGCGTCAACCCGAAGGGCATGGCCTGGCTGGCCTCGCCCGCGGTCTGTAACGCCAAGCTGCAGGGAAAACGCACGACACCAACAGGGTGAACCGTCCAGTTCGCCTGCGGAAACCGTCCTGGCGCCACTGGTGGAAGGGGCGAATCGACCTTACCCTGCGAACCATTCAGGAAGCCCATGAGCCAGGCGCCATCCATCCCGCCCAAGGGAAGGCCTTCCCGCCCCCGTCGGGAGCGGAGCCGGCGCCGCCGGCCGGCGCCCTCCCTCCCACTGCAGGTGGTCACCCCCCCGCAACCCGCCCCCGCCATCTCCCCCTGGCGTCGCCATCGCCTGGCGGGTCTCACCTTCGGATTGGGGCTGAGCCTGGGCTATGCCGTGGCGGCGCCGCCCCCGGGGCTGGGGGAGCTGCTGGCGGGTCTCGCCCAGGTCACCCCTCTCCAGCAAAAGGATCCCCCCGTGCTGGTGTTGGGCAGTGATCAGGTGTCCGGCAGCACCGACGTGATGTTCACCGTGCGCGTGGGTGAGGGTCTCACCCGCATCACCCAGGTGCCCCGAGACACGTTTGTGGAAACCCCGACCCTGGGGACCCAGAAGATCAACGCTCTCTATGCCGCCGCCGGGGTGGACACCACCCGCGAGGTGGTGGGCCAGCTGCTCGGCACCCCGGTGCCGAAGCATCTGAAGGTCAACCTGCGGGCGGTGGAGCGCGTGGCGGAGGCCCTGGGAGGCGTGGAGGTGGAGGTGCCCAAACGCATGTATTACGTCGATAACGCCCAGGGCTTGTACATCGATCTCTATCCCGGTCGGCAGACCCTCAAAGGCAAGGAGCTGGAGGGCTTTCTGCGCTTCCGCCACGATGAGTCCGGAGACCTGGGCCGCATGGAGCGGCAGCGGCTAGTGATCAACCAGGTGTTCCGCAAGTTGGCGCAACCTTCCACCCTGATGCAGCTGCCCACCCTGCTCAAGATCGCCGGCGAAGACATCGAGACCAATCTCTCCCCCCTGGAGCTCAGCCGCCTGGCGAGCGACATGGCCCGCTCCAAGCTGAGCAGCGAGCGGCTGCCCGGCCGCCTCTACTGGCAGGACGATCTCAGCTACTGGATGCCCGACAGCAACAAGGCCCATCCCACCGGCAGCGGGCAAGAGCCGACCCCCTGAACCAGGGCTGCCCCCCACCAGGGGCGTCTTCCAGGCTCTCCGCCGGGAGTCCCCCGCTCAGGCCGCCTCCACCACGGGGGCGGGGTGGTCCGCCAGGGCCTTGCGCAGGTAGCGGCCCGTGTGGCTGGTCGGGTGGGCCGCCACCTCTTCCGGCGTGCCGCACACCACGATCTCGCCGCCCTTGTCGCCGCCCTCGGGTCCGAGATCAATGATCCAGTCGGCGCAGCGAATCACATCCAGGTTGTGCTCGATCACCAGCACGGAATTGCCCTTCTCCACCAGCCGCTGCACCACATCCACCAGCTTGTGCACGTCATAGAAGCTCAGGCCGGTGGTGGGTTCATCGATCAGATAAAGGGTTTTGCCCGTGGCGCGGCGAGAGAGTTCCGTGGCGAGCTTCACCCTTTGGGCCTCGCCACCGGACAGGGTGGGCGCAGGCTGGCCGAGCTTGATATAACCCAATCCCACATCCACCAGGGTGCGCAAGCGCTCCGCCGCCTGCGGAATGGCGGCAAATTCCTCAGCGGCCTGCTCCACGGTCATCTGCAACACGTCGGCAATGGTGTGGCCGCGATAGGTCACCTGGAGCGTTTCGCGGTTGTAGCGAGCGCCTTTGCAGACCTCACACTGCACATACACATCCGGCAGGAAATTCATCTCGATCACATTGACGCCCTGGCCGCTGCAGGCTTCACAGCGACCACCCTTGACGTTGAAACTGAACTGACCCACCTGATACCCCCGGGCCTTGGCCTCCACGGTGGCGGCGAACACCTGGCGGATCGGATCAAAGGCGCCGGTGTAGGTGGCGGGATTGGAGCGGGGCGTGCGACCGATGGGGCTCTGGTCGATCACGATCACCTTGTCCACCGCCTGGATGCCACGCAGCTCCTCCAGTCCGGTGGGGAAGGGCACCTTCAGCCCCAGCTGGTGCTCCAGGGCGGGATGGAGCAGCTCGTTCACCAGGGTGCTCTTGCCGCTGCCGCTCACGCCGGTGACGGCCACCAGCCGGCCCAGGGGGATGTCGATGCTGACGTTCCGCAGGTTGTTGCGATGGCAATTGATCAGGCGCAGCCGGCGGCTGCCGGCCACCCGGCGGCTGGCGGGGGTGGGGATGGAGCGGCGCCCGCTGAGATAGGCCCCGGTGAGGGAGTCCTCCGCGGCGAGAAGCGTCTCCAGGGTCCCCTCCGCCACGATGCGGCCCCCATGGACGCCCGCCCCTGGACCGATGTCCACCAGATGGTCGGCGGCGCGGATCGTGTCCTCGTCGTGCTCGACAACGATCAGGGTGTTGCCCAGATCGCGGAGCTTCACCAGGGTCGCCAGAAGGCGATCGTTGTCGCGCTGATGCAGGCCGATGCTCGGCTCATCCAGCACGTAGAGCACGCCGGTCAGACCGGCGCCGATCTGGGTGGCGAGCCGGATGCGCTGGGCTTCCCCGCCGGAGAGGGTCATCGCCGGTCGATCCAGGCTCAGGTAGTCGAGGCCGACATCGAGGAGAAAGCGCAGCCGCAGGCGAATCTCCCGCAACACCAGCTCGCCGATCTGGATCTGGCGCGGGCTGAGCAGGGGCTCGCGGGTTTCCGTGCCATGGACGCCCATCAAGGCCTCGATGCGCCGCAGGGTCTCATCCACCCCCACGGCGGTGAGGTCGTGGATGCGGTAGGGACCCATGCGCACGGCCAGAGCTTCCGGCCGCAACCGCAGCCCCTGGCAGGTGGCGCAGGGCACGAGATC
>CAYVWU010000295.1:0-3233 GCA_964455575.1 uncultured Cyanobium sp. | reverse complement strand
TGGTCCAGTCGACTCCATCCTCCTCAACCCTGACGATCGGGGAGCTGCAGGCGGGTTATCCGCTGTATTGCAAAGCTCTGCGGATGTTGATCCGTGAAGCCAAGACGATGGATCAGATCAAGCGCAGCGTCTGCTGGCACCGTCTGACCACCCTGCACGCTTGCATGCCAAGGCAATACAAGGATCCTGAGCATCTCTATTTCCATCTTCGGCGCGAAGTGAATCAGTAAGTGATTCGGCAGCTGTGACAGGCGGTGGCACTGATTCTCGTGTGCTGCTTCCGCTCCCATGGCTGCCCCCTCCGCGCCAGTCTCCGCCCCCCCTGTGGCGGAGGACAGACTGGTGTCCTCCCTGATCTCCCTGATGGAACGCGGCACCGCTCCCTGGCGTCGCGAGTGGGATGGTCAGCGGGGCGGACACCACGTCAATCTCTTCTCCGGCCGCGGCTACCGCGGGGCCAATCCGATCCTGTTGACCCTCGGCCTGCACCAGCGGGGGGCCACTCTCCCCTACTGGTGTGGAGCGGGGGAAGCCAAAGCCCATGGCCTGTGGCCGAGGCGGGGCAGCAAGGCGGTGATCGTGGTGCGTCCCCAGGTGCGGCGCTCGTCCGCCACCGACCCGACCCCCGACGGACAAACGCTCCAGGGGGCGCCCGGCGCGCCGGAGCGGCCGCGGGAGGCGCGGGAGGCTCGCCCATGGGTGCGTTATCAGCCCGTGCCGCTCTTCAATGCCGAAGATCTGGAGGGTGAGCCCTTGGCCGCGCTGATCCGTGCCCGCGAGGATGCGGCACAACCCGCCAGGCGATCGGAACCGGAACGGCTGGCGCGGGCGGAGGCGGTGTTGCGGGCCTGGCCGGTGCCGTTGCGCCACGGCGGCGGCAAGGCCTTCTACAACCCCCGCGAGGATGCCATCCAGCTGCCGGATCGCCAGGCCTTTCATTCGGCGGCCGCCCTCTATGCCACCTGGGCCCATGAGGCCCTGCACAGCACGGGACACAGCTCCAGGCTGGCCCGTGATCTCTCCGGGGAGATGGGGGATGAGCGCTATGCCCGTGAGGAGCTGCTGGCGGAGTTGGGGGCTGTGCTGCTGGGGGAGCGGTTGGAGATCGGCAGCGATGTGGGCAACCACGCCGCCTACCTGGCGGAATGGATCAAACTCCTGCGCCAGTCCCCCAAGATCCTCTACAAGCTGTTGAGCGAAGCGCGCCAGGCGGCGGATTTGATTTGTCCGCTGGGGAGTTAAACGGCCTGACGCTGTCCCAGGCTTCGCTGCAGGGCGGCATGGTCGCCAACGCCATCCTGCAGCAGTTGCAGCAGGTAGTCGCCATATCCGCTCTTGCGGAGGGGCAAAGCCAGCTTCTCCAGCTGGGCGCTGTCGATCCAGCCCTGTCGCCAGGCCACCTCCTCCGGGCACCCCACCTTCAAGCCCTGGCGGTGCTCCAGGGTGCGGATGTAGCTGGCGGCCTCATGCAGGGAGTCGCAGGTGCCGGTGTCCAGCCAGGCCATGCCCCGTCCCATCAATTCCACCCGCAGGAGGCCTTCGTCCAGATACATGCGGTTCAGGTCGGTGATTTCCAGCTCGCCCCGATCAGAGGGGACCACCTGTCGCGCCCGTTCCACCACGGTGTGGTCGTAGAAGTAGAGGCCGGTGACCGCATAGCGGCTGCGGGGCTGGAGGGGCTTTTCCTCCAGGCTGGTCACCCGTCCCTCCTGGTCGAAGGCCACGACGCCATAGCGCTCGGGATCACTGACGGGGTAGGCGAAGACCGTGGCGCCCGTGCGGGTGTCATTGCTGCCGGTGAGCTGGGGCACCAGGTCGTGACCGTGGAAGAGGTTGTCGCCCAGCACCAGGGCGGCGGGGGCTCCCGCCAGGAACTCCGCTCCGATCAGAAAGGCTTGAGCCAGGCCATCCGGACTGGGTTGAATCGCATAGTCAATGGTCATGCCCCAGCGGCGTCCATCACCGAGCAGACGTTCAAACGCCGGTAAATCAAGGGGTGTGGTGATGATCAGCACCTCACGAATCCCCGCCAGCATCAGAGTGCTGAGCGGGTAGTAGATCATCGGTTTGTCATAGACCGGCAGGAGTTGCTTGCTGACGCCCTGGGTGATCGGGTGCAATCGCGTACCACTTCCGCCGGCGAGGATGATGCCTTTCCGCTGGCTGGCGGCGGCAGCCGAAGAATGGTGTAATGAGGAGATGGGGGGCGTGGAGGAACTCAAGTGTGCCAATTCATTACGGATTCATTGAACCACGATCGTCTTTCCGCGGTCGGTCTGGGGTGACACTTGCTGGCAGGTCGCCGCTGGGGAGGGCGGCCGGGCGGCCTGTCGCCAGGCGACGCAGGGGTTGGCTCAGGAGCAGCGTTAGCAGAAAGGCGCTGAACTGCACCACCACGACGCAGGGGCCGGAGGGAAGATTGGTCCACCCCGACGCCAGCAGGCCGATCAGGGCGCAGGCCCCGCCCAGGAGCGAGGAGAGGAGCACGTAGGCCGGGAAGCGACGGCTGACGAGCCGGCTGGAGCAGGCGGGGAAGACCACGAAGGCGCTGATCAACAGCACGCCCACCGCCTTGATCGAGGCGGCCACCACCAGGGCCAGGAGGACGATGAAGGTCACTTGATGGCGGCTGGTCTTCACCCCGAAAGCGCTGGCCAGATCCCCGTGGAGGGTGAGCAGGATCTGGGCGCGCAGGGTGAGCAGCAGATAGGCGACCGCCGCCACCGCCAGGGCGCCGATGAGCAGGAGATCCCCCCAGCTGATGCCGAGGATGTCGCCGAAGAGGAGTTGTTGAATGCCGCCGCGATAGGTCTCCACCAGGCTGAGGGCCACCACGGCAAAGGCCAGCGAACTGGAATAGACGATGTTCAACAGCGCGTCGGCGGGCAGGCGACTGCGTTCCACCAGGGCATTCACCAGCAGGGCGAACACCACGGCGAAGGGGATCAACACCAGGGTGGGGTTGATGTTGAGCACAATTCCGAGGCTGACGCCCAGCAGGGCGGAATGGCCGAGGGCGTCGCTGAAGAAGGAGAGCTGGCGCAGGACGGCAAAGCTGCCCAGCAGGCCGCCCAGGCTGCCGGTGAGCAGGCCGCCCAGGAGGGCCCGCTGCATGAAGGGTTGGCTGAGCACCACCCCCAGGGACACCGGATCCGCCATCAGCGCCCCCCGAAGGCGCGCGTCAGGTTGGCCACGTTGCGGCGCATCACCCGCGCGTAGGTGTTGGGATCCGC
>CAYVWU010000294.1:0-3253 GCA_964455575.1 uncultured Cyanobium sp. | reverse complement strand
TCAAGGAGCAGGCCGCCCAGGGGATGCTCGAGCCCTTCCAGCCCACCCTGGTGCGCCATCTGGAACCCGAGGCCCGTTCCGGGCCGGTGCTCAGTTTCGGCTGCAGCTCCTATGGCTATGACCTGAGGCTTTCGGCGAAGGAATTTCTGATCTTTCGCCATGTGCCGGGCACGGTGATGAATCCAAAGCGGTTCAATCCTGCGAATCTGGAGCCCGTTGCCCTGGAGCGCGACGACGACGGCGCCTACTTCATCCTCCCCGCCCATTCCTATGGGCTGGGTGTGGCACTGGAGCGCTTGCGGGTGCCGCCCAACATCACCGTGATCTGCCTGGGCAAAAGCACCTACGCGCGCCTCGGCATCATCGTCAACACCACTCCGGCCGAGGCCAGTTGGGAGGGCCATCTCACGCTTGAATTCAGCAATTCATCCGGCGCGGATTGCCGGATCTACGCCGAAGAGGGCATTTGCCAGTTGTTGTTCTTTGAGGGCGATCCCTGTGACACCACCTATCAGGATCGGCAGGGCAAATATCAACACCAGCCCGAGCGGGTCACCCTGGCGCGGATCTGAGCGCCGGCATCAAGGGGCAAGCTTGGCCTTGTGCAGGCGGGTGTGCTGATACCAGTCCGCGAACTGCGGCGTCCAGGCCTGGAGATGGGGCCAGAGAAGATCACAGAGCACGCGGATCTCCTGCTGGGCATCGAGCTTGGCCCGCAGATCCAGGAAATGCAGCAGGGCGCGCAGGCTGAAGCTGACGATGAAATGCTGCCGGTAGTCAAAGGGCAGGATGCCACGAGCATGCTCTTCCGCGAAACCGGCGGCGAGGAGATCGCGATAGCGTTCCGCCGCGGCCTTACACAGCCGCAGATCGATGGCGCGCTGCGCGGCGCTGTAGTCATATTTCTTGCCCTGGCGATCGCTGTAACGCCCCGCCGGCCGCAGATAAAACACCTCTTCCAGCTCCAGTTCCCCGTTGGCCGCCTTGCAGATGCGATCCCCGGTGTAACGCATGGACTGCACATCAAAACTCACGCCCACGCGATGGGTGCGGGCCTGCTGCATGACGGAGTGGGGAAACCAGCCGACGTTGAGCACGATCTGGGCATGCTCCAGCGGGCCGTAATGGCCCCGTTCCCCGGCGAGCAGACGCTTGACGCAGATTTCACCGGCCTGGGTTTCATCGGGCCAGTCCCGCCGTTCCGCGGCCACAAAGCCCTCGCTGTAGTCCTGGTGCATCGCGGCGTAGACGCACTGCTGAGGATTGGGCGTGGCGGCGATCGCCTCGACGCGGAAGCGATGGTCGAAGGGGGGCTCAGCCATGGCTGCGGGGCGCGATGGGGGTCTCACGGGCGGCGGGGGGCTCCTGGGCCAGGGCGCTGGTGGGAGCTGTGCCCGGCAGGGCCGGGAGGGGGCCACCCGCCAGAAGGGCCGCGGCCAGGGTTTCCACCTCATCGTCGCTGCGGGCGCCGATGGCCTGGCCCAGCCGTTCCCCCTGGCCGTCAAAGAATTCCAGGTGGGGGATGCCGTTGACGCCATAGCGGTCGACCTGGGGCTGCCAGCGTGGGTTGTCCACGTTCAGCAGCACCACATCGAGCTCCCCGTGATGGCGACGCTCCATGGCCTCCATCGCGGGCGCCATGGCACGGCAGGCCTCGCACCAGTCGGCGTAGAACTCCACCAGGGTGGGCTTGCCATCCGCCAGGGCCATGGTCAGCTCAGGGGATTGGCGGGCGAGGCGATCCAGGCCCGCCTCGGGATGGAGACCGCCGCGCAGCCAGAAGAGAGCCAGCGCCAGCAGGGCGGCCACGGCGGCCAGAAGCATGCGCTCCAGCCGACCCGGTGGTGCCGATTTGGCGGTGTCGCCCATGGGAACGGATGGGATGGAAAGGGATGTCCGACCCTACTGGCGCCGGAGCGTGGAGGCGGCCCCGAACGGGAGGGAGCCAGGACTGGGCATTGTTGCTAGGTTCGGCCAGCTTTCCTCGGGCCGTGAAGCGGCGCCTCACCCTCCACTTTCCCCGCGAGGCCGTGCATCAGCCGATCACCTATCGGCTGGCCGTCGACTTCGATGTCGCCGCCAAGATCCTGCGCGCCCAGATCGCTCCCAACCAAAGCGGCACCATGGTGGTGGAGCTCTCGGGAGACATCGACGAGCTGGATGCGGCGGAGATCTGGCTGGAGCGGCAGGGCCTGCGGTTGAACCGCACCCGCAGCGAGATCCGCGTGGATCCGGAGGCATGCGTGGATTGCGGCCTCTGCGCCGGGGTGTGCCCGAGCGGAGCCCTGGCCTTTGCCCTCCCCCAGCGCCGGCTGAGCTTTGACGCGGCCCGCTGCCTGGTGTGCGAGCAGTGCCTGCCCCACTGCCCGTTCGGGGCGATCAGCCTGGCGCTGGATCCGGCATGAGCGCTTTTCTCCGCTACCTGCTGCTGCCCTTTCGCGCCCCGATGCTGCCCATCCTGGTGCTGGTGAGCGCCTACCTGGGACTGGACTGGTCGATGGGCCATCCCGCGCCTGGCCAGCCGGGAATGCAGGCCCTGCTGTGGGGGATGGAGTGCGTGCAGGCGGTGCTGGTGGTGGTGGTGTGCACCCTGCCGGACCTGCTTCTGCGGCAGGTCTCCTCCTTGATGGCGGCCAGCCGGGTGGTGAGCCTGGTGTTCACCCTGCTGATCGTCATCTCCCTGGGCATCTACATGCTCCATCTGCAGATGCTGGCCAACGTGCTGATTCTGGGATCGAGCGTGCTGCTGGCCCGCCTGGACATGGTGCGGGTGCGGCTGGTGCCGCCTCCATGGGTCACGGTGGCGCTGCTGGTGGTGCTGGTGCTGGGCGGAGCCTCCCTGGGGAGATTGGCGGCCCTCGGTGGCCTCGGCCCGCTGCTGTTGCCGCCGGGTCTGCGGTCTTAGCGCCGCCAGCGGAGTCCGCCGCGGCCGCCGAGCCGGTGAGCCGGTGAGCCGGTGAGCCCATAGCCGATGAGCCATCAAGCCGCGGAAGCCGCTGTGCCGCGGCAGCGCGCCGATGGGCCCCAGCCGCGAGGGGGGGGCCTCAACAGGCGGGGCGGCGCTCCCGCTGGTAGCTCCAGGCGTTGCCGAGCACCTTCTTCACATAGAGGCGGGTCTCCGGGAAGGGGATGGCCTCCACCCAGAGCTCCGGGACAGCTTGGCGGTTCGGCGTTGTCCAGCCCTGCACGGCCCCGGGGCCGGCGTTGTAGCTGGCCACGGCCGCCAGGGGATCCCCCTGCCACTGGTCGAGGA
>CAYVWU010000293.1:0-3254 GCA_964455575.1 uncultured Cyanobium sp. | reverse complement strand
AGGGGCCAGGGCGAGGAGACCGGCAGGCGTTGGCCGGCGACCTCGACGAAGGCCTGGCCAGGCTCGTCGCGCCAGAGGATGGTGTTGCCACGATTCTCGAGTTGGTAGAGACCGGACGACAGGCTGACCAACTCAGGCAATGCGTAGGGGAGACTGATGTTTGTCGTGATCGATCCACCAGAAATCACGGACCCTTTGAACAACGAACTCTCTCCTGGATCTGGTTCTCTTGCCGCTGTCGTCCACTGCCACTCTTTCGCCGCTGCGGTCCGCTCCTGTTCCGCGTCCGCTGACGACAGGGTTCGCAACGTGTAGCTCCCTGTGCTGCTCGCGAAAAAGCTGCTGGCCCGCACCCCATAAGTGAGACCTTCGCGCGGAAGGAAGCCCAAAAGCGCGTTATCGCCATGACCACTGTCGTCATCCCAGGCGACAACCTCCTGTGTGACGCGATTGATGACCTCCAACCAGGCATCAAAATCGGCCTCCATCGCTATCCAGATCGACGTGCCCGACAGGACCCCGGAGAGTGCGTAATCCTCGTAGAAAAAGTGTGCCTCTCCCGGTCCTTGCGCGTCCCATGGGTCCAGGGTGCTGGAGATCAAGCCTCCGAGGGCGGGCAGCGTTGCGAACGGTGTGATGTTGCGCATTGACGTTGGTTGGGGATGACCAGCCGCCACGCCAAAGGACGGAAGGCTCCAGCCACCACCACTAATAAAACCAGCCCAACCTACATCGATATTTTTATCGCTGAGCGGCCTCCGCGGCTCCAGGCCTCGCCCTGGATCGCTCAGGGCATGGGCACCCCGGCCGCTCGCATGGCGGCCGAGAGCGACCAGACCTCCACCACCAGCTCATGCCAGGGCTGGATCGTGGCCATGTCGAGAGCCATGGGGGTGGGCGCGGCGGCGCGAAGGGCGCGGGCGGCGCCGAGGCCCGCCCGGGCGTCCAGCAACCGCTGGGTCAGGGTGGCGCGGCCATCGGGGGAGAGCACCCTATCGGGGCAATGGGCCAGGAGCTGGAGACCCCGAGCGAAGGTCTCCTCAAAGTCCGCCAGGAGGGGATTGAGCACCTGATCGAGCAGCTGGCCGGGTTCCGGATCGCCCGAGGGGGTGTCGTCCGGAACCTCGGGCCGGGGGAGGTCCTCGGGGGAGGAAGCAGAGCGGGTCGCCATGGACGCACCTTAGGCAGGGCTCATCCCAGCATCAAGCCACCCTCCTCGCTGAGGCCGGCCCGGGCGCTGCGCAGATCAAAGAGCAACTCCGCCAGGGTGAGGCGTTCCAGCTCCCGTTCCACAGCCCGCGAGAGGCGCTGCCGCAGCAGGGCCGCCACCCGCTCCGTGGCGGGATCGGGGCCGACCTCCACCAGCGGGTCCCCCGGCCGTCCCGAGGAGGGGGAGCCCCCGGGCCAGGCGCCCACCGCCCGCAGCACCCGGCTCAGGGCGAGGTCTTCCGGCCTGCTGGCCAGCTGGTAGCCCCCCTGCCGCCCGCGGCGGGCCGTGACCACCCCCGCCCGCCGCAACCGCAGCAGCAGCTGCTCCAGATGGGCCGCCGGCAGCGCCTGGGACGCGGCCAGATCGCTCACCGACCGCCAACGAGCCGGTTCCCGGGCCAGCTCCAGAAGGGCCTTGAGGGCTTGCACGCCCGTGCGGCCAAGCATGGACACCAACCACGACGCTTCCCCAACAATGCCGCAGCCGGCCTCCCCGACCCTCCCCTCAGGCGGCCGCGCTCATCACGCCGCCTGCCCCTGGAGCCGATCCAGCAGGCGCTCCAACGTGTAGCCGAACAGGGTGGGATCGGGCTCGCCCTCCGGCAGGTCCGCCAGCCCCAGCTCGCTCCATCGCGCCGCCACCCGCTCCTCAAGGGCGGCGTCGCGGGAGAGGGGTTCCCCCCAGGGATGGCGCCGCTCCGGCCCGATCTTGGTGGTGGCGTCAATCGCCAGGCGGCCGCCGAGGCCGAGGCGTTCGCTGGCGAAATCCAGGCTGTCGAAGGGGGTGTCCTCCAGCACGAACAGATCCCGCTGCGGATCGACCTGGGCGCTGATGGCCCAGACCACCTGGCGCGGGTCGCGAATGTTGATCGCCTTGTCGACCACCACCACGAATTTGGTGTAGGTGAACTGGGGAAGGGCGCTCCAGAAGGCCATCGCCGCTCGCCGGGCCTGGCCGGGGTAGGCCTTGTCGATGGCAATCACCGCCAGCTTGTAGCTGAGGGCCTCCATGGGCAGGAAAAAATCCACGATCTCCGGGATCTGCTGGCGCAGGATCGGGGTGTAGATCCGGTTGAGGGCGATGGCGAGCATGGCCTCCTCCTTTGGCGGCCGGCCGCTGAAGGTGGTGAGGAAGATCGGATTCCGGCGCTGGGTGACGCAGTGAAAGCGCACCAGGGGCGAGGCCTCGATGCCGCCGTAGAAGCCCATGTGATCGCCGAAGGGACCGTCCGGCAGCTCTTCCCCGGGGGTGATCGTTCCCTCCAGCACCACCTCGCTGTGGGAGGGCACGGAGAGATCCAGGGTTTTGCAGCGGGCCAGACGCACCCCCTCGCCGCCGTAGAGGCCGGCGAAGAGCCATTCGCTGAGCTGCACGGGAATCGGCGTCGCCGCGGCCATCACCAGCAGGGGATGCACGCCGATGGCCACGGCAACCTCCAGCTTCTTGCCCATCGCCGCCGCCTTGCGCAGGTGTCGCGCTCCGCCGCGCACGCTCAGCCAGTGCACCGTCATCGTGGTGGCCGACTGGCGCTGGAGGCGGTAAACGCCCACGTTGGGGGTGCCCGTTTCCGGGTCCTTGGTGATCACCAGCCCGAGGGTGATCACGCCTCCCGCGTCCCCCGGCCAGGGGCGCAGCAGGGGAAGGTCGTCGAGGTTGACCTCCCCGTCGCGGCGCACCACCTGGTGGCAAGGAGGAAGGAGGTCGATGTCGGGCACGGCCCGCAGGAGGTTCCAGGCGAGGCCGCCATAGCGCTTCAGCTCCTCCATCCCTTTGGGGGGCCTGGGCTGCTGCAGCAGGGCGAGCTTCTCGCCGAGGGCCTCCAGCTCCTCGGGGCGCTCCAGCCCCATGCTCCACACGACCCGCTGCACGGTGCCGAGCAGATTCACGGCCACGGGCATGGACGACCCGCGCACGTTTTCAAACAGCAGGGCGGGTCCACCGAGGCCCAGCACCCGATCGGCGATGGCCGCCAGTTCCAGATCGGGATCGACCGGCGCGCTGATGCGGCGCAATTGGCCGTGTCGTTCGAGAAGTTGAAGAAAAC
>CAYVWU010000292.1:0-3258 GCA_964455575.1 uncultured Cyanobium sp. | reverse complement strand
CATGGCTGCTGATCTGGTGGAGCATGTGGTCGAGGAAGGGCACTCCGGTGGCCACCTGGCAGGCACCGGAGCCATCCAGGCCGAGGCTCACCCGCACCTCGGTTTCACCGGTGACGCGATGGATCCGTCCAGCGCGGATCGCCGCGGAAGGAGAGGGAGGAGCGGTCACGACAGGGATCGAACGACGCGGTCCGCTCGATCATGACGGACAGTCGTCCACGGGGGATCCCCGCACCCGGCGGACAACCGGCCGTGGCGACCCGCCCGCCATGGTGCACACCCCTGACGTCCTCACCCCGCGGAAGGGCGACGAGAAGCCAATCGCGCCCCCTTCGAGAGCGGGAGCGATGGCGGAACCGGCAGACACGATGGCCATCGGAATGACCACTCCCACCATCGCGGAGATCACGGCGGACATCACACCGGAGATGGCCTGAGATGCGGGGAGAACATCCAACGTGACGTCGCCTCGTGCTGATCCTGAAGCGCGACGAAGGATGCGGCGTCGACAAGGCCCGCCGTGCCGAAGACGCCCGCAGGCGCATCCCTCCCACCACCGAAACCCAGCGCCGCAGGGCATCGCGGCATTGTGATCAAAAGGACAAAGAGACTTCGGCTGTCAGAGCAGATACACCCGCTGAGGGGGGCGCCATGAGATAAGGCTGACGGAGGGAATCCGATCCCAAGGAGGAGCACCGAGCGGGGAATCTCTGGCGGCCAACACCACGCGGGCGGAGGGGATCAACGGGGCCCCAGCGACCACCTCCATGGACATAAAGCCAATTATCGCAAGGGTTTTCTCGCCCAGCGCCAGCCCTGGAATCCGTCCCATGGGCACGATTCAGGATCCGAGCCCACTGATTTTGAGTGATAAAATGGTCCACCCAATCAACGCAAAAGCCCATGCCAACCGCCAAAACAGCTGCATCTGCTTCATATTTCGCAATCTCACGACGACCGCGCTCGTTATCGCCTAAGTTGACGACGGGCAATCACATCTATTCACGACGCTCAAGGACGCGAGCGTTTTATAAGAATCTCTCGGGTATCCCTTTCCACGTTCATTCCCCTCCCTTCAATGTTCGACTACTCCATCGACCTGCGCCTCGTCAGACCCCCGGGCCTCGACGACGATGACGACGGACGGGCGCAGGTGCGACTGGAGGCCCTTTATCAGGGGGCCTCAGGTGGCGCTCCGCTCCCGCCCGCGAGCTATCGAGAAGTCAAGGTCTTCCTCTACAGCTCAACCGACAACCAATTCAGCACCGACGACCGCCTGCTCGCCACGCGCACCGTGCTGTTTCCGGTCAGCTACGCGCCGGCCGTTCGAACCATTGATTTCGACACCAAAGCTGTGGCCTTGGCCCAGGCCTCGTACTACCTCATCGCCCGGGTCGAGGGAGCGGCGGGAGCGGAAGCGCCCCAGAATCTGGCCAACAACCAAAGCGTGGCGCTGGTGAATGCCGAGGGGGCGGATCCCATCCTGATCTGGACCAGCTGCGCCCTGAATGTGATCAAATCCGCGGGCAGCAATGGCAAGCCCGGCGTGCCGCCCACCACGGGCACCCGGCTGATGGCCATGCTCTCGACCGCCATGCTCGACACCCTGGCCGCCTTCAACAACCAGGTGGACCCCTACCGGATCGATGTCAATGCGCCCGCGAATGCCAACCGCAACGCGGCCCTGGCGGGAGCGGCCCAACGCATCCTCTCCCAGGAGCTTCCCGGCGAATCCGCCCTGATCCAGGACCAGCTCAACCGCAGCCTGCAATCCCTCCAGGGATCCCAGGCCAGCATTCAGGCGGGGCTGGCCTTCGGCGCCAGCGTGGCCGACCAGATCCGCGCCCTGCGCGCCAATGACGGATCCACCAACCTCACCCCCTACGAGGCCCCCAGCGGCCTGCCGGGCTATGTGTGGATGCCCGCCACCTCCGGCCCCACGGCCAACGTGGCCCTCGGCGCCAACTGGGGATCGGTCACCCCGTGGGTGATCAGCGGCACCGAAGCGTTCAGTTCCGATGGCCTGCAGGCCCGGCCGGATGTGAACCTCGACCTGTACGCCGAACAGCTCAACGAGGTGCGCCTCTACGGCGGACTGGCCAACACCGCGCTGACCACCTCGCTGCGCACGCCGGACCAGACGGAAATCGCTCTCTTCTGGGCCTACGACCGGCCCGACACCTTCCGCCCTTACGGCCAACTCCTTGACATCGCCATGGATGTGGCGGCCCAAGAGGAGACGTCCATGGCCACCAACGCCAAGTTGATCGCCAGCCTGAGCCTCGCCATGGCGGACGCCGTGATCTGCGCCTGGAAGGAGAAGTACACCGTTGTTCAGCCCCGCCCCTGGGATCTGATCACCGGCAGCTTCTCCGACATCGATGGCTCAGCCCTCACCGTGCGCGACACCGCCTGGCGCACGCTGCTCTCCTCCATCAACGGCGTCGAATCGCCGCCCTTTCCGGATTTCCTCTCGGGACACTCGACGATGGGGGGGACCTTCGCGAGTGTGATGAGCCATTTCTTCGGCGACGATGTCACCTTTTCGGCCACCTCCGAGGAGTTGCCGGGCGTCGTGCGCAACTTTGACGGCTATGCGGAAGCCAGCGGCCTCGCGCGCAACAGCTTCTACGAAGCCGGCATGGAGGATGCCATCAGCCGCATCTACGGCGGTGTGCACGTGCGCGAGGCCTGTCTGGATTCGTTCTCCGTCGGCCTCAATGTCGGCGCCGCCGTGGTGCAGACCCTCTGGAGCTGACAGGGGTCACATGCCCGTGATGCAGTAGCCCGCATCGACGTAGAGCACCTGGCCGGTGATGCCACTGGCCAGGGAGCTGGCGAGGAAGGCCGCCGCGCCGCCCACCTCCTCCTGGGTGACCGTGCGGCGCAGCGGAGCCTTCTCCTCCACGTTGTGGATCATCTCGAGAATGCCGCCGATGGCGGAGCTGGCCAGGGTGCGGATCGGGCCGGCGCTGATCGCATTCACCCGCACCTGCTTCTCCGGCCCCAGTTCCGCCGCCAGGTAACGCACGGAGGCCTCCAGGGCCGCCTTGGCCACCCCCATCACGTTGTAGTTGGGGATGGCGCGCTCCGCTCCCAGATAGCTGAGGGTGATCACACTGCCGCCCGGATTGAACAGGGGCTTGGCATGGCGACAGAGCGGCGCCAGGGAATAGGCGCTCACCTCCAGAGCACGGGCAAAACCCTCGGGGCTGATGGCGCTGTAGTCGCCGATCAGCTCCTCCTTGCCGGCGAAGG
>CAYVWU010000291.1:0-3286 GCA_964455575.1 uncultured Cyanobium sp. | reverse complement strand
CGCCGCCTGGGCGGTGGGGGTCTGGAAGAGGGACAACCGGTCGAACACCCGTTTGGAGCAAGGCTGCCGAGAGCCTAGGGGCGGCGTCAGGGCTGTTGCTTCGGCACGAAGGCGATGTGGTTCAGCAGGGTGGTGGTGAAGGCGAACAAAAGAAAGGGCAGGGAGAGCACCAGGATCAGCCCCACGCCCACCAGAGCGAAGATCGGCCGGGTGGCGCCCATCAGGCCCAGACCCGCCGCCAGGCTGGCGAAGATCACGCCCATCCAGATCAGGATCTGCCCGTAGATGTCACCGAAGGTGAGCGTGCAGCGCACGTCGTAGGCGCTGGCGAGCACCGAGACGGGGGGGGACGCGGGGGTGGTGGTCATGGGGGTGATGGCAGGGAGGGACGGGCCGTGTCGGAACCGCGATTCCGGCCTCAGCTAAGCGACCTTTGGCCGCCCCTGGGGCGACTCTCAACAACACTTGAACGCGCGCACCCGGAACCCACGGAGGCGGAGGAGCCTGGGCCCCGGGCCTCAGGCGGTCTGCAGCCGTTCCGCCTGCTCCCGCTCCCACAGCCGCCGATAGGGGCCCCGCTCCAGCACCAGCTCCGCGTGGCGCCCCTCCTGGGCCAGCTGGCCGGCCTCCATCACCAGAATCCGGTCGCAGGCCGCGGCGGCCGAGAGCTGGTGGCTGATCAGCACCACCGTCCGCTGCCGCTGCCCCCGCACGGCCTGCAGGATCGCGGCGGCGGTGCGGTTGTCGACGCTCGCCAGGGCGTCATCCAGCACCAGGATCGGGCTGTCCATCAGCAACGCCCGCCCCAGGGCCGTGCGCTGCCGCTGGCCGCCGCTCAGGGTGATCCCCCGCTCGCCCACCAGGGTCTGCCAGCCATCGGGGAAGCCCCGCACGTCATCGCTCAGCTGCGCCTGCTCCGCCGCCTCCCGCACCCGCTCCAGCGACGCCTCCGGATCGCCGTAGCGCAGGTTGTCCGCCAGGGTGGCCGTGAACAGAAAGCCCTCCTGGGGCACCAGGGCCACCTGCCGGCGCAGCTCCGCAAGGGGCAGGGTGGTGATGTCCAGTCCGTCGACGAACAGCTGCCCCGCCGGCACGTCCACCATGCGGCCAAGGGCGCGGGCCAGGGTGCTCTTCCCGCAGCCCACCGGCCCCACCACCGCCACCAGCTCGCCGGGCTGAATCGCGAAGGAGAGGTTGTCGAGGGCGGGCTGGGGGCGATCGCCATAGCGCACCGTCAGGTGGCGGGCCTCCAGGGCGCCCTTGGCCCGGCCGCCGGGCACATGGAGCGGCTGGGCGGGTGACACGATCGTCGGCTGGCGGCGCAGCAGCTCCTCGATGCGCTCCAGGCTCACCTGGCCCGTCTGGAAGGTGTTGAGCGTGAAGCCCAGCAGGGCGGTGGGGAAGACCAGGCGCTCCACATAGAGGATCAACGCCACCAGGTCGCCGATCCCCAGCCGACCGCTCTCCAGCTGCGTGCTGCCCAAGCCCAACAGCACCAGGAGGCTGATGGAGGCGATGCCCTCAATCAGCGGAAACATCACGCTGCGCCAGCGGGCCGGGCCGAGGGCCGCGTCGCGGTAGGCGCGATTGCGGGCGGCGAAGGCCCGCTCCTCCACCGGCTCCTGGCCGTAGATCTTGATCGCGTTGATGCCCGACAGGTCTTCCTGCAGAAGGTTGGTCAGCGCCGCCAGGGCCTCCTGCTGCCGGCGCTGCTCGCGCATGATGCGCCCCCCGAAGCGCTGCACCGTCAACAGCATCAACGGGTAGAGCGCGACGGCCGCCAGGCTGAGCCAGGGATCGATCAGCACCATCGCCGGCAGGGTGAGGCCATAGGCGAGGACGGTGTTGGCGAGGCTGAGCACGGAGAAGCCCAGCAGGCGCCTGACGTTCTCCACATCGCTGGTGGCGCGGCTGAGCACGTCGCCGCTGGCGGTGGCCTGCACCCAGGCGGGCTCCTGGCGCAGGAGATGGTCGAACATCTGTTGCCGCAGGTCCACCTCCACCTGCCGGCCCACCCCGAACACGAGCATGCGGGAGAGGAGCCGCACCACGGCCATCAGACTCGCCAGGCCGATGATCAACCCCGCCTGGCCGAGCACCTTGGAATAGCTGAAGCCCTCCTGCAGATCGTCCACCACGCGCCGCACCAGGAGCGGGATGGTGACCCCCAGGCCATTCACCAGCAGCAGGGCCAGCACACCCAGCAGCAACGCGCGGCGGTGGGGCCAGAGATGACGGCGAAGCATGGCCAGCTTCGGGGCACGCATCAGGGCGGTGGGGGGCAAGAGGCGGTTCTAACCTAGGGAGCCGACGCGCCGCGTTCCGAGCCACCAGCGATGCCGCAGACGCGACCCCCCGCCAGCCCGGCGACCGATGAGGGCCAGAGCCACCCGCTTTACAGCCTCGACCGGGCCACGGTCGATCGTCTTCTGGCCGCCACCACGCCGGAGGACGTCGACCTGATCGATGCCGCCCGCCTTCTCTCCCGCTACCGCGGCTTCCCGGGAGCCTTTGACCTTCAGGACGATCTGGCCCGCGCCATTCGCCTCTGGGGCCTGAGCGAGGAGGCGTTGCGCGACCGCGCCCGGGCCCTCTGGCAAGGCGGTTGGCGGGTCGGCGCGAAGGGCGCCGTCGCCGAGCCGGTGGGCTCGGGATTCGATGCGTCCGGCGACGCCGAGACCTGACGCCTTCCCCGCCCCGCGGCTGTCCCTCCGCTCCAGGGGGATGTCAGCGTCCTGAAAAATCCGTGGCAGCGCCATCGGGAAGGCCGGCTGGTGAGTCTGGCCCTGCGACCCGTGGAGGGGGCGCGGCGGGTCTCGCCATTTCGACCGGTTACGGGTGATAGTGAGGGGGTCCCCATCACCCGGCCCGGCGTGCCTTGCACCCGGGCTTTTTTTTGGCAGGATGGGGCGTTTGCCTTCCGGCAACCGGTTTTTGGCCTTCATGACCCCGTCCTCCGCCGCCCCCTCCTGGCCCGCGTTGCTCGATCAGCTGCTGGCGGGGGACGACCTGGCGGCTCCCCAGGCCGAGGCCCTGATGGCCGCCTGGCTGGAGGGCGCCATGGATCCCGTGCTCACGGCGGGGTTGCTCGTGGCGCTGCGGGCCAAGGGGGTGAGCGGCGAGGAGTTGGCCGCCCTGGCGCGGGTGCTGCGGGCCGCCGCCGCGCCCGTGGCCCGTCCGGAGGGCCTGCTGGTGGACACCTGCGGCACGGGTGGTGACGGGGCCGACACGTTCAACATCTCCACCGCCGTGGCCTTCACCGCCGCCGCCTGCGGCGCGCGGGTGG
>CAYVWU010000290.1:0-3302 GCA_964455575.1 uncultured Cyanobium sp. | reverse complement strand
AATTCACATCGCCATCGCCGAAGGCGTAGGCCACCCCGAAGCCAAGCTCATTCTTGAGGCCTTGGATATCGTCGCCCTGGCTGCGGGTCACGTAGTAAGGCAACCACTCGGCAAAGAAGGAGAAGCGCTGATTCGGGTTGTAGCGCACCTGCAGCTGCCCCTTGATGTCACTGCGGCGGAAGGGAGCGCCGCCATGGTCGTGATCATGGTCATGGTCGTGTTCGTCGGCATGGAGATGAACGTCTTCGGCGTGGTGCTCTTCGGAGCCCTCCACGTGGACCCGCCCAAAGAAATGTTCCGCTTCGCCCCATACCAGGGCGGGCCCCACCATCGCCTCAATCGCGAGGCTGCCCTGGTTGGGTAGGCCCCACTCCAGCACCACGCCCACCAGGCCATCGATGGCGTAATGGCGCGGCTGGCCCTCCAGGTTGTTCTCCAGCCCTGCGTGCCCCTCCAGGGTGAGCACCGGGGTGATCTGAAACGTGCCCGGGGCGAGCTCCTCCCCCCCGCCAGCGCCGTGGGCGTGCAGCGGGGCTGGAGCCGCCAGCGCAAGGATCAAGCCGACAGGCACGAGGGCGATCCCAGCGTGCCAAGCGCGCAAAAATCCAAGGGATTTGGCAGTGGGGATGCAGGGAGTGTCCATGGAGGTCATCAGCGGATCGAGGCCCAGCGTTGGGCGAGCCCTTCGGCGGCAGCGCCGTCGCAACGGCCGCCCTGGCCGTTGACGAAGGTGCACACGTTGCCCGTGGCGGTCTGGACGGCGGAGCGGCCAGGAGCAAGGCCGTCGGCAACGAGCGGAGTGGGATTCACCGGCACGCCGCTGGCGCGGCTGATGCGCCGCAGCGTCTTGGAGATCGGCAGCGTCTCGGCGAACAACTGGCGGGTGCCTGATTCCCGCACCGCTTTCGTGATCGCGTTGAGGCTGGCGGGGCGAAGGACCCCGGCGGTGGTGAACGAATCCAGCAGGGGTAGCTCCCGCACGCCGAAACGGCGGGCCAGGCTGGAGAACGCACGGTGTTCGCTCACCAGCACCCGACTCCGGAATGGAACCGTGTCGATCTGCCGCTCGATCCAGCGGCCAAGATCGCCCAGCACTGCCGTCGCGGCCTGGCTGCGTCGCCGTACAGCCGCAGCTCCGCCACTCGGGAAAAGCGGTGCCAGATGGGTCTCTACCACCCGCACCATGGCAGCTGCCTGGGCGGGATCGTGCCATTCATGGGGATCGCGGCCGGGACTCCCCGGCACCGCTTGCTCCGCCACCGCCACCTGCCGGGCGCCGCCGCCGAGGCGCGTCAGGGCAGGGGTGAGGCCATAGCCGTTGAGCAGCACCAGGCGGGCTTCGGCGATGGCCTGGCGGTCACGCGGCCGCAGCAGGGCTTGATGGGGATCGCGGCCGGCCGGGATCAGGCACACCACCCTGGCCTGATCGGCCGCGAGGGTACGGGTGAGGTCGCAGAGAACCCCATCGGTGGCCACCACCAACGGCGGCGAGGCGGCACGGCCGGGCCCCCCGGATGCCAGTGCGGCGGCCCCGAACAGAAGGGCAAGGAAAGCCAGCGGAGACACCATCCACAGAAAAACCTTACGAGGATGATAACGGTTCTCATTCGCAGCCTGTCCTAGGCTTGTGCCGCCGTGCGGTCCGCCCCTTTGGATCCCCCGCTGCTGCAGGCCTACGACCTCGCCTTTGCCTACGCAGCTGCTCCGGTGCTGGCCGGTCTCGATCTGGAGGTGATGCCCGGGACGTGCAGCGTCATCCGCGGCGACAACGGCACGGGCAAATCCACCCTGCTGCACCTGTTGCAGGGGCGTCTGCGGCCCAGCCGCGGCTGGGTGCGGCTGGAGGGCAGACCCCTGCGGGGCCAGAGACGCCGGCTGGCCCTGGTGCCCCAGGCTCCCTCTCTGAACTGGCACTATCCGATCCGCCTGGGTGCCTTGGTGGCCCTTGCGGCCAATGGCGATCCGCGCAGCAGCCAGCCGGCCCTGCGCCAGGTGGGGCTGGAGGGCCTGGCAGAGGAGCCAATCGGCCATCTCTCCTCTGGTCAACGCCAGCGGGCCCTGATTGCCAGAGCCCTGGCCCAGCGCGCGGCCGTGCTGCTGCTGGATGAACCGTTCGCCTGTCTTGATGGCAACAGCCGCCTGCAACTTGGCGCGCTGCTGCGCTCGTTGGTGCGCTCGGGGACAGCGGTTGTCCTCAGCGCCCATGGGGAGCTGCCACCGACCCTTCCCCGGATGCGCACCCACCTCCTGCAGGACGGAATCCTGCACCTCCAGATCCCCCAACCTTCCCTGTCGCCGTGGCAGCCCTGGACGATCCCTTTTGGTTGATCCCCCTCCTGCTGGCAGGGCTCTGTGGGGTGATCTGCCCGCTGTTTGGCACGCTGTTGGTGCTGCAGCGCCGCGTCCTGGCCACCAACCTGATGGCTTACGCCGTGCTGCCCGGGGTGGTGGTTGGCCAGGCCCTCGCTCTTTCGCCACTGCTTGTGGGTTGCGCCAGCGCCCTCGGGGCGGTGCTGCTGGTGGAGGCATTGATTGCCGCCCGCCGCGACGCTGGCGGTGCGGCGGAAGCGGTGATAAACACCGTGCTCGCCGCCAGCCTCGGGCTGGGGGTGCTGTTGGTGCAGGCCTTGGCGTTGCCGGTGGACCTGGAGGCTTTGCTGTTTGGGGACCTGCTGGTGGCGGGACCGGACGACCTGCTGCGCATGGGGCTGGCGCTGGCGCTGGTGCTGATGGTGATTCGCGGGGGCTTTCAGCGCTGGCAGTGGCTCGGGCTCGATCCCGAGGGGGCGGAGCAGCTGGAGCTGCCGGTGCGTGGCCTGCGGCTGGGAATGGCGGCCCTGACGGCCCTTGTGGTGGTGTGCGCCACCGCGGCGGTGGGCCTGGCCTTGGTGATGGGCCTGATCTGCGCCCCCAGCCTGGCGGCACTGGCGAGCGCCGCGAGCCTGGGGCAGGCCCTGCGCCGCGCTGCCCTGATTGGCCTGATCGTGAGCCTGGCCGGCTGCGGCCTGGCCTTGGGCCTCAACCTTCCCCCTGGCCCGCTGATGGCCAGCTGTTGCCTGCCCTTGCTGCTGCGTCGGACACCCTCTCGAGGCTGAGGCTTCGCAGACGCCCCCATCCGTGCCAGCAGGAATCCCGCGGACGGGACGATGACCAGGCAGGGTCCGGAGGGCAGGTTGGTGAGGCCTGAACCCAGCAGACCCAGCTGGGCACAGCCACCGCCAAGGCTGGCCGAGACGAGGGCATGGACCGGAACGTGGCGGCTGGCTCCGACACCGCAGGCCCCCGCCAGGCCCAGTGGCTAG
>CAYVWU010000289.1:0-3316 GCA_964455575.1 uncultured Cyanobium sp. | reverse complement strand
GTGCACTTGAAGCAGGCCAGCAGGTCGGTGTCCAGGGGGACGTAATCAGGAGTCCAATAGGTGTCGCGGTACTCCTTGACCCCCGCGTCGTACTTTTTGCTCATGGAGATTCTCCAGTTGGGTCGGTGGAATGAGGATGGATATCAACGCCTAGGGCGCCGTCCCCTCAGTCCTTGGACCCCAAGCCGAAGGTGCTGTTGAGAGCGGGCTCCACTTCCCTGTGGGGACGAGCGATGATGTGGGCGGCGACCAGACCGTCACCAACGCGCTCGCAGGCATCAGCACCAGCCCGAACGGCGGCGTTGACAGCGCCGGTTTCTCCACGGACCAGCACCGTGACGTATCCGCCACCGACGAATTCACGACCGATGAGGCGCACTTCGGCGGCTTTGGTCATGGCGTCAGCCGCTTCGATGGCGGGCACCAGGCCACGCGTCTCAATCATGCCGAGGGCGATGCCCATGGTTTCACTTGCCATTACCTGCTCCTGGAGGAGGGGGTGGAATGTTCGGTGTCACCCTGCTCCTGCGGCCTCCCTTCCGTCAACCCATTCGCCCCGGAAAGTTCATCACCGTTTTCAGCCGTCGTCATAAGAGCCCCTTATGCGGTGGACACATTTCTTAGGAATTGCTGAGCGAGAGGTCCGTCCGGCCCGTCCTCCCGCTTCCGTCGGGGGCCCGATGTCGAGCCCCCCTGGAGACAAAGCGCGCATGCGGCCGACCCACGCCCCGCGGAGGGCCTAAAAAATCTCGGCCTCCGAGACAAACCCCACCCCGCCAAAGCGCTCGAGCAACGGACGCACCGCGCCCCGGAGGGCCTCCAGCGCGTCGGCGTCGCAGAACACCACCACATGGGCATTGGCGCCGAGACCGCTGAAGTCCATCGCCTCGGAGATCTCCCCCGCCAGCCCCCAGCCGGTGACATGGCGCATCACCGAATAACCGGGGGCGCCCGCCTGACGGATGGCCTTGCAGAGCCGATCAATTTCACGCTCACTGACAAAGAAATCAACGCGTTTCATGGCGGATCAGCTGATGGGAATGAAGCGCTGCACCAGCGCCATATAAAGCGGAATCCCAACCACCACATTGAAGGGGAACGTCAGTCCGAGAGCCGTGGTGATGTATAGACTTGGGTTAGCGTGAGGCACCGTCATGCGCATGGCGGCAGGCACGGCGATATAGGAGGCGCTGGCCGACAGCACCATGAAGAGCAGGGCATCCCCCTGAGGAAGGTTCAGAAGCCGGGCAATCGCCAAGCCGATGAAGGAATGAAGAATCGGCGCCGCGATGGCGAAAGCCACCAGAAACGGACCGGTCTGGCGCAGATCCCGCAGCCGCTGAGCAGCCACGAGACCCATGTCCAGAAGAAAGAAGCAGAGCACGCCATAGAAGAGCTTCTCGGTGAACGGCTCCATGCGCTCCACGCCAGAGGGACTGAAATAGGCGACAACAGCGCCGATCAAGAGGCTGCCAATCAAGAGAAAAACCGAGCCATTCAGGAAGGCTTCCCGCAACACCTCCCGCCAGGGAATGGGCTCATTGGCGCCGGCCTTTCCGCCGGAGGCATTGTCGAGGCGGGAGGCGGCCAATTTGGCCATCACCACCCCCACCACAATCGCCGGCGACTCCATCAAGGCCAAGGCGGCCACCATGAAGCCGTCGTACGGCACCTTCAACACACTGAGAAAACTCTGGGCCGTGATGAATGTCACCGCGCTGATCGATCCATAGGCGGCGGCGACGGCTGCCGCGTTGTCGGCACCGAGGCGCGTGCGCAGGATGAAGAAACTGCTGATCGGCACCAGCAACGACATCAGGACGGCCGCGGCGATGGTGAGCAGCACCATCGAGCCCAGGCCGCTGCGGCTGAGTTCCACCCCCCCCTTGAAGCCGATGGCCAGCAGGAGATAAAGGGAAAACAGCTTGGGCAGCGGTGAGGGAATCTCCAGATCGGAACCGAGGACCACCGCCAGGATCCCGAGGAAGAAAAAGAGAACGGGCGCTGACAGAAGGTTCTGCAACACCAAGGTCGACTGCATGACCACCCCCGGGAGGCCCTGGTGAACGCTTCAACCTAGGCAGATTCAGGGGCGCGGCGGTCAGGATCGGCGCATTCTTGATGGTGGTTTGGCCCAGAACCGGTTTTTTTGCCTAGGGTTCAAACCACGAGGCAGGGTCCCTGGAGCTTTCCGGGGGTGGAATGTTCAACCCGTCCTGCCTCCGCTCTTGACCGCCACCAACCCCTTCCCCCGGCCCAGCGACCGCCCCCTTGGCCGCTGAACACATCTCGTGGCGCTGCCCCCGACCCTCAGCGGCTGTTGTGGCGTTCCGTTCGGGCGTTCTTGGATAATGCCCGCTGGAATGATCCCGCGGCGCGTCCTGAACATGACCCCACGACGGCCTCGGCTGGTGATCGCCAGCGGCAATGCCCACAAGGTGGCCGAGATCGGCGCCATGCTTGCGGTCGTTGAACTGGACGTGCTGGCCAAACCCGACGATCTGGAGATCGAGGAAACCGGGGCCACCTACGGGGAGAACGCGCGGTTGAAAGCGGAGACGGTGGCCCGGGTCACCGGGGAATGGTCCCTGGCGGACGACTCGGGGTTGGAGGTGGACGCCCTGGACGGCCGGCCGGGCCTCTTCTCCGCCCGCTACGCCCCCACCGACCACGAGCGCATCCATCGCCTGTTGAAGGAGCTGGCGGACAGCCTCTACCGCGGCGCGAGCTTCATCAGCGCCATGGCCCTGGCGGACCCGACGGGGCAGGTGGTGGCCGAATCCCAGGGCATCTGCCGGGGCTTGATCCTGCGCGCTCCGGAGGGGCACGGGTCGGGTTACGACACGCTCTTCTGGGTGCGGGAAGCCGGCTGCAGCTATGCCCTGATGGGGGAGCATCTCAAGAGCCGTCTGGGCAGTCGGGGCAAAGCGGCGCGGGCGATGGCGCCCAGCCTGCGGCGCTGCCTCAACCTGGCCCCCTGAGGGTCAGCCCGCACGGCTCGGACCCGTCCGCGCGCGCGTCCTTCAGGCGTTGATCTGGCGCACGGCCCGCATGGCGGCGGCCGCGGCCTCGTTCACATCTCCTTCCTTGCCCGCCAGGGTCAATCGGCCGTAGGCCCCCACGGCCTTCACATCCACCACGGTGATGTTGGAAGCCTTTTCCGCCTCGTTGGCGGCGATCAACACATAGCCGGCGGGCTCGGTTTCAAGGATGAACATGCTCATCCCGGCTTGAATCATGGAGCCACGCCGGTTTTGGCGGTTGATCAACACCGCGTGATCCGGCGTGATGGCATAAATGATCTCCGTCCAGGTGA
>CAYVWU010000288.1:0-3321 GCA_964455575.1 uncultured Cyanobium sp. | reverse complement strand
CAGGCCTTCCACTGCAACATGAAGATGTTCCAGGAGCTGGAGGGCAATCTGGTGGCGGCCATCGGCAAGGTGCTCTTCGGCTTCCTCACCCGGCGCCAGCGCGCCGGCAGCACGGAAGCGGCCGTCGCCTGACGACCCCCGTCCGTCCTTGAGCCAGACTCAGCCGGTCTGCGTCACGCCGGCCGGCGTCTTTCCCCCTGAGCGTTCCGCGCCTGAGCCCCATCCGCTTCCTGGTGCCGGGCACCACGGGCAGGTTTCGCTGTGGTGGCCTGCTCGTGGAACTCCAGACCGCGGGGTTGTTGGGAGCGCTGCGGCCCACCGAACTGGTGACCTATCGGCAGCGGGAACCGGATCATCCCTACTGGGAGGATCTGCTGGCCCAGGAGCCCGCCCCGGGCTCGGCCCTCTGGGTGGTCAGCTGGGGGTTTGATGTGCCCCCGCTGCTGCGACGGCTGCGGGGCCGTCCGGTGGCCTACCACGCCCACAGCAGCGGGTATGGCTTCTCCCTGCCCCCTGGCGTGCCCGTGCTGGCGGTGAGCCGCAACACCCTCGGCTACTGGGGCGCGCGGGCTCCTCGGGCGCCATTGTTCCTCGTGCCCAACGCCCTGCAGGCCAAGTGGCTGGAGCGGGGCGCCCGCCCGCCCGCGGGGGATCGCCCCCCGGGGAGCGCGGGTCCCATGGCCGGGCCTCCCGGTGCGCGGCGTCCCGTGGATGTGCTGGTGCAGGAGCGCAAG
Organism: uncultured Cyanobium sp.; assembly: GCA_964455575.1. GTDB lineage: Bacteria > Cyanobacteriota > Cyanobacteriia > PCC-6307 > Cyanobiaceae > Cyanobium. The sequence continues at coordinate 2,587 of CAYVWU010000288.1, read as the reverse complement.
TGCAGCGCCTATGTGCTCCAGGAGCTGGTGCCCGCCCTGCGGCAGGCCGGCCTGCGGGTGGAGGTGCAGCGCGGCTGGGTGGACGATCTGGTGGATCTCTTCAACAGCGCCACGGTGTTTCTTTATGACTCGGCGGACTACTGGCGCGGGCGTGGCGTGAGCGAGGGCTTCGGGCTGCCGCCGATCGAGGCTCTGGCCTGTGGCTGCGTCGTGTTCAGCAGCCTCAACCATGCCCTGGCCGACACGCTGGATCCGGGTCTGCTGGGTCACCAGATCGGTTGCGGCTCCCTGGCCGCCGATGTGGAGCGGATCCAGGCCGCCGTCCGTCAGCCGGAGGCCTGGCGGGGCGAACCCGATCGCCTGGCGGCCCTGCTGCGGGACAGCTCGGAGCCCGTGCTGCTGGAGCGCTGGCGCCAGGCCCTGGAGGTCATCGACGGCCACTGGCACCGCTGCCTGGTGGAGGGTGAGCCGCCGTTGCGGGCGCTCCCCGTGTGGCGCCTGCGCTGGGGGGGGCGGTTGGGGCGATTGCAGGGGTGGCTCTCGCGAAGGGCCGAGGCGTGAATGCTCACATAGCGTGCTGGAAATGGCTTTGCCCGTAGAGAGTTGGCCAGCAGTCCCCAGCCACTTCGTCAGCCACTGTTTCAGAGCAAAACATTAAAACAATTATCGCGATTGCTGAGTTATCTGCCGCCGCAGCGCACGCGCGCCTTGATGCTGCTGATGCCGCTCTCCATCGTTCCCGGTCTGGCGGATCTCCTGACGGTTTGGGTGGTGAGCCGGCTGTTCGGCGCCCTGGTTGGCAGCAAGCTCCAGGATCATCTGCCGGGGGTGAAGGTTTTTGGTGGCGATAGTTTCAATCAGAGTTTGTGGTTGATTCTCCTTTTGATCGTCTTCGCCTGGGTGGCGGCCTTCTCGAAGCTGGTTCTGCAATTCTTTCAGCAGCGCCTCACGGCGAGGATATGGGTGGATTTCTCTAATCAGATCCACTCCCGCGTCCTGGCGCAAGATTATGAATATCACCTTTCTAAAAGCACGGCGAAATTATCGGCGATGGTGTTGAGCCACATCAAGAAAATATCCAATTCCGTTGTGGGTCCCCTGTTGCGCATGGTGGGTAGCGTCTTCTCCATTGTGATGCTGTCGTTTGGCATCCTCTACCTCGGTCGCTCCCTCGCGGCGATATTGATCCTTGTGCTCATCGCCGCCTACCTGGTTCTCTCCCTACTGATCACCCCCTACCTGCGCCATGCCTCGCGACAAAAAATTCGCCTGGAGGCGCGCACCGCCCACATTCTCCTGGAATCGCTGGGTTCGATTCGTGATATTCGTCTGAGTAATTCAGAGAATTATTTTCAACGCTCTTTTCTGCAGGCTGGAGAAGAATCCCGCCGCTATGCCTGGGCTTCGGAACTGCTGCCGGTGATCCCTCGCATCCTGATCGAACCGTTCGGCATCACGATCATCTTCGCCGTTGGCGCTGTGCCCGCGCTCCTCAGCGGCGATCGCGACAAGGTGCTGCAGATCATCCCCTTCCTGGCCACCCTTGCCGTGGCCGCCCTGCGCCTCACCCCGCCGCTGCAGGATTTCTTCGCGGCCCTCACCCAGCTGCGCAGCGGCCTGCCGGTGGTGGAGAGCATCCTGGCCCTGCTCGATCTGCCCAGCTCGCGTCCCACCCTGGCCTCCCCTGGCGTGCCGACGCCCGAGGGCATCTTCCCCAATCGCTCCATCCGCCTGCGGAACGTCTGGTATCGCTATCCCAGCAGCGAGGATTGGGTGTTGCGGGATGTGAGCCTCTCCATTCCCGTGGGATCGCGGATCGCCCTGGTGGGCACCACCGGCGGTGGCAAGACGACCGCCGCTCACCTGCTGCTCGGCCTGCTGGAGCCCCAGCGGGGATGTCTGGAGCTGGATGGCATCCCCGTGAGCGAGCTGGATCTCCCCGCCTGGCAGGCCAGCTGCGCCCAGGTGCCGCAGTTCATCAACCTTCTCGATGCCAGCATCCTGGAGAACGTGGCCTTTGGCCAGGCGGAGGAGGCGATCGATCAAGCGGAGGTCTGGGAGGCCCTGGATGCGGCGCAGCTGGATGAATTCGTCAGCGAGCTGCCCTATGGCCTCCTCACCCCCATCGGCGAGAATGGCCTCCAACTCTCCGGAGGACAGCGGCAGCGCCTCGCCCTCGCCCGCGCCTTCTACCGTCGCGCCCGGTTCCTCCTGCTCGATGAGGCCACCAGCGCCCTGGACAACCGCACGGAAAACGAAGTGATCGAAGCCCTGGAGCTGGTGGGACGGCGCTGCACCACCGTGGTCATCGCCCATCGCCTCAGTACCGTGAAGCGCTGCGATCGCATCTACGAATTTGATGGCGGGCGCATCAAGGCCCATGGCACGTTTGAGGAGTTGCGCCATCTCTCCGAGAGCTTTCGCGATCTGGCGTCCCTGGAAGCCCGCTCCGCCGGCTGATTTTTCTCCAGTCGCTCCCTCATCCCGTCCTGTCGCCGCCCTCGATGACCTCCTCTCGCCTCACCCTGATCGCCGGTCCCTGCGTGATCGAGAGCCCGGAGCTGGTGCTGGAGGTGGCCGCCCATCT
>CAYVWU010000287.1:0-3328 GCA_964455575.1 uncultured Cyanobium sp. | reverse complement strand
CCTGAGGAGTATGTTTTCTCGTTGTCACCCTGCTCGCACAGCGGCGCACGTCCTTCCATGGCAAAAAACAAGGGCGTCCGGCTCGTGATCACTCTTGAGTGCACGGAATGTCGGTCCAACCCCGCCAAGCGGTCTCCTGGTGTGTCCCGGTACACCACCCAGAAGAACCGCCGCAACACCAGCGAACGGCTGGAACTCAAGAAGTTCTGCCCCCATTGCAACAAGTCCACGGTGCACAAGGAAATCAAATGAGGCGGTGGCAGGCCTCTCCCGCTGCTCGGGACCACCGCCTGCCGCCACCGGACGTGTTCCCTGCCTCCCGATCCATCGTTTCCGCCCCGCGGAACGCCCTTGTCACCGCCTGACCCACCGCACACCGTTCGCCCATGTCCAGCTCCTTCTTCAAAAAGCGGCTCTCACCCATCAAGCCCGGTGATCCGATTGATTACAAAGACATCGATCTGCTCAAGAAATTCATCACCGAGCGCGGCAAGATCCTTCCCCGCCGGCTGACGGGCCTCACCGCCCAGCAGCAACGCGACCTCACCAACGCCGTCAAGCGGGCCCGCATCCTGGCCCTGCTGCCCTTCGTGAACCCGGAAGGCTGAAGGCTTGCCGGGACCTGGTCTCGCTTCTGGTTCCACCCGCCTGCGGATCGGCGATCTGGTGGGCATTGCCAGTCGCAACCTCGATGGCAAACCTCCCCTGATCGCCGTGATCACGGCGTTGCAGGGGGCGCGGGCGGAGCTCCGTTCCACCCGCGCCGGAAAGGTTCTGACGCTTCCCCAGCGGCAGCTCGATCTCCTCGCCTCCTGCCCGGATCCCAGCGCGGAACCCGCAGCGGATCCCACTCAGGCCCCGTGGCAGTTGACGCCCGAGGCGCTGGCCGCCGCCACTCCCCCGGACCGCGATTGGGGCACGGCCTGGCAGTTGCTGGTGGCCGATCTGGCCCCCGGCGCTGAACCAGACGAGCTGTCCATCGCCGCCCTCAGCGAACTGGTGAGCGGTCAGAGCGCGCCGGTTGATCGCTGCGCCTGCTGGCTCTGGCTCCAGGGCGAGCAGACCTTCTTCCGCCTGCGGCAGGGCATGGCCCAACCGCGTGTTCTTGCCGAACTCCGCCGGCTGCGGCAGGACCGCCACAGGCAACGGCTGGCGGAGGCCGAGGAGCGGGCCTGGGTCCAGGCCCTGCGACAGCGCCAGACCCTCCAGGAAGCGGACCTCAACCCGCAACAAGCGGAGGCCGTGGCACGGCTGCGGCGCTGGGCCAGCGGCGAGCGGGATCTCGTGCTCACGGACGATCTTCGCCAGCTGCTCCAGCAGGCCCGCTGCGGCAGCGAGCCCGCGGACGTGCGCCACCTGCTGGTGGATCTTGGCCTCTGGCCGCGCCACCATCTGCCCTCCCTGGAGGGCACCAGCTGGCAACAGGGGTTTGCGGCGGAGTTGCTGGCGGAGGCGGAAGCGCTGGTGGCGCGGGCCGAGGAACCGGTGGCGGGCGATGACCAGCGCCGGGATCTCACCGCTCTGCCCACCGTCACGATCGATGACGACAGCACCCTCGACATCGATGACGGCCTCTCCCTGGAGTGGCTGGACGCGGAGGACCCTCGCATCTGGATTCATGTTGCCGATCCCGGTCGGCTGATCCCCCAGGACAGTCCCTTGGACCTGGAGGCCCGTCGCCGTGGCACCAGCCTCTATCTGGCCCAGGGCAATCTGCCGATGTTCCCCGCCTGTCTGGCCTATGGCCCGTTCAGCCTCCGCGCCGGGGAGCGCTGTGCCGCCTGGAGCGTCGGGATTCGCCTGAGCGCGGACGGCGGCCTCGCCGCGGTGGAAGTGGCGCGCACCTGGGTGCGGCCCAACTACCGCCTCTCCTATGCCGATGCCGATGAGCTGCTGGAACTGGCCCCGCCGCAGGAGCGCGATCTGCTGACGCTGCACGCGCTGATGGAACGTCGCCGCTCCTGGCGCGCGGCCCAGGGTGCCCTGTTCCTCGATCATGCCGAGGGGCGCATCCGCGCCCCCGCCGCCGACCGGGAGGAGGAGGGATGCCAGCTGGAGATCACCGAACCGACCGCCTCACGGCTGCTGGTGGCGGAAGCGATGATCCTCGCTGGCGCCGCCCTGGCGGAGTACGGCCAGCGGCAGCAGCTGCCCCTGCCCTACCGCGGCCAGCCCGCGACGCCCGTGCCGAGCGCCGCCGAACTGGAGGCCCTGCCCGCCGGGCCGGCCCGCCTGGCCGCCATCAAGCGCTGCCTCACCCGCGGGCAGGTCAGCACCAGCCCCCAACCCCACTTCAGCCTCGGCCTGGCGGCCTACGTGCAGGCCACCTCTCCCATCCGCCGCTACGGCGATCTCCTCACCCAGCGCCAGTTGGCGGCCCACCTCCAGGGGGACGCGCCCCTCGACGCCAGCGCCCTGGGGGAGAGGCTCGCCACCATGGAGGCGGGCTTGCGGGAGGCCATCACCGTGAGCCGCGAGGATCAACGCCACTGGCGACAGGTGTGGTTTGCCGAGCAGCGCGGCCAGCAGTGGCGCGGAATCTTCCTGCGTTGGTTGCGGGAAGATCACCAGCTGGCCCTGGTCCATCTGGAGAGCCTGGCCATGGATCTGGCCGCGGACTGCCATGGAGCGGTGCGGCCCGGCGATGGGGTGCTCGTGCGGGTGCGGGAGGTGGATCCCCTGCGGGATCTGCTGCACCTGGATGCCCGAGCCCTCTGAGGCCACCCCTCGCGGCCGGCACTTGACGCCGCCGGACCTTCACACCAACCGGGACCTCACGCCTGCCGGGACCTCACACCAACCGGGACACCCGCAGCCAGGGCCCCCAAGGGTTGGCGCAACCCACCAAGGCCACAGGGGCAGGGGTGGCCTGCTGCCCCAACCAGTCGTTCAGGGCGGGCTCCAGGGTGATCAGGGGCCAGGGCTCCCCCGCCAGGCCCGGGGGCCCATGGAGGCGGAAGCCGCCCTGGCCGTCGCTGCGCAGCTCCCCCTGCCAAAGCCGTTCACCCGGCTCAGCCGGGGCCAGCCGGGGATCTCCCGCCTGGGAACTCCAACGCCCTGTGGGCTCCAACCGGCTCGGATCCTCCAGCAGGGCCAGCTGCCGCTCCCGCCATTGCGGATGGTGCCAGGGGGTGTCCCAGAGGGGGAGCGGTCCCGCCGGCGCCTCAGGGTCGAGGATCAGGGCCTCCTGCAGGCGACGCACCGGCAACTCCGCCGGCCGCACCCCCAGGCGCACGCAGAGGGCCGCCGCCAATCCCGCCGCCTGTCCCAGATTCAGCACCAGCGGTTGCAGGCGCGTGGCGCCGTTGGCCATGTGGCTCACGCCGAT
>CAYVWU010000286.1:0-3427 GCA_964455575.1 uncultured Cyanobium sp. | reverse complement strand
AGCAGGGCGCCACGGTGCTGCCGGGTCAGACGGTGCTGGATCGGGCGGCCTGGCGGTGGCCGTGAGCGCTCTCACGGACGAGCCCGCCCTTGTTGTTGGATGGAAGCAACGACTGCTGTGGACATGACGCCCCGCACGCCCCGTCTCGCCCCTCCCTCGCCCCGCCGTCGCTGGGGGCGCCTTCTGGCGCCCCTGGCCGGGCTGGGGATGGCCCTCACCGTCCTCGCCCCGATGGCCCCCAGCCGGGCGGACACCGCTCAGGCCTTTTGCGTGCTGAGCTGGGCCAAAGGCAGCCAACCCCTCGAAAAGGGCCCCTGCGTATGGAGCCAACGCCAGGGCAACGCCAACATCCTCTTCAAGAAGCAGCGGTTTGACTTTCCCGCGGCGGAAGAGGGCAAGACGTACACCCGCGATAACCGAGAGGGCGACGAAGCGGGTCCTTTCTTCACCCGCCCAGGGAAGTACACCCTTTCCGTCTACTGGAAACAACCGGCCAAAGACAAGGCTGGCTGGTAGAAAAACGGAACTGGCGCACACCTCAGGCCCAGCATTATCTACGTTGGATTAGATGCATCTTCCACCCATGTCATTCAAGCGCAAGTTTGCCCTGTTCAGCGCTGCCTTGCTGACCAGTGCCACCCTGCCCTCAGCCGCGCTGGCCGATACCCTGGCCCGCGCCAATGGCCGCTGCTCGCTCAAAGATGACGGCTATGAGGCCTTCAATGGCCACTGCATCGTCAAACAGAAGCAGAGTGGTCCTACGACCATCTTTGTGGTGGATCTGGATAACGGCACCCGCTTCCGTTTCTCCGGTCCCAACCGGCAACAGCTGCATGTCGAAACCCCCTCAGGCCTCGAACAAAACGTGTTGTTCGAAGACCATGGCAGCAAGGGGATCTTCAGCTGGAACGATGGAAACAGCACCCATCGCCTGGCGGTGAAAACCGATGAAATCACCAACCCCAATGCCCAATTTGACGACCACCCCAGCACCGCCACGGGAGCCACGGTGGCCGGGGCGGCGGTCGGCGCGTTGATCGGAGCCCTGCTCGGCGGCGGCCGAACCTCCAGCCCATCGGGCGCCATTGGCCAGCCGGTACCGGAACTGCAAAGTCTGGTCGGCGCGGATCCAGGCAATGTGGAGGGCCGCCTCACCGCCATGGGTTACACCTACATCCGCACCACGCCTCGGGAGAATGGCGCGGATTCCTACTGGAAACGCGGCGGCAGTTGTGTGAATGTGCGCAGCATCCTGAATCGCTATCAAGCCTTCACCTACGCCAACCCCGGCAACTGCAACTGATCCGCCTGCTGGATAACCCCAGTTGAAAGTCAGGCGGACCCCAAGGGTGCGCAACGAAAAATCCATCCCGTTCGGTCCGTTCGGGATGGATTTTTTCCCCAGGAATGAATCAATTCTTCCCCTTGGCCCCGGCCGAACCGGCGTGGCTGTTGCTCATCACTTCGATTCGGTTGCGATCCGGGCCCTGTTCCTCCAGCGTGAAGCTGTGATGGCCGCTCATCAGCCAGAGCCGGCCCTGCTCATCGCGCATCGGTCGTCGCTGTGTCGTCGGCGGACCCGCGGGAGTGAAGCGGAAGATCGCGCTGCCGCTGAAGGTGATTTCAAAGCCCTCCTTGCCCCAAGGCTGGATGGTGCAGGTCTGCTTGGAGGTGTTCATCCAGCAGGTGAGCGGGTCGGCCGCACGGCCTGGCGAGGCGGTGGCAAGACTCGCCAGAGCGGCGGCCATCGCGGGAAGCAGGCAACGACGCCTCAGGGTCATCGGAACACTGATCAAGCCATTCAGCTTGGCAGGGGCTGGCCATGGCCGCCGCCAGCGGATGTCGGGGGCAAGCACGGCCGAGCGAGAACGCTGTGACCAGGACTGATGGCGAGGCCCCGGACAATGGCAAGCAAATGCCAGGGAATCAAGACAATGCGATCGCCGACAGGCCCGGCGCCGGACAATCCACAAGCTTCGCAATTGTTTCGTGCGTTTTCCTGCCCTTGCGGGTGCGGCCCTCGCCCTGCTGACCCTCACAAGTGCCAGCGCCACTCAGGCGGCCGAGACCGTGTGCTCGGCCATTTGGAGCCTGCCCTTTGGCACTCCAGGCGGGACAAAGTCAGCCCCGATCCAAGGCGCGAATCCACCATGCTCTACTCCTTCAATAGAAGCAACGGTGGACGTTGGAACAGGGGGGATATCTTGGAAATTTTGACTGGGCAACTCTTTTGAACCAATATCCTACAACGTCGAACACCGCAATCGGCATAGGCTCCGGCCCATCATCGGCCACCGATTTGAAATTGAGTTTCGACAAACTCGTCCATAACCCTTATTTTTATGTTCTTGCACTAAACAGCAATGAGACCATCACCTTTTACGACTCCTTTACAATTCTTCAGTCCCGAGGCATCAGCATAAGTGGATCTAGCATCTCAGGAAGTGGCATTGGCAACTCCGACGTTGGCTTTGTGGCTCAGTTCTCAGGAGACTATTCACAAATCAATTTCAAATACACCAATAATACAAGCGCCTGGACAGACTCCTATCTCTTCACCACAGGTGGTACGGCTGCTGTTCCTGGCCCCCTGCCCATCCTCGGGGTTGGAGCTGCCCTGAACCAGTGCCGGAAGTTTCGTCGCCTGAGCAAACGGCAGCGCGATCGCCCGTCCAACGCTGGGTAGCGCGCCACTGTCCAGCGGGCAGTGCAAACCTGCGCGGCGCTGCCCGCTGTCGACGACCAAAGAACCTGCCAGGTTGTTGGTCCAACCCAGCTCCACAGGGATCCGCCAACCCCTTGGCCTGCACCTGACATTCCAGCGCGTGGAGGGCGGCAAGAGCCCAGGGAGGAACGCTCAAAAGATGTCTCGGTGGCTCACCGGCCCCATCGTTTGCAGGAGAAGGAGCAAACGCCGGACCCAAGAAAAAGGCCGCCCCGAAGGAGCGGCACAGTCCTTCAACTTGTCCCGTGAATTGAACATCTGGCGAGCTCCAGATGTCCAAAGATCAGAGATTCCAGTGGTCGGAGCACCTGCGGGAAAGAAGATTCCAGGGTCAACACACCGGAAGGTCAGAAGACCCTGGAGTCTGATCAACGGGGCAGAAGACCCGCAGCCGCCAAACGCTCACTTCCAGTTGTTCGCCACGATCTCCGCCAGATCCACCACGCGCTGGCTGTAGCCCCACTCGTTGTCATACCAGGCGATCACTTTCACCATGTTGCCGCCCATCACCAGGGTGAGCTCGGAGTCCACGATCGTTGACTCGTCCGTGCCGGCATGGTCGGAGGAGACCAGGGGAAGATCGCAGTACTTGATGATTCCCTTCATGCCGTTTTCCGAGGCGGCCTTGAGCACGGCATTCACCTCCTCACTGGTGGTGTCGCGGCCCACCTCCAACACCATATCCACCACTGACACGTTGGG
>CAYVWU010000285.1:0-3439 GCA_964455575.1 uncultured Cyanobium sp. | reverse complement strand
GGCGACGGCATCGCCTGGGTGCGGGAGGCGGCGGACGCCAGCTACGACGTGGTGATCGTCGATGGCTCCGATCCCGCGGGGCCCGCCGAGGGGCTGTTCAACCGGGCCTTCTTCGCACACTGCCGGCGCCTGCTGCGGCCCGGGGGCGTCTTCGCCACCCAGAGCGAGTCCCCGGAGGCCTTCCGCCAGGTGCACCTCGACACGGTGGCGCTGCTGCGGGAGGTGTTTTCCCATGCCGACCCGCTGTACGGCTGGGTGCCGATGTATCCCAGCGGCTGGTGGAGCTGGACTTTCGCCGCCCCCGATGGTCCCCGCTATCTGGAGGCCCGGCCGGAGCGGGCCGCGGCGGTGGCGGCGGGCTGTGAGATCTGGAGCCCCCGCTGGCAGCGGGGGGCGTTCGCGGCGATGCCGGCCTTTGTTGAGCGCGCCCTTGCCGCCGCTTCTCCCACCCCCTGACACCCCCTCCGCGCCAGACCTCCCTCCGCTCCAGCCGCACCCCATCCCCCCTCGTTTCCGCCAGCCATGACCACCCTTCCCGAGGGCTTGTTTGACCGTGACGGCGCGATCTACATGGCCAGCCGCCGGGACCCCGCGGGCTGCCGCGTGGCCCTCTTCGGCGTGCCCTACGACGGCACCACCTCCTTCCGCCCCGGCACCCGCTTCGGTCCCGCGGCAATCCGGGAGGTGAGCGGTGGCCTGGAAACCTGGTGCCCTCAGTTGGAGCGGGATCTGGAGGATCTGGTCTTCGCGGATCTGGGGGCCGTGGCCATTCCCTTCGGCGCCCCGGAGCCGGTGGTGGCCGCGGCGCGGCAGGCCACCCGAACCGTGCTCGATCTCGGCGCGTCTCCCCTGATGCTGGGGGGCGAGCATTCAATCACCAGTGGCGCTGTCGCCGCCGTGGCTGAGCGCCACCCCGACCTGCTGCTGGTGCAGCTGGATGCCCACGCCGATCTGCGCCAGGAATGGTTGGGGGCGCGCCACAGCCATGCCTGCGCCATGCGGCGCTGTCTGGAGGTGCTCCCCAGCGGTGAGCTGCTGCAGGTGGCCATTCGCAGCGGCACGCGGGAGGAGTTCCAGGAGCTGCGGGCGTCGGGACGGCTGGTGGCGCTGGAGGCCATGGCCACCGCTCTGCGCCCCCACCGAGGGCGCCCGGTTTATCTCACGGTCGATCTCGACTGGTTCGATCCCGGGGTGCTTCCCGGCACCGGCACCCCGGAGCCGGGGGGCTTCCACTGGCCCGACTTCGCGGCCTTGGTGGAGGAGCTGCGCCACCACCGGCTCGTGGCGGCGGATGTGGTTGAGCTGGCCCCCCAGCTCGATCCCTCCGGGGTGAGCTCCGTGCTGGCGGCCAAGGTGGTGCGGAGCCTGCTCCTGCTTCTCGGCGCGCCGCGTCCAGGGCAAGAGGCCGCCACGGATGCGGGGGCTCAGTAGACGCAGGTGCCGCTGGCCCGTTGCTCCCGCAGGCGGTTGTGCTGTTGCCCGATGAGCAGCAGGGCCAGGGTGGGGTGATGGTGGAGCAGGTTGAGGAAGCTCAGCCGCTCCAGCCGCAGCACCTCCACGGGGGTGCGGGCCAGGGCGTCGCTGCCATGGGCGCTTTCCCGCCAGACGATGTCCTGAAAACTGAAGAGCTCCCCCGGGCGATAGCAGGTTTTCTCCCCGTTCTTGCCCACCAGTTCCACGATCCCCCGTTTCACGGCATAAATGGCCGTGGCGGCGGAACCGCGGGAAAAGACGCGGGAGCCGGTGGGCAGAGTGAGGTGCTCGCATTCGAGATGCGAGGCCAGCAGATCGATGGGGTTGAGGGTGGGTGGGGTGCTGATCAACTCAGGAGACCTCAGCAGCAAGGGACAGGTCTTCTTATTACACCTTGTGGCGGGCTTGAAAAGTGCCTGCGGATGCCGTCACGCACAAAATGGTTGGGCTTGAGGGCACCCCCGCTCTGTTTGGCCCGGCTTGGTCGACTCCGCAGAGTTGGTCTCTGTGCGATCGGGAGGAAAGCGGAGCTTCCGGCCGATCAGAACTCCTTGGGAAGCCCGGTGAAGGAGAGCTGGCGGCTCATCTGGGGCCTGGAGGTCTCCCTTCCCTCCTCACCCGCTCCGCCGACGGTCGGCAGGCGGGGCGGACTCGCTGTCCAGTGATGGCACCACAAATCTCCCACCAGATCGGGATGGATCGACAACTGCCGCAACTGACACCAACCAAGTTCCGCACCCTTGGGCGGGGTGCAGTGACGGCAGCTGCGGCAGTTGGGGCGCTTGCCCATCAGATGGGTGAGAAGGGGTATTGGCCGCTCAACTTAGTCACGTGTGGGGCGTTTGCGAAGGGACGAATCCCGAATCACAGTCTTTCTTCGGAGTTCTGTAGCGAAGACGAAACGGTGGCGTCCATCCATAGGATCCCGGCCAATGCGCCTCTCCCTCCGCCATGGCTGATCCCTCCTCCCTTCGGCACACCCCCCTCCATGCCGCGGCCCAACGGGCGGGAGGCCGCATGGTGCCCTTTGCCGGCTGGGAGATGGCGGTGCAGTTCACCGGCCTGGTGCACGAACACAACGCCGTGCGGCAGCACTGCGGGGTGTTTGACATCTCCCACATGGGCGTTCTTCGCCTGCAAGGCGCCAACGTCAAAGATGAACTCCAACGCCTGGTGCCCACCGATCTCCACCGCATCGGTCCAGGCGAGGCCTGCTACACCGTTCTCCTCAATGACGCCGGCGGCATCCGCGACGACCTGATCATTTATGACCGCGGTCCTGAGGAGGTGCTCACTGTGATCAACGCCGCCTGCGCGGAGGCGGACACCGACTGGTTGCGCCATCAGCTCGAACCCCGCGGGATTCAGATCAGCGATCACAAGGGCGATGGCGTGCTGTTGGCCCTTCAGGGGCCGGATGCTCCCGCGCGGCTGGAGGCGCTGGTGGGGGAATCCCTGGAGGGGCTGCCCCGCTTCGGCCACCGGGAGTTCACCTTGCGCGGGGAGGGCCTGGAGGGCGCGCCCGTCTTCGTCGGCCGCACCGGCTACACCGGGGAGGATGGATTTGAGCTGCTGCTCCCCCGCGACCAGGGCCTGGCCCTCTGGGAGCGCCTGCTGGCGGAGGGCGTCGCCCCCTGCGGCCTCGGGGCCCGCGACACCCTTCGACTGGAGGCCGCCATGCACCTCTACGGCAACGACATGGATGACGCCACCACACCCCTCGAAGCCTCCCTCGGCTGGTTGGTGCACCTGGAGATGCCCGCCGACTTCATCGGCCGCGCCGCCCTCGAACGGCAGACCGCGGAAGGGCTGACCCGGCGCCTGGTGGGACTCAAGCTGACGGGGCGGGCCATCGCGCGCCACGGCTATCCCGTGCGGCATGACGGAGCGGTGGTGGGCGAGGTCACCAGCGGCACCTGGTCGCCCACCTTGGGGGAGGCGATCGCCCTGGCCTACGTGCCCGCGG
>CAYVWU010000284.1:0-3449 GCA_964455575.1 uncultured Cyanobium sp. | reverse complement strand
GCCCCGGCCCAGCGGGCGTAGGCCTCCGCCTCAAACCAGCTGAGGTGGCGCACCGGCGCGTCCGGCTGAAGGGGCTGACGGCCGGACAGGGTGAATTCGCCGTTCTCCTCGCGCCAGTAGCGCGGCGCGCACCAGCCCCGCTCCTGAGCGATCGCCCAGCCCTCGCTCATCCACAGCTCCGGCCGGCGGTAGCCCCCGTCCGCGATGAAGGCGGCGTAGTCGGCGTTGGTCACCAGCCGGCGGGAGAGGGCAAAGGGCTCCAGCCACACCCGATGCCGGGGGCCCTCGTTGTCAAAGGCGAAGGTCCGCGGGTTGTCGTGGCCGATCTCCACCAGGCCCCCCGGCTGGGCCAGCCAGCCGGGCTCGACCTCCCCCATCGCCGCCGGATCCCGCGGACCATCCCCCCCCTGGAGCCGATAGGCCGGCTCCAGGGGGTTGTGGCTGAAGCCAGCCAGCAGGTCCATCAGCAGCAGTTCCTGGTGCTGCTGCTCGTGGTGCAGCCCCAGCTCCAGCAACGCCAGCGGTCGGGCGGTCCGCTCCGGAGGCTGGCCGTCGAGCTGGGCCAGCAACTGCTCCAGCCCCTCATCCACCCGCTGGCGCCAGCGCAGCACCGCGTCGATCGGCGGACGGGTGAGCAGGCCCCGCTGGGGACGCGGATGGCGCGCCCCCACAGCCTCGTAATAGGAGTTGAACAGGAAACCCCACCGCGGATCCAGGCCGGGCCACCCCTCCAAATGGGGGGAGAGCACGAAGATGTCGAAAAACCAGGTGGTGTGCCCCAGGTGCCACTTGGGTGGGCTGGCGTCCGCCATCCCCTGGAGGCAGAGATCCTCGGGCTCCAGGGGGGCGATCAGCGCCTCGCTGTGGCGACGCACGGCCCGCAGGCGGGAAAGGAGGGAGGAGACGTCCCGGGAGCAAGGGGTCAGTGGCAACCCTTCCGAGGGGGAGACACCCATCGTGGGAGGGGCAGGGCCGATCGCTGGCACCATCGTTGGCGGAGAGCTTAGGGGCTGTGCCTACGATCCAGCGCATGCGTTCGCGGGATCAGGCCACTGGCATGGGGAACATCACTGAAGGGTTTTCCGGCGCCGTCGGCCGCACGCCCTTGATCCGTCTACGGACCCTCAGTGCCCTCACCGGTTGCGAGATCCTTGGAAAGGCGGAATTCATGAATCCGGGCGGTTCGGTCAAGGACCGCGCCGCCCTGGGCATCCTCCAGGAGGCCGAGGCCAGTGGTCAGCTCCGGCCGGGGGGCACGGTGGTGGAGGGAACGGCGGGCAACACCGGCATCGGCCTCACCCACCTCTGCAACGCCCTGGGCTACCGCGCCCTGATCGTGATTCCCGAAACCCAGTCGGCGGAAAAGATCGGGCTGCTGCGCAGCCTCGGGGCGGAGGTGCGCACCGTGCCGGCGGTTCCCTATGCCAACCCCGACAACTACGTGAAGCTGTCCGGTCGCCTCGCCCAGGAGATCCCCGGAGCGCTGTGGGCCAACCAATTCGACAACCTGGCCAACCGCCGTGCCCACTACGCCAGCACGGGCCCCGAGATCTGGGAGCAGTGCGAGGGGCGCGTCGATGCCTGGGTGGCCGCCACGGGCACCGGGGGCACCTATGCGGGCGTGGCGATGTTCCTGAAGGAACGGAATCCAGCGATCCGCTGCGTGCTGGCCGATCCCTACGGCAGCGCGCTCTACCACTGGGCGACCTCCGGCGACTTGCGCAGCGAGGGCCAATCGATCACCGAGGGGATCGGCAACAGCCGCATCACGGCCAACCTGCAGGGAGCTCCTGTGGACGATGCGGTGCGGATAGACGATGCGGAGGCCCTGCGCACCATCCACGCCCTCCTCTGGGAGGAGGGCCTGTTCATGGGGGGATCGGTGGGCATCAATGTGGCCGCGGCGGTGGAGACCGCCCGGCGGCTCGGGCCTGGCCATCGGATCGTCACCGTGCTGTGCGACAGCGGCGACCGCTACCGCTCCCGCCTGTATGACGCCGACTGGCTGCGCTCCAAGGGGCTGAGCCAGCCCCAGCGCGCGACGCGGGATTCCGTCTGATGACGCCTTCCATTCCCAGCGCCGGCGCGTTGATCGGGGGGCGGTATCGCCTGGAGCGCCCCCTTGGCGAGGGGGCCGGCGACCAGGGCGCCCTCTGGCTGGCGCGCGACACCCTGGCCGCCGAGGCGCCCGCGGCGCTCCGCCGCATCGGCCCGGAGCGGGATCAGGCCCGGGCCCGTCAGCTCTGGGCCCGCCTGCAAGGGGTGCTCCATCCCCAGGTGCCGCGGGTGGGGGCGGCGATCAGCGAGGGCGATCAGCTCTGGCTTGTGCGCGAATGGCAGGCGGGGCGCACCTACGCGCAGCTGCTGGCGGCCCGCCAGGACCGTCAGCTGGTTTTCGGCGCGGGGGAGGTGTTGCTGTTGCTGCGTCAGCTCCTGCCGGTGCTCGCGGCGCTGCACAGCCAGGACCTGCTCCACGGCGACCTGACCCCCGCCAACGTGCTGCGGCGAGACAGCGATGGCTTGCCGGTGCTTCTCGACTTCGGCTTGCTGAGCGGGCCGGAAGGCGGGGTGTTGGGCGCGACGCCGGGCTATGCCCCGCCGGAACTGCTGCGGGGAGAGCCTCCGAAGCCCTGGATGGATCTGCATGCCCTGGGGGTGATGGCCCTGGTCCTGCTCAGCGGGGATGGTCCGGAGCGGTTGCTGGAGCCCGCGACGATGGAGTGGCGCTGGCCTTCGGCCCTGGATGGGGAGCCGGCCCTGCGCCACCAGCTGGAACGGCTGCTCAGTCGGGATCCAGGCCAGCGGCCGGCCACCGCCTCCCAGGCCCTCAGCGCGTTTCAGTCCTTGCCGGTGCCCGACTCCACGGGTCCGGTGCCAAGAGCGGACCGCACGGTGGTGCTGGTGCCCGCCGCCCCGCCCCCAGCGCCCTCCCCCTCCGCGGAAGGGGGGGCGCCGGCCGACACCGCCCGCGCGGAACGCCCCGGTCCCGGCGCTGTCGACCCGGCTTCCGCCTCAGCCTCGGCTCTAGCCCCAGCCGCCTCGGTTTCCGTCGAGGAGCCCGAGCCCGAGGACGCGGGGGACCGCGACCCGCTGCTCGACGAGGACGACGCGGTGGCGCCGCTCCGGCCCGTTGCCCCGGCTCCCCGGCGCGCCGTCACCCCCGTCCGCGCCCGTCAACTGGAGCGGGAGGAGCAGGCTGAAGGCGGCCTCTGGCCCGTGCTCCTGGCCCTGGTGGTTTCCGCTGTGGTGGGAACGGCGGTGGGCTGGTGGTGGCTCGGCCGCGGCGACACCTCCGCCAATCTCCCGGGGGGGGCTCCTCCAGCGTTGGACGCGTCCCCCAGTCTTCCCCCCGGGGAAGTGGATCAACGCGAACAGCTGAT
This sequence comes from uncultured Cyanobium sp., assembly GCA_964455575.1. Lineage (GTDB taxonomy): Bacteria > Cyanobacteriota > Cyanobacteriia > PCC-6307 > Cyanobiaceae > Cyanobium. Next base: position 69 of record CAYVWU010000284.1, on the reverse strand, counting down.
GAGTCGCCTGCGGGCCCTGCAGGTGGATCGGCGCTGGTTCCTCGACCTGGTGAACACCAGCCTGCTGGC
>CAYVWU010000283.1:0-3465 GCA_964455575.1 uncultured Cyanobium sp. | reverse complement strand
GCAACGGAGTGGAGCGCCCTGGGGCTTCTCCGATCAGGAGGGCCGCCCATGACCTCCTGCGACTACAGCGCCCTGAGGGAAGCGGCCGGTCGGCTGGCACGGCTGGGGCTCAGCCTGCAGACAGTGATCCCTCTGGCGCTTCCTGCCGATGATTTTCCGCAGACCCGACTGAACATAACAACCGGGCAGAGGGAGATTCAGCGCGATCGGAATGGGCGGCCGCTACCGGCGTTTGTTGGCAAGAATCCGAGTTTCTGGCTGGCTGATGGTCAGCCGCGATTGACAAGCCAGAGCCAGCCAGCTGTCGAGTCTGAAGTCCTGAAGCGGATTGAGATTGCCGAGCGACTGGGACGGCCGATCGGGCTCGCCGTCATCCCATCCAAAGAGGTGGTGGTCATTGATTTTGATCGCAAGAACTATCCAACCCAGGAGGCGCTGGATCAGGACTGGATGCGCCTGCTTGATCTTTACCCGGAGCTGACAGAGACCCGTATTGAGCGAACGCCCGGTGGCGGGGTGCACATCTACCTGCGGCTGGCTGACGGGATGGACAGCTGGCGCACCGCGGCGGGGAAACTCCACTGCAATTTCACGACCGTTCCCGGCGGGGAGCACCGCGGGGAGGTGCTGGCTGGCACCCGGGTGTGCGTCTGTGCCCCGACCCGCAACGACTCAGGCATCTATGAGCTGGTCAACCCCGAGTACGCCTACAGCCTGATCGAGGTCAGGACCCTCGGAGCCATCGGCATCTATCCCAGGGCGAGGGCGACCGGAGCGGCCACAAAGCAGCCGCAGAGGTCGAGGCGATCCCCAGACCCGCAGCCACAGGCGTTGGGATCGGCAGCGCCGGCTCTGCCGGAGTTGATCGGCAGCAAGGCCCGGGAGGTGCTCGCAGGTGGCAGCCCCTACTGCGGGAATGAGGGAGCGGCGGTGGATCGGAGCGCCCAGCTCACGGGGTTCTTGAAGGAGGTGTACAGCTGGGTCAACCTGCTCAATGACCACGGTCTGCGCTTCAGCGGCAGTCCGGACGATCTGATCGGGCAGGCCGTCACGGCCCTGGCGATCGAGGACAAGGCGGATCGTGTGGTGGCCACCATCGAGATGGCGCACTGCCGGCATCGGGACAGCGACGCCGCCCTGCGCCGTTACCGGCGATTGAGCGGCGGCTCTGCCGCCGGCACCGTCTCCTCGGGATCCACTGATGCGTCGCAAGACGCGGCAGGCCAGGAGAAGCCGCTGGGGAAGCCCACGTTGCAGCAGGTTCTGGAGAAGCTGGCGGCAGCAGGCCCCAGCGGCTCAGAGCTGTCCTTCCGGCTGGAGCGGATCGCCGGCGACCACGACCGCAGCCTGCGGGATGTCCAGGGTCTGTACCGGGAGCTGGTGGAGGAGAAGGAAGCGGCCCTCGAGGCCGATGACTCCCTCGATCAGCTGGAGCAGCTCGGTGCCACGGGCGATCTCGATGTCCTTTCGCTGATCCCACCGGTGCTGGTGAAGGCGCTGGAGGGGATCCGGCACAGCGCCGAGTTCCAGCACAGCACGCTGCTGGCCGTTCTGCTGGCCGGGTTTTCAGCGGCCCTGCCTCTGCGCAGCTGGATCGAACTGGATCCGGCCGAGGACTTCAGCCAGCCCCTGACGCTCTGGGTTCTGTTGCTGATGCCCAGTGGTGAGCTCAAGACCCCCTTGCTGCACAGGCTTCTGGTCAAGCCCTGGCAGCAGAGCGTAGATGCGGTGGTGGAGCAGGCCTTCAAGCGGCAGCTGGAGGAGTGGGAACTCAGGAAACAGGACTCCGACAATGGAGATGGCCCGCCGCCGGGACCCAGGCCGCGGCTTCCCCAGACACTGGTGACCGAGGACATCACCGTGCAGGGGATGGAGGTGCACCTGGAGATCCACGACAGGTGGGCCAACCGCTCGATCTGCCTCTGGCTGGACGAGGCTGCGGCGGCCCTGAGGCAGATGGCCGATCCGGCCAGGGCTGGCAAGGATGCCTCCCTCGGGGGCTGGTTGCTCTCTCGCTACGACGGCACCGGCGCCCGTGGCGCCAAGGTGGATCAGACCCGCGAACGGCACTACAAGAGCTGCCGTCTGGCGATGGTGGCCGGCTGTCAGCCCGATGTGTACCGGGAGATCACCGGTGATGCCGATCAGTCGGGCCTCTCAGCCCGCTTCATCGTGGTGGAGCAGCTGAGTGTCGATCAGCACTTCCCGCCCTGCTGGACAGAGGAGGAGGTCCAGCGGGCGGAAGCCCTCAAGGAACTGCTTGTGCGCTGCTACGGCTTCCTGGCGAGGATTGAGCAGTTGCACCTGCGGCTCGCCCCGGAGGCCTTCGCGCTGTTCCAGGCGGAGCGGGCAGCGATGTATCAGCGCAAACGGGCCAGCATCTCGGCGGCGGAGCGCTCCCTGGCCAACAAGGCCGCCGGACGGATCGGGCGGCTGGCCGCCCTGTTCCACCTGCTGTGGTGCGTCGCGGAACGGGAGGAGGGGCCGATCTCTCTGGGGGACAACCAGGTCGGGGTGGAGGCGATGCAGCGGGCGATCCGCTTCAACCGGTTCCTGCTGGATCAGACCGTCGGCGTGCGCCTGACCTCGGCCGGCAACAGTGCGCTGGGTGCCCTGATGCTGAAGCTGCAGCGAGTGGCCTGGGAGAAGCGGACACCGCTGGCGTTGAGCACGCTGCGCCGAGCCCTGAGCGGCAAGCAGCGGCCGGAGACCGCCGAGGTGCTGCATGCCCTGCAGGTGCTGGAGGAGCGGGGGTACGGCGTTCTGGAGCCGATGGAATACCGGGGCCAGCAGGGCTGGAAGTACACCGCCAGCAAGCCACTGCTGACGGCGAGCTGAGACCGAAGGCGCCACCCCTTGGGGGGTGCCACCCCTGGGATGCCACCGCTGCGTCCACCGCTTGAAACGGGCCGGAACGCCTGTCAGCACTGAGGTTCACCGCGTAGGGGTGGAGGGGTGGAGGGGTGGAGGGGTGGTGGCCGACTCTGTAGTGGCTCATGGGCGGGATGCGGCTGAGGTTTCAGAGAACACCACCGGAGTCCACCCCTGGAAGGATTGAGGGGCAGATCCCTGTCGTAGCAAGAGAAGAGAGAGTTATTTCCCTCCCTATCCAGGGGTGGCCCGAGAGGTGGCCAAGGGGCGGCGAAGCCACGGCAAGGGGTGGACGGGTGACGAGAACGGCACAGCTGGCCACAGATGTGCAGGGTTTGTCGCATGATGGTGCCATGGCAGCAGTGGCAGACAGGAAAGAGACGGCGCTGAAGCTGGCGCGTCGCAAGGGCCTGCTCCGCACCGGGGAGGCCGCGGCCGCTGGTGTCGATCGATCAACCCTGGCCCGCCTGTGCGAGCGGGGCCTGCTGGAGCGTCTGGAGCGGGGGCTTTATGGCCTGCCTGCCGCGGCCGTACGCGAGCACGTCGACCTAGAGATCGTCGCCAAGCGAGTACCTCAGGCAGTGTTCTGCCTGC
>CAYVWU010000282.1:2098-3485 GCA_964455575.1 uncultured Cyanobium sp. | reverse complement strand
TGAACCCCCACAGCCTTGCGGCCTGCGGATTTTAAGTCCGCTGCGTCTACCGATTCCGCCATGCCCCCGTTCCACCATCCTAGATTCAGCCGGCCCCTCGCTCTCGCGCCGTGGCCCTGCCAGGGATCCTGACTCAACTCTCCAGCGACACGCTGCTCGTCCTCGCCGCCTATGGCGCCCTCGGCGGCTTCTACCTGGTGGTGGCTCCGCTGGCCCTGATCTGGTGGCTGCAGAAGCGCTGGACCGTGATGGGCAAGCTCGAGCGCACCGCCCTCTACGGCCTCGTGTTCCTCTTCTTCCCGGGGATGATCGTGTTCGCCCCCTTCATCAACCTGCGCATGGCCGGTCAGGGCGAGGTGGGCGGTTGACGCGCGGCCAGGCCCTGCTTCTCGGCCTGGGGGTGCTGGCCCTGGGCGGCATCGGTTGGTGGGGCTTTCAGGCCAGCGGCCTGGAGGGCTTCACCCCGGGACTGGCCGCTTCCGCCCTGCTCACGCTCGTGGTGATCGGCTGGACGGGCAGTTATCTGTTCCGGGTCGTGAGCGGCAAGATGACTTACATGGAGCAACGGCGTCGCTACCGCGCCACCTATGACGCTCGCACCGACGAAGAACTGCTGGCGCGCTTCGAGGCCCTGAGCCCTGAGGAGCAGGAGAAGCTGCTGAAGGAGGTGGGCCAGGACAACCGTGGCAGCGACGGTGCCCAGCCAGGCACCCGTGGCGGAGAGTCCCAGCCCAGCGAACTGGCTCCGCCGACCCCATAGGCTCATCTCCATGAGCCTTGCCTCCAGCCCCTCGGCCCCCGCGGCCCACGAGAGCGCCATCACCCAGCGCTTCGCCACCCTGCGGCAGCACCAGAGCTGCGCCCTCATGCCCTTCCTGATGGCGGGCGATCCGGATCTGCCCACCACCGCCGCCGCCCTCCTGGCCCTGCAGGCCAACGGCGCCGACCTCATCGAGCTGGGCATCCCCTACAGCGACCCCCTGGCCGATGGGCCCGTGATTCAGGCCGCCGCGTCGCGGGCTCTGGCGGCCCACACCACCCCCGCCGCTGTGCTGGAGCTGCTGTCCTCCCTGCGGGGCCAGCTCACGATTCCGGTGATCCTCTTCACCTACAGCAATCCCCTGCTCAATCGGGGCATGGAGGCCTTCTGCCGACAGGCGGCGGAAGCGGGGGCCGCAGGTCTGGTGGTGCCCGACCTGCCGTTGGAGGAGGCGGAGAAGCTCTCCCCCATCGCCGCCAGCCACGGCCTCGATCTGATCCTTCTGGTGGCGCCCACCACCCCTCCGGAACGGCTGGCGCGCATCCATGCCAGCAGCCGCGGCTTCACCTATCTGGTCAGCGTCACCGGCGTGACGGGGATGCGAACGGCGATGGAGAGCCGGGTGGA
>CAYVWU010000282.1:0-1998 GCA_964455575.1 uncultured Cyanobium sp. | reverse complement strand
CCCTCCACCGCCGCCAGCAGCTGGGCGCGGCGCGGCCGCAAGGTGGCCACCCGCTCCCGCACCCAAGACGGCTCCGTGGACAGGGCCGCCGCCGCCGCCCGCTGGCTGATCGCCGTCGGGCAGATCTGCAGCGTGTCCAGCACCTTCGCCAACGCCGGCCGCAACACCACCGGCACGGCGGCGTAGCCCATCCGCCACCCCGCCAGGCCGTAGGTCTTGGAGAAGGAGTGGAGCGTGGCGGTGTGGGCAGCGGCGCCGCTGACGCGGCCGGGGCTGAAGTGGGGGACCCGCCCGTGCACGAACGGCCCGTAGGCCTCATCGCTGATGTGCAACACCCCCCGCGCCGCGCAGAGCGCGTTGATCTCCCGCAACACCGCTTCAGGGATCACCACCCCGCTGGGATTGTTGGGCGAGATGGTGACGATGGCGCGCGTGCGGGGCGTGATGGCCGCCGCCAGCGCCTCCGGGTCGGGCACCGGGCCGGCCTCGACCCCCACGGGCACGCCGCCCGCCAGGCGCACCGCCATCGCGTGGTTGAAATAGGCGGGCAGGGGCAGGATCACTTCGCTGCCCGGATCGCAGATCACCTGGGCCAGGACCGCGAAGGCCATGTTGCTGCCCGTGGTCACCAGGGGCTGGGCCCCGTCCAGGTCCAGGCCGTCGTTGACGCGGAGCTGGCGGGTGACCGCCTCCAGCAGCTCGGGGTCGCCCCAGGTGCCGCCATAGCGATCCAGCGCGGCGCCGGGGAGCTCCAGGGCCTCCCGCACCGCCCGGCGCACCGCCTCCGGTGGCGCCCAATCCACCATCCCCTGGGCCAGCGACAGGGTGTCGGGCCGAAGGCGAAGCCACTCCCCCAGCCGGGGGATCACCGGATCGCAAACAGCCTCCAGGCGCGCGGCCGGACCAAGCGAACAACCCATGGGCGAGCAGGGGGCGGGCAGGCCCTACCTTGACGCCTGTTGACGCCATCCGCGATGAAATTCGTCCTCTGGGGCACCTACTGCGACGACGCCCTGCAGAAACGCGCCCCCTTCCGAGACGAACACCTTGAGGGGCTGCGGCGTCAGAAAGAGCAGGGGGTGTTGCTCACCATCGGCCCCACCCAGGAGTGCACCCACGTCTTCGGCCTGTATGAGGCCGACAGCCTGGAGGAGGTGGACACCCTGGTGAAACAGGACGTCTACTGGCGCGAGGGCATCTGGACCGCTGTGGAGGTGCATCCCTGGATCCAGGCGTTCTGATTTGCCGAGGGGGCGCCACCCGAGCCGGCTCACCCTCCAGCGGCACACAGCAATCCAGAACACCAATCCAGAACACCAATCGGAACAAAAAAAGGAGCGGCAATGCCGCTCCCCGGAACAACAACAAATTGGCCGAAGCCGGATCACCAGAGGCCGCGGATCGGAGCGGGCTCGGGAGCGGGGGTGGGCTCGGGCATGGGCATGGGGGCGGGCTCGGGAGCGGGAGCGGGAGCGGGCTGTTCCACCACCACCACCGGAGGTGCACCAAAGCGGTAACGGAAGCCGAGCTTGGCGCCCCAGTTGTTGAAGGAGCTGTACTTGAAGTCGTCGCCGTTAAAGCCGGAGGCGCCGGAATAGGTGCCCTCGACGTAAACGTCGGTGTTCCAGTTCAGCACATAAGCCACACCAGCCTTGGCCTGCCAGCCGAAGAGACCCTGGTTGTCGCTGCTGAAGCGCGCGTCACCGATGGTGTAACTGGGGGTGCTGAGGTTGGTGTAACCAATACCACCACCGAGGTAAGGCACCCAGGCTCCGAAGGGGATGTCCAAGTAGACGCTGGCCATCACGTCGTTCTTGTTGACATTACCGGAACCGTTGAAGGTTTCGATGTCATCGAAATGCACTTTGTGCAGGCTGGCGCGGGTGAAGCCGTAGGTCAGCTCGGTGCGGATGGCGCCGAAGTCGTAGCCAACGCCGCCATCAACGGAGAAACCGCCGGTCAGGTTGGCGTTGCCGCTGAAGTTGTAATCCGAAAGGT
>CAYVWU010000281.1:0-3489 GCA_964455575.1 uncultured Cyanobium sp. | reverse complement strand
GTGGCGGTGACGAAAATCGAGTGGCTTGGGGTGTTGAACGGCTTGGCTTCCACCGACGCCATCTGCTCACTGGGGAGCACCTTCAGGTTGAAGGTGTAGGGCACGTCCGCGAACGGTGAGCCGCGCAGGGTGGCGAACAGGGCGAAGAGGATCGGCATCTGCACCAGCAGAGGCAGACAGCCGGCCAACGGGCTGCCGAACTCCTGCATGAGCTTGCCCAGCTCCTCCTGCTGCTTCTGGGGGTTGTTGGCGTAACGGCTCTTGATCTCCGCCTGGCGTTGCTGCATCACGGGCTGCGCGATGCGCATGCGGCGGGCACTGCGGATGGACCCGGCGCTCAGCGGGAAGAGGGCCAGGCGGATCACCACCGTCAGGGCAATGATCGCCAAGCCATAGCTGGGCACCAACCCATAGAAGAAATCGAGGATGGGCAGCAGCAGATTGTCGGAGATGTAGCCGATCACAGCGGGGCGATTGCGGGGAAGATCCGTGGGTCAGTGTGCCTGATGGCGGAGGCTGGTGGTTGGGGGGCTTCCACCATCAGGAGGCCGCGACATCCGGCGGCGCGAAACCGGTGGTGGGTTTCGGGGTCTTGCTGGCCTTGGGCGCGGCGCGCCGGCGCTCCTCGATGAAGGCCTCCAACTCGCGAAAGCGAGGAACGGAGCGCATTTCCAACTTCGAGCCATCGGTGAGCACCAGCACCATGTCGCCCCAAGCGCCAAACCCCCGGGGAGCGGAGCGCACCTCACGGATCTGGCTGTAGACGACCTGGGTGCGCTCGCGGCCCATCCAGCCGCCATTGACCTCGATGCGGCGGCTCGTGACGCGGTAGCGGAGCCACAGGGCACGCACCAGGGCAGCCACGGCAAAGGGGATGCCGATCAGGGTGAGGCCGAAAAGCAGGTTGAGGATCAGATCGCCTCGAGCAGGCCCCCCCTCGTAGAACACGTTTTCCTGACTGCTGGCTCCGGCCGCCACGGGGGCATCCTGCGTGCTCATCAGCGCAACTCTGCCTTTCGCAACAACTGCAGACATTCTCCCAGCAGGAGGGCTTCCTCCGCGTCCACGCTGCCGGGCTTCAGGCTGAACACCAGCCAGGAGGGGCGCTCCGTGGTCGGCGGGTGGCGCAGAAGCTCCTGGTGAAGGAGTCGGCGCAGACGATTGCGTCGCACGGCACGCTTGCTCACCTTGGAGCTCACCACCACGGCGCATCGCCAGGGACTGGGAGGGTGAGGGCGATCCCGTGGGGGCAGAAGAGCCGCCACCGCCGGAAGCACCCGCAACGTCAGCCAGGTGCCATGAAAACGACGCCCCTGGCGATAGAGGCGATCGAATACCTTCACCCCCCGGAGCCGATGCTTCTGGGGCAGGGCCACAAGATTGGGAGGAAGGGTCAGACGGCGAGACGAGCCCGACCGCGACGGCGGCGGGACCGGATCACACGACGGCCGGTATGACTGCGCATCCGCACCCGGAAACCGGAAACACGCTTCCGCTTGCGGCTGGTTCCTTCCAGTGTGCGTTTGGTCATGACAATCTCTTCTCAGCCAACCAGCCTACCAGTCGGGGGGTGGACCGCCGGTGGCTCAGTTGGAGGCGTTGCCGTCGATCTGGATCAACCAACTGCCGAGATAACTGGAGATGGGAATGTCTCCCGGGGCCTGGGCCAGGGCATTGAACTGATACATGCCGATGTTGAAGGGATTGAAGATGCGCATGAACACACCAACGGTGAATTTGTCGGAGATGGGCGTTTCCGGAAAGATCTCGATCGTGCCCGCCTTCTGGTTCACCTCCACGGTGGCGGGGATCTGCTTGTCACAGCGGGTGCGCTTCAACATGCCTCCCTCGCTCATCCGACAGAGCTTGACGCGCTTGGGCTCGATCTTGGAATCAAAGCCTTTGGGGATGGAGATTGTGAGCTTGAGGATGGCGGTTTTCCGGTCCTTGGGCCGCAAGATCAAGTAGTAGTCAGAGAGCTTCAGACGGGTGGTGTCGGTTTGAAAGAAATAGAGCTTGCGATAGTCCTTGGTGTTGTCCCAGCGAAACTCCATCAAGCCAGGAGTTCCCTGGGCTCGGGCCGGCTGGGAGGACGAAAGCAGGCCACCCGGCAACGCCAGGGCAACGGCCAGCCCGGCGACCAGGCCCAGACGATGGGTGGTTCCGCCCCGCGGAGAGAAGCGACGGGACAAGGCGAGAAAAGGCACGTGTGGAGGCTCGGCGAGGGACACGGAGGACCCGTCAGCAAATTCTCCTGAGGGCGCCGATGCCGCTTGGGTGTCAGTGGTCGGCGGGGGAGGTGGCCGCGGGCTGGGCGGCCCGATCGGGGCGCAGTCGCGAGGCGTCCCGCAGGTAGGAATGCACCGGCGGACGGCCGACCTCCAACCAGGCATGGGCCAGCAGGCGGATGCAGCGCGGCAGGTCGCCCGCCACGGCCATCTGCTGACAATCGAGGAGGGCCACATCACCCCAATCGCGCCGCCGCCGGGCAATGGCGGCGGGGAAGCAGGCGTCCAGGTCAGCGGTGACCGAAAACGTCACCGACAACAGGCGCGCGCCCTCCAGGTGGTTGGCGTTCACGAGGGCCTCGATGAGCTCGCTCACCGCCTCCTCGATGGCCTCGCAGGTGTTGGCCGTGGCCGTGGTGGCCCCGCGCAGGGCCCGCAATTCAAGGGCTGGGGTGGCCATGGCTCAGTGCTGAAGATCAAGGGCGATGGAGCCAGAGCGGTTGTCCGCCCAGACCCACTTCCATGGTGAGAAGATCCGCCACGCCGCGCAGCAGGGAGCGGCCGGGGATCAGGCCCGCGAACCGCTTCGGTTGCCGGCCAAACGTGATCGTCCTGGTGTGCCGCGGGTCGAGGCCCGCCAGCTCGACAGCCAGTCGCCGGGCCGTCTCCTCGTCGCCGAGGACATCCACCAGCCCGAGGCTCTGGGCCTGGGCGCCGGAGAAGACCCGGCCATCGGCAAACCCTCGCACCCGGTCCTCCGTGAGCTGCCGTCCCTCGGCGACCGCGGTGACGAACTGGCTGTAGCTGGAATCGATCAGGTCCTGCAGCAACTGACGCTCCGCCTCCGTGAGGGCCCGATCCGGCGAAAGGATGTCTTTGTAGAGCCCGCTCTTGACGATCTCAAAACGCACCCCCACGCGCTCCAACAGGCGCGAGAGGTCGTTGCCCCGCAGGATCACGCCGATGGAACCGGTGATGGTGCCGGGATTGGCCACGATCTTTTCCGCTCCCATGGCCACGTAGACCCCACCGGAGGCGGAGATGTTGCCAAAGCTGGCCACCACCCGGCAACCCTTCTCCCTCAGGCGCTTGAGAGCAGCATGAATCTCCTGGCTGTCGCCCACGGTGCCCCCCGGGCTGTCGATGCGGAGCAGCAAGGCCGGACACTCCCTCTCCTCCACCTGGCGCAGGGCCTTGAGCACCCGCTCGCGGGTGCTGGCCAGGATCGGCCCCTCGATGGCGATCCGCGCCAGGGTGCGTC
>CAYVWU010000280.1:0-3510 GCA_964455575.1 uncultured Cyanobium sp. | reverse complement strand
CACCGCCCAGGCGGCGACCCAGCGCCACGCGGTGCTTGACACGCCGATCGCGGCGGGCCCGGGCCCCGGCGAAGGGGAGGTGTTGTTCGGCTGCGGCTGCTTCTGGGGAGCGGAGAAGGGCTTCTGGCGCCTGCCTGGCGTGATCACCACCGCCGTGGGCTACGCGGGCGGCAGCGTGGTGGATCCCTCTTATCAGCAGGTGTGTTCCGGGCGCACGGGCCATGCCGAGGTGGTGCGGGTGGTGTGGTCGCGGGAGCGGGTGGATCTGAGCGATCTGCTGAAGCTCTTCTGGGAGTGCCACGACCCCACCCAGGGCGACCGCCAGGGCAACGACCGGGGCAGCCAGTACCGCTCCGCGATCGTGGTCTACAGCCCGGCGGACCTGGCTCTGGCGGAGGCCAGCCGCGACGCCTACGGCACCCTGCTGCGCGAGGCCGGCCACGGAGCGATCACCACGGAGATCGTCGCCGACAAGCCCCTCTATTACGCCGAGCCCTATCACCAGCAATACCTGGCCAAGCCGGGCAGCCGGCCCTATTGCTCCGCCCAGCCCTCCGGCATGCGGTTGGGGGCGTTTCCGGGGTCGTCGTATCAGTTGCCGGCCGAGGTCTGGCAGTCGTACGACTGGTCCCTTCCCCACTGCGTCCTTCGCGGGGACAATGCGCCCATTCGCCTGCCCTGACCTCCGGCCATGGCCCTGTTGCCTCTCCTGCTGGGTTTGTCGCTGCTGCCCGGGGCGTTGCCGGCCCGGGTCCACAAGGCCGGGGCTGAAGCCGGGTCCGCGCCGCTGGCGATGACTTCCCCCTGGTGGGAGGACTACGACGTGAAGGAGCGCTACCTGTGCACGGAGAAGGGGGGCGTGGTGCTGGAGCGCAACGCCGCCCAGGCGGCGCTGATCAGCGGCGACTCCGTCACCACCCTCTTCCGGGAGCCCGCGCCCGGGCCGGAGCTGGTGTACCGCAGGGACAGGTTGACCGTGATTTTGCGGGGGGATGAACTGACCCTGGAGCAGCTGCCGATGAAAATCACCTGCGTCCGCAGCGAGCAGGTATGAGGGATCCCAGGGACGAGGAGCCCGCGGAGCCGCTGGCGCCCCCGCGCGAGCTGCACCCCCTGCCCCGGGGGCTGGTGGAGCTCTACGGGCTGCTGGCGGTGCTGTTCGTGCTGGTGCCGGAATGGATGGCCGGCGGGGCGCTGTTCAGCTTCCGGGAGGGGCGGAAGGGATCGGAGCTGCCGGTCACCACCCAGGCGTGGCAACGGGTGCCGGAGTTGCGTCTGGCCTCGCTGACGATGGCCGGACTGCGGGATCTGGCGCGGGAGGAGCGCCTGCGGGGCTATGCCGGCCTGGCCCGCGACCGCCTCACTCAACGTCTGCTGAAGAAGCTGGCGCGCCGTCCCCAGCCCCGCAAGGCGCTGTGGTAGCTTCCATCTGCCGGGGCGTAGCGCAGCTTGGTAGCGCACCACTTTGGGGTAGTGGGGGTCGTGGGTTCAAATCCCGCCGCTCCGATTTCAAAATCACCGGCCCTTGACCGTTTCCTATCGCTCCCACTCCGGGGGCGTTTTTTTTTGGGGCGACGTTGGCCCCGTCCGTTGGCTTCCCCGCGACACCCGGCACGCTCGCTCCCGACGCCCAGCCGCGAGGTCGCCCGCCTCAGGCAGGGTCTCCTGGCCGCCGAGGGCCCGGCGCCGGCCTGGAGCTGACAGGATGACGCGGCGCTGGCGATCGTTGGATGCCCACCCCCGCTGACTCGCTCCCCCCAGCCGTTTCCGCCTCCCCTTCAGCACCGGGGGCGCCAGAGCCGCAGGCCGCCGGGACGATCGGGACGCTCCTGAGCTGGGAGCAGCTGGAAGCCTTGGCGGCCGCCGAGCCCGATCGGGTGCACGGCCCCACCAATGCCCAGGCCACCCTGCGGCTCTTCGGGCAGGAGGGCGTGACGCCGCGGGTGACGCTCTATCGCGATCACCACGCCTGGTGTCCCTATTGCCAGAAGGTGTGGCTCTGGCTGGAGGAGCGGCGGATCCCTTACCGCATCCGCAAGGTGACGATGTTCTGCTACGGGGAGAAGGAGGACTGGTATCGGCGTCAGGTGCCGTCGGGGATGCTGCCGGCGCTGGAGCTGGATGGACGGGTGATCACCGAGAGCGATCGGCTTCTGGAGGCGTTGGAGGGGGCGTTCGGCCCCTTGGGCGCGGGCATGGGCGATGGGCGGGTGGTGCCCTTGCGGCAGCTGGAGCGGCTGCTGTTCCGCGCCTGGTGCGAATGGCTCTGCCAGCCCCATGGACCGGCCACGGAGGCGCGGGCGCGAGCGGTGTTTCAGCGGCAGGCGCAGGCGATGGAACGCGCCCTGGAGGCCCAGGGGGGGCCGTTCTTTCTCGGCGAGGAGCTCACCACCGCGGATCTGGTGTTTGTGCCCTATGTGGAGCGGATGAACGCGTCTCTGGCTTACTACAAGGGATTTGTGCTGCGACAGGAGCATCCGGCGATCGACCGCTGGCTGAGGGCATTGGAGCAGCGCCCCACCTATCTGGGCACCCAGAGCGACTTCCACACCCACGCCCACGACCTGCCTCCCCAGATGGGCGGCTGCTACGCCAACGGCGACACGGCCCAACGAGCCCTGGCGTCCCGCATCGATCAGGGCCCCTGGCCGATCAGCACCCCCCTCGATCCCGAAACCTCCCAACCGGAGCCCCCGGAGGCGACCGGCGTCGCCCTGGCGCGGGTGCTGCGCCACCGAAGGGTGATCTTGGCCCGCAATCCCCTGCCCGCTGAACTGTTCGCGCCCGCTCTGCGCTGTGCCCTCAGCCAGCTGGTGAGCGCCGCTGGTGGGGCGGCATCGCCTGCCCCGGCGTCACCTGCCGCGCCGTTGACGCCACCGGCGGGAAGTGCCGCGGGCTTGCGTTATCTGCGGGATCGGATCAGCGTGCCCCGAGACATGCCGCTCCACTCCGCCCGTCGCCTGCGCCAGGCCCTGGAGGCCACCGCCTTGCGCGATCCGGCCGACCCCCACGCCCAGGGCACGCCCCTACCGCTCCAGCACCGGCGTGATCAGGATCCGCGGCCGTTTTTGGAGGGCAGTCCGAGCAGGGTGGTCCAGGGGTGAGTGGGGGGCCATGCAGTGGTCGCTACAAGGGCTTATGAGGTTCTGAGAACCACTGTAAAAGTTGAACACTTTTTCTCAAAAGCCATTGCTGCAGCTACTTTTTTTATAGCCTTCATGCCATGTTAAAAGGCTTTCTTAGCGTCAGGGGAGGCCTCATCCCGTGGTTCTCAGGTCCAGCGAAATACAAGTTAGCGGGACTACGTTCATCATGAATATGGAGATCCGATGTTCAGCCTCATAGTTGGGTTCGCGGGACCTGATGATGACCACGCCGGCCACGTACCGGTTTTGAAATCTCGTTTTCTGGAATATACAGAAAGAGAATTAGAGGCCCACTACCGGGACATGAATCCAGATGCGGTAAGAAGGCTAATGGAATTTCCGGCAGTCATTATGCACGAGGGAG
>CAYVWU010000279.1:0-3515 GCA_964455575.1 uncultured Cyanobium sp. | reverse complement strand
GGTGCCGGCACGATGCCGATTCGCGGCCATTCCAACGTGCAGGGTTTCGGTTCGATGGGGGTGACGGTGCGGTTGCGGGAGCCGATGCGGCTGGCGTTGGAGCAGCTGCTTGGCCAACCCCTCAGCCCCGTCCCCGGTTATGACACCCGCGCCTTGATCGAGGCCGCGGATCGCGGTGACGTTGACACGCTGTTGTGCCTCGGGGGCAACCTCTATGGGGCCAACCCGGACAGCGGCCAGGCTCGCCGTGCCCTTGGCGAAATCGATACCATTATTTATCTCGCCACCAAGCCCAATACCGGTCACTTCCATGGCTTGGGGGCACGCCAAACCCTCCTGTTGCCGGTGTTCAACCGCTTCGAAACACCGCATCGCACCACGGTGGAATCAGGCAACAACTGGGTGCGCCTCAACGAACCTGGCAACACCCATCTTCACGATGGTCAGTTGATCAGCGAGGTGGATTTTCTCGCCGAGTTGGCTCACCGTTTGCATGGAGATGCGCCGGTGGATTGGCGAAGGCTGCACGACGTTACCTACGTGCGCGAATTGATCGCCCGCACGGTGCCGGGATATCAAGATCTGGCCCTCATTGATGAGAGCCGGCGTGAGTTTGAGGTGGCGGGTCGGGTGTTTCATGAGCCTCGCTTCGCCACCCCCAATGGTCGAGCCCAGCTGGCGACGACTCCCTTGCCGGCGCTGACGCTTCCGAAGCCCGACCATTTTGGTGGGCTGTCGCCGGGAGAGAGTGGTGTGGTGCTGAGCCTGATCACCGCCCGCAGCTACGGTCAGCACAACACGGTGGTCTACAAAGTCGCCGATAAAACCCGCGGCATGCTCCACCGCCAGACCATCCTGATGAATCCAGAGGACATCGTTCAGAGTGGTCTCACCGCCCATGGCCGCGTGCGTGTTGAGGGAGAGGCCGGGGCCTTGACGGACATCGAGGTGATCCCTGGATCGATCCGGCCCGGCGCGGCGTTGATGTTCTACCCCGAAGCCAATGTGCTCATGCGGCCGGTGATCGATCCGGACAGCGGCACCCCGGCCTTCAAGCGGGTGCCCGTGCTGGTGCGGGAACAGAGGGGGGAGGCATGAAAACGGTCTGGATCATCGACGGTGCCTATCTTTTCAACCACGGTCGTCTGCGCCCCTTCGACTACCTCAAGCTGCGGCTGGAATTGGAACGTCTCAATGGTGCGCCCATCCATGAAGCCTTCTATCTGAATTCCACGCGGGATCCCGCCACAGAAGCGCAAAATGCTTTCCACACCTGGTTGAAATCTGCTCCTCCCCGTGGGCCGAAAATCCGTGTGCAGCTCTATCGCTTAAAAGATTTGCACATCATCTGCAAGCATTGCGGAGCGGAATTCGTGCGAGAAGTGCAAAAGGGGGTGGATGTTGGCATCGCCACTCTCATGGTCAAAATGGCCGCCCAGGAGGCCTATGACCGTTTGATTCTCTCCGCTGGGGATGGTGACTTTGAAGATGCGATCTCCTATGTCAAATCCGAGCGGCTCAAAGAGGTCTGGATTTGCGGCTCCCAAGATAATCTTTCTCCCGATCTGCAGTCTTATGCCGACAAGGTGATCTGGTTGGAGGATCTGCATCCCGCCATTGACAAGGAAGGCTGACGCGCCGGCGGAGAGTGGTGTGATGGCTTCCCCCCTGACGATCCGCCCCCTCGCGTCGGCCGACATCCCCACCGTGACGACCTGGGCGCGTCGGGAGGGATTCGCTCCGGGGGCGGGCGATGTGGAGATCTATCGCCACACCGATCGCCAAGGGGTGTGGGTGGGCTGCCTCGGGGACGAGCCGGTGGGGTGCATCGCCGGCGTGCGCTACAACGCGGCCTACGGCTTCATCGGCCTGTTTCTGGTGGTGCCGGAGCAACGGGGAAAGGGGTACGGGATCCGGCTCTGGCGCCATGCCTTGGACCATCTCTCGGATCTGCCCTGCATCGGTTTGGAAGCCGCGCCGGATCGGGTGGAGGATTACGCGGGCTGGGGCTTTGCGCCCGCCTCACCCACAACGCGTTGGCAGAGGCTCGGGGCTGGTGTGTCGGCTCCTCCCGCGGCGGCTGGTCCTTCCTCTGGAGCCAGCTGGTGCCTGATGCAGGGAGAGGCGATACCGGAACCGGCGGTGCAACGGTTCGACGCCCAGCGGGAACCCACGCCGCGACCCCACTTCCTGCGGCAATGGCTCCACCATCCGCTCGGCACGGTGCATGCCCTCGTGGACCGGCAGGGCCGCTGCCACGGCTTCGGGCGCCTTCGGCCCTGCTTGCTCCAGAGCGGTGAGGGGTGGCGCATCGGCCCCCTTGTGGCGGATCACCCCGACGCGGCCCGCGCCCTGTTGGAGGGTCTGCTGCAGAACCATGCGGGCGTGGTGTTGATCGATGCTCCGGGCGCCAACACGCAGGGGCCAACGCTGCTGAAGAGCCTGGGTTTCACGCCCGTCTCCCGGACGCTGCGCATGTATCGGGGGCAGGCTCCGACGGCGTCCCTGGAGGAGGTTTATGGACTGGCCTGCCTGGAGCTGGGCTGAGGGGGCCCGGATCTACAGGGACACGCGCCACATCCGGGCTTCTCGCCCCTCCCCCACCTCCCGCAGCTCCACCCGCCAGCAGGGCTGCGGTTGCCGGGCCAGCCGCTCCGGCCACTCCACCGCCAACACGGCGCCGAGGGCCCTGGCCTCTTCTTCCTCCTGGGCAAAGAGTTCGGCGGCGGCGGCGGGGTGCTCGAGGCGATAGAGATCCAGATGCACCAGGGCGGTCGGCAGCCGGATCACGGCGTCCGGGGCCGCGTCCCCAACGGGACGCGACGACGACGCGGTGTCGCGGGGGGGGTGGGGCAGCGTTGCTTCCCCCCGGTAGTGGTGGGCCAGCGCGAAGGTGGGGCTGGTGATCGGCTCCGCGATGCCCAGCCCCTGAGCGAGCCCCTGCACCAGGCAGGTCTTGCCGGCCCCCAGGTCCCCCTGCAGCAACAGCAGCGGCGGCGACCCCGTCCCCGGTTGCTCAGGACTCTGGTTGCGCAGCTTCTGCGTCAGCAGCCGGTTCGCGAGCCGTCGACCCAGGTCCAAGGTGGCGTCCGCATTGGCCAGTTGGCACACCTCGATCGCGTTGTTCCCGCCCATGCCTGTAGATTCCCTGTTCAGCGAGCCCGAAGCCTCGGCGTCTCCGCAGATATTGCCATCCCCGTTAAAGGAGTTTTTCATGGTTGCGACGCCCGTGGCGCCCGCGGAAGCATTTCCTCATCTGCAGGCCACCAGTTCTTATGTGATCGCCGACATCGGTCTGGCGGATTTTGGCCGCAAGGAGCTGGCCATCGCCGAAACCGAAATGCCGGGTCTGATGGCCCTGCGTGCCAAGTACGGTGTGGAAAAGCCCCTCAAGGGCGCCCGCATCGCCGGCTCCCTGCACATGACTGTGCAGACCGCCGTCCTGATCGAAACCCTGGTGGCCCTCGGCGCTGAAGTGCGCTGGGCGAGCTGCAACATCTTCTCCACCCAGGATC
>CAYVWU010000278.1:0-3588 GCA_964455575.1 uncultured Cyanobium sp. | reverse complement strand
ACGGAATGCCCCTGGTTGAGGGCGTCGATCGCCTCCAGCTGGAAGGGATCGAGGGGAAAGGGGAACAGCGCCGCCAGGTCGGGCCGGCCGCTGGTGGCGGGGGTCATGAGCGCATCCTATGGCCGCGACGGAGCGTGGGGCCAAGGCCGCCGGGCGAACGCCGCCACAACGCCCTGCCCCTCTGCCGCGTCCTGGGCTCCGTGACGGCATCGTGTGGCCGATGCGGATCAGTCCCGACGGAACGAACGCGCGGCAGAGGCTGGGTGAACCGTCGCCAACCCAGCCGCCCGTCGACAACAAGGGAATCCAACGACTGTCGATCTAGAGTTTTCGTCCGTTCATTGCGGCCATCAGCGGCTTACCCATGTCTGTTCTTGGGCGACAAGCCATTCTGGAGGCGATGGAAGCGGGCTTGATCAGCATCACGCCCTTCGATCAAGACCTGGTGGGTCCTGCCTCGGTGGATCTCACCCTGGCGAGCACGATTCGCGTGTTTCGCAAGGTGCATGAAGTGATCGCTGTGCGGGAAAGCACTGATTACCGCGAATACACCGACAAGATTGAAATCGCGGCGGGGCAACACATCTTGATCATGCCGGGCGAAACCATCCTCGGCATCACCCGGGAACGGCTCTGTTTGGGACCAGGATTGTGCGGCTGGTTGGAGGGGCGCAGTCGGTTCGCCCGGCTGGGGTTGATGGTGCACATCAGCGCCCCGTTCATGGGGCCGGGGATCGACAGTCAGCAGGTGTTGGAGATGAGCAATTTCGGGCCAGCACCCCTGGCCGTGTCACCCGGCCTGCCCATCTGCCAGTTCGTCTTCCAGCGGTTGGACGGAAGCGAGCACTACGCGGGCCGCTTCGCGGGGCAGACGGACCAGACGTTCTAGCCCTGCACCCTTGGGCCTGATCGACACCGCACGGACGGCGGGGTCAAAAGGGCGAGCAGGGCTCAACAGCTCCCGTGCGCCCCCATCCGCTGGCGCTCAGGCTGCCTCGGCCACCACACTGCCGTCCACGATGTCAGCCAGGATCTCCTGGGCCAAGGCTTCCGCTTCGTCCACCAGCTGCTCGCCGAGCATGAACGTGGATTGCCAGCCGATCCCCGCCGCGATGAGCGGTCCCGCCAGGGGAATCCAGCGGGTGGATTGGCGGCTCACCTCACGGGTGGCCAGGCGCTTGAGAAGGCCGATCAGCCCCTCGCGGGCCAGATAGCGGGTGCTGAACTGAGCAATCTTGGCGATCAGGGAGGGCATGGCTTTGGGACCCAGCAAGCGTTTGATGAACGCGAATTGGCTGTGGGTGAGGCCGTAGATCGCGGCGATCTCCTCCCCCAACTTCAACAGGAGCGACACATCGGCGGCCAGGTCCAACCCCGGCACCGGATTCAGACTGCCGTTGGCGGCGGCCAGGCCCGCGTACGGCGGGATGCGTTCCTGCGCCACTTTGCGTTTTTGCTTGAGCGCATCCTCGCCGTAGGCGGCCATGTCCGCGACAAATCGGGACTGCTTCAGCCCAGCGAGGGCGCTGCCAATGGCGGCCAGCAGGCTCTGCAGATCGTGTTGAGCGGGCTGACGGGCGGAAGTGAGGTAGACGCGGGCAGGGGGATCGGGTTCCAGCTGCGTGGTGATGTCCTGTTGGATCCGCCGCCGGGTTTCCGCAGCGTCGTGGCCATGGTCGTGAAGACCATCCTCGATGGCGCGATCCACCATGTTGCGCACCACAAAGCAAGGCTTGCCCATGGCGCGGAGCTGGTGGAAGAGGAAGGCGTCGGTTTCCGTGAAGCGATGGGCGGTGACGAGCAAAAAACAGTCGTAGCCAGCCAGGTTGAGCCGCTCGCTGTAGGTGTCTTTCGGCCAGCGCCGCGTGCCGCAGCCGGGCAGGTCCACAAAAGTGATGCCCCGATGCGTGAGTTCCAAGGGATCGTGGGTGGTCTCCACCACGCCCACCTCGGCAATGCGCTCGCCAGCGATGGCATTGATCAACGACGATTTGCCGCTCCCGGAGGGACCGATCAAGCCACAGCGCACCTGGGTTTTCTCAAATTCTTCGATCTTTTCGCGACAGCGCGAAGCGAAATCGCGGATCAGGGTCTGCTCGTCAGCCAAGGCCGGAAGGGCGGCGGGGAGATCGGCTCATTCTCCCTGAGTGCCAGCGGACGGGACCGCCCTTTTCGTTGGGATCCCACGGGGGGGCACAGGGCGGGAACCAGAGGGGGGAGAGGCCTCAGAAAAGACCCGCCAGAGTGTCGTCTGACGGGCCGCAACACGTGCAAATGAACAGGCGACAGCGTGAACGTTAAATTCAGCTCTCAGAGGAGAACGGAAGCGGGCTCATGCTGTCATCCGCTTTGCCAACCCATGAGAGGACCTACGAGGCCGGGGACGCGACTTGCTTCACCCGACGACGCAGGCGGCGGGTCCAGCCGAAGGCGGCTGCCGCACCAACCACAGGAAGCGGACCTGGAACCGCGAATAAAAAGCCGCGATTGCTCAAACCTGGATTCAAGCTGGAATCAGAATTACTAAGTGTGAGAGCGATTGTGTTGCCAAGATTAGAAATACCAGCAGCGGCAGAAGATCCGTCATTGGCGACAGAGCCATATTGGATCTCGATGGTATCAGCGAGTTCTTTCAGCAAGATCTCGAATGTGACCCTTGCACTACTGACGAAATTGGGTACATTATAAAATCCGACAACAAACTCGCGGGAACCAGGCGAACCAGGAGTTTGGTATTTCGCTTGTGCATCAGAGGCAGCTTCAAATCATTCCAGAAACCAGCTACCAAATTGGAAGGTCCACCCGAATAGCCGGGCGGCAAAGAGGGTCCTGTGCAACAGCCGCTATTAGGAGGAGGGGTGAAGGACAAAAACCATTTGAAGAAACATATGCGCTGGAATAAGTATTGCCGTATAAATTAAAATCAAAACCAAATGATAATGGACCACTTACAGTATCATCATCAGCACCTACATTGGCACCAGTAGCACTGATATTGCGCAAGTTATTGGTGATTTCGGTTACTCCATAACCGAAAGCATCAGGACCTGGAGCTGGGACGGCTTGGGCGGGGCTGATCGAAGCCAACGCGAAAAAACTCAGGGCGACAGCGCCAGCGCGGGCACAATGGAGAAACATTGCCTCAAGGAAGGAGTCTCAAGATGAGAATCATGTTTCGCGGATTTGGTCAAGGGGGGCAAGGCAGCTCCTTTCATGTCATCAACAACACCTAGCTAAAGCGACAACCCCAGCGTCACGCCTTTCCTCTGCACATCTC
This sequence comes from uncultured Cyanobium sp., assembly GCA_964455575.1. GTDB lineage: Bacteria > Cyanobacteriota > Cyanobacteriia > PCC-6307 > Cyanobiaceae > Cyanobium. The sequence goes on along the minus strand of CAYVWU010000278.1, from coordinate 311 downwards.
TGGCCGACGATCCGCGACTACCAAGGGATGAGGAGTGTCGCGGGCGCGAATCCAGCCACACGTCCGGTGAATTCGAGGACAATTGAAGAACTGGCCAAAACGAGATTCCAGGGGACTTCGAGACTCGAGCCTCCACCTCGAACACGGAACCATCAGCCAACAAGAAAGCCGAGGAAGTCTTGGCAGACTCATGACAAGACTCAAGCCTTTGCGATCGTCAAAACAGTAAATTAACCAGTTTTTTTTGGATCATTATTTGGGGCTTCCTGAAAAAGCGAGCCCCTGGGAAAAAGCAGCAAAGCTGAATGAAC
>CAYVWU010000277.1:0-3611 GCA_964455575.1 uncultured Cyanobium sp. | reverse complement strand
GTTCGCCACGCCGGCCAACCAGCGCCTGCTGGAGGAGCTGGCGACCCTGGGCTTCACGCTGGGTCAGGAGGAGGACGAAGCGGCGGCGGCGGGCGCGGCCTCCGGTGGCAACGCGCTGGCGGGGCAGACCTTCGTGCTGACCGGCACCCTGCCCACCCTCAGCCGTCGCCAGGCCCAGGAGCGGATTGAGGCGGCCGGGGGCAAGGTCAGCGGGTCGGTCAGCGGCAAAACCCACTACGTGGTGGCGGGGGAGGAGGCGGGCAGCAAGCTGGCGAAAGCCCGGAGCCTGGGGGTGCCGATCCTGGATGAGGCGGGCCTGCTCGATCTGCTCACCGCTGACGCAGGGCCGGGGGCGACGTGAGCCGCCGGGTCAGCGCTGGCCGGTGATCGCGAAGCGCACGAAGGCATCCTGGGAGAGGGTGAGCGACGTGGCGCTGGCCGCGCCCGCCTCCGGCTTGACGGAAATGATCTCAAAGGACACCAGGCCGGGATGGCGGCGCATCTCGCGCCGACCCGTCTCCTCCTCCTGAACCGCTTTCACGGACACCGGCCGGGCGGCATGGATGAGGATATAGAAATCGATGGCCGCCATCTTCTCTCCCCATGTCGGCAGAGCTGACACATCTCGATCATAGAGAATGGATCCTTCGTTGAATTGAAATCGGCCTCCCTGCACCCACTCCTTCCAAGACTGCACAACCTCCTTGTTCCTGGTTTTTTGCTTGTGCAAGAAACGCAGATCAAGGGCTGCATTGAAATGGGGCGGCAGCCAGAGATGCCAACTGGCAGGCGAGGCTCCCGCCGGGTTCTTGAGCAGGGTGGCGCTGTTCTTTCCCGGCTGACGCGTCAACCCTTGCAGCACCTTCTCCGCCGAGCGCACGTCATCCGCGATCGTCATCGGCTTGGCTTCCACAGCTGCTGTTGGAGGGCGGGGACGACGACGTTACCGCAGGTTGCCGTCGCCCCATGCGCTCCGCCGGACGGATGGATTCACCGGAGCGCCAACGTCATCCAGGGGCGCAAAAACAGCATCGGCGCTCTCATCACTTTCCCGACAATGGGCCGTGTGTCCATTGAAAGAAAAATCATAGTGGATGCAGCCGGATTCGGACCGGGTTTTCTTAATGAATCGGGAGCCTGGAGGTTGAAAGGCGTCGCGCTGGTCGTCCCCGAACCTCGCCATACGGTTTCACAGGCCCCCCTCCCCCGGGCCCCCGGTGGACCGCGGAACGCCAGGGAAACCCACACAGCATTTCGTAAATGGGGGCAAGTCGGCTACGTTCACGCCGGGTGCCACAACGCTGTCGCCCCGCCATCCAGCCACCCCTGCGCCCGCTGAGCCCTTGCCCGCCGAGCCCGTCCCCACCGACTCCGATGCCCTGGAGACGGACCCGCGCGAGACGCTCGGGGGCCTGCCCATGGCGCCCATGGACATCACGCTCAGCAGCTCCCTGCCGTTGACAGGGGCTTTCGCGATTCCGGCCTCCTCCCTGGCGACGGCCGCGCCCGTGCCACCCCCGGCTCCCGCCGCGTCGCTCCCCGAGGATCCACAGCCCGGGACCCTCGCCGGTCTCCCCCTGCCCCTCAACGAGCCCCTCTGGCGCCTGCTGTCGCGGCACCAGCTCCTGGTGCCCCTCCTGCGCCAGACGGTGATCGCCAACGCCATCGAGGGCGTGCCCTTGAGCGAGGAGGAGTGCCAGCAGGCGCGCAGCCAGTGGTTGCAACAGAAGGGCATCCAGTCCCCGGAGCAGCTGCAGGCCCATCTCACCAAGCACGGCATGGTGGAGGCCGATGCCCTCTGGCAGGCGGAGCTGCCCCTGCGGGTGCGCCACCACGGCCACGATCACTTTCTCCATCGGGCCGAGCAGCGCTTCCTCAGCCGCAAGCAACAGCTCGACACCGTGATCTACAGCCTGTTGCGGGTGCGGGGCGAAGCCCTGGCCCATGAGCTGTATCTGCGCATCGCGGAGGGGGAAGCGGACTTCGCGGAGCTGGCCGCCACCTATGCCGAGGGACCGGAACAGGCCACCCGTGGGGTGGTGGGTCCGGTGCCGTTGCTGCAGGCCCATCCGATCCTCGCCAATGTGCTGCGCACCAGCCAGCCGGGCGTGTTGCGACCCCCGTTTGCCATCGAGCAGTGGTGGCTGGTGGTGCGGCTGGAGTCGTTGCAGCCGGCCAGCTTTGATGACGCCATGCAAACCCGCATGACCCAGGAGCTCTTTGAGGAGTGGGTGGACGAGGAAGTGCAGCGTCTGATCCAGGACCACGCGACAACGGCCAACCCCTGAACACCATGGTTTCCACCTCCCCCTCCACCGAACAGCGCCGGAGCTGGCTCAGCCTGGCCCCCTTCACCCTGCTGTCCCCGGAAGCCACGCGCCGCCTGGAGCGGGAGAGCCAGCTGCTGCGCTTTGCCGAGGGACAGGTGCTGAGCAGCGCCGGGGCGATCGGCGCCCGGATCTTGGTGGTGGTGGAGGGGGAGGCCCGGCTGCTGGGGCAGCGGGAGAACCGCCCCTTCACCCTGCGCAAGCTGGGGGAGGGAGAGATTGTCGGCCTGGCCTCCCTGCTGCGGGCCGCCCCCTGCGAGCAGGTCAGCGCCGCCACGCCGGTGGTGGCGATCGCCATTCCGGATGCCCTGGTGTTGGAGCTCTTGCGCCAGGAGGGGCCGTTCCGGGAGTGGTGCGGCACCCACCTCTGGCTGGCGGAGCTGCATGGCCTCCTGGTGGGTCTGGAGGATCGCAACGCGACGGCCGAGCCGTTTGACCCCGCCCGTTGGCGGGAACGGTTGGAGCGCTTGGCCGCCGGGGCCCGCATGATGCCGCCGCAGCGGGGAGCGGCGCTGGCGGCGGGCGAAACCCTCTACCTGGCCAGCGGCAATGTGTCCGACCTGCCCCTCGGCACGCCGCTCAAACCCGATGCTCCGCTGCCCACGCCCCTGCCGCCCCTCCCCTTGCGCCTGATCGCCTTGCGGGACGGCGAGGCAGACGGCGGGGGTCGCAGCGCGGCGGCGAGCGTGGAGCCGTCGTCGGCCCTGGCAGCGGCTCCCCTCGGCGAGGAGGCCACCCTGCCGCCGCCCACCAGCCTCGATCTGGGCCAGGCCGGCCCGCAGCGGGGATTTGCCCTGCTGCGGGCCAAGGGCGACGTGGCGGAGACCACGGCCTGCCTGCAGATGCTGGCCAAGGGCCTCAACCTGCCCTTCCGCCGCGACGCGGTGGAGAAGATGCTGCGGGAGAAGGTGGCCCAGGGGCAGCGGCCGAATCTGCAGCTTTGCGCCCAGATCGCCTCGATGATGGGCCTGCTGGTGAGCGGCGCGCGGGTGCGGGGTGAGGCCCTGAACCGGCTGATCACCCCGGCCCTGGTGCCCTGGAAGGAGAGTTTCGCGATTCTGGTGCGCAGCCACGGCGGCGGCTGGACGCTGGCCTCGCCGCGGGACGGCTGGGTGCGGCTCAGCCCGGCGGAGGTGCAGGCGGCCTACCCCGAGGGGCTGGAGCTGATGCTGGTGGAGCGCAGCACCACCACCCCGGAGCAACGCTTCGGGCCGGGCTGGTTCTGGCCAGCCCTGAAGCGCTACCGGGGGATGTTGCTGCAGGTGCTGCTGGCCTCGTTCGTGG
>CAYVWU010000276.1:0-3626 GCA_964455575.1 uncultured Cyanobium sp. | reverse complement strand
TGCTGGCCACCTTGATGTAGCCCTTGCGCAGGGCGTCGGCGTCCTGCAGGCGGGCGGCCTCATCGAGGTCCGCGAGGGCGTCCTTCAGGGCCTTGGCGCGGGCGTTGGCCTCCGCCTGCTCGGCCTTGGGCAGGCGCTGGTTGATGTAGAGCATCTCGCGACCCACCTCCTGCATCGGACCGTGGATCAGGTTGCGGGTGAAGGTCCAGTCGCGCTTGTTCACCAGGGCGGCCAGATCCGGCAAGCGATTGCGGGCGGACAGGAAGCCCTCCGCCTGGCGGGTGATCAGGGCGAGATCCTCGGCGCTGATGACATCGGCCTTCTTCGGCGCGCCGTCGCAGGCCACGAGGGACAGGCTGAGCAGGGTCGCCACCGCCAGGAGCGTCAGGGAGCGAAGCAGGCGGGAGAGGCGCGTGAGCGGCCCGGCCGCGGGAGTCGGGGAGAGGCTGGCGACGGCCATGGAACGGCACGGTGGCAGGCATGGGGGACTGTACCGAGGCTGGTGGCGGGGCCGGGCCGGGCCGGGGCAGGCTGTAATCGGTTGCCACAGCCCTCTGCCATGCACGTCGCCACGCTGCCCCTCGCCGCGATCCGTCGCCCCCTGCAGCGCAGCCTGGATGAGGCCAAGGTGGCGGATCTGATGGAGGCCATCGCCCGCGAGGGCCAGAAGGAGCCCATCGACGTGCTCGACGTCGATGGTCAGCTCTGGGGCTTCAACGGCTGCCATCGCGTCGCCGCCCACGAACGCCTGGGCCTCACCACCATCCGCGCCCGGGTGCGCCGCGCCAACGCCGACACCCTGCGCCTCCATCTGCGCTGACCCCACACTGGACCCGCCCCCTCCGCGGTGACGGCGATGGCGCCTCTCCTTGGCTTCCTGGCCCTGTTCCTGGTGCTCTGCGCCGCCCTCAGCACCCGCCTGCAGCTCTGGGGGGATGAGGCCTACTCCCTGGCGGTTGCCGCCCGGCCGCTGGACGCGATCCTCTCCGCCGATCCCTTTCACCTGCCCACCTATTACCTCGCCCTCCATCCCCTGGTCGCCTGGTTTCCTCCGGGCCGGGAAGGTCCGCTCCGCCTGCTGCACGCCCTGATCTTCGCCATCGGGCTGGTGTTCTGCTGGCGCATCGCCCGGGCGTTGCTGGGGCCCGGCCGGGCGCATTGGGGGGTGCTGGCGCTGACCCTCCTCCTGCCCAATGTCCTCTTCTATGCCACCAACATCCGCATGTACGCGCCGCTCTTCGCGGCCTCCCTGGCGTTCCTGTGGACCGCGTTCCGTCTCCTGGAGCCCGACGGCCTGAAGGGGCGGGCCCTCCTCTGGCATGGGCTGGCGGCGCTGCTCTGCGCCCTGATCGATTGGCCGGGGCTGCTCTGGGTGCTGCTCACCTGGACCGCGCTGCTGCTCCCGCGGGGGCCGGCGTTGTGGGCGCGGCGGCCGCGGGGGGGAGGATGGCCCGTCGCCCTCGCCGGCCTGCTGCTGGCGGGGATCCTCGCCACCAGCGCGCGCGAGCCGATCCAGCGGTTGCTTCTGGAGTGGCCCGCCGCCCGCCTCGCCGGTTCAGGCGCGTTCAGCCTGTCGGCCCTGGCCAGGACCCTGTTCCTCCAGATCCGTCCCCTGCTCGATCTGGTCTATCCCCCCGTCTATCCCCTCGCCCTCAACGGGCTGCTCTGGTTGCTTCTCCTCACGGCGGTGCCCCTGGCCGCCCTGGCCCTCTGGCGCGGGGGCGATCCGCGGGAGCGGCTGGTGGTGGTGCTCGCCTTCGCCTGGCTGGCGGGCAGTCCCTTCGGCCTGGCCGTCACCCGGGCCTTCCTGCCCTCTCAGTTCTTCGCCCTGCTCACCCTCGCCCTCGCCCTCCAACGGGGCTCCCATCGCCGCGTCGGCCCCCTGGCGCCCCTGTTCTGGGCCTGCCTTTTGGCGCTGGGCCTGGCCAACCTCCAGCAGGCCCTGAACCCCACCCTGCGGCTCTACTCCCGCATCCCCTACCCCGCGATCGCGCGGGAGGCCGTGGCCGCCGCCAGCGCCCGCCAGCTCCCCCTGATCGCCGTCTCGCGCCACACCCTCAACGGCCTGTCCGTGGAGCGCTTCGCCCGCCCCCTGCTCACGGGCTCCCGGGAGCTGCGCCTGCTGGCGGTGAAACCCGACTGCGCCGCCTTCCCGCGCGGGCGCTTCCTCTATGTGCAGCTGATGCCGGAGGACGGCGAGGACAGCGAGCCGGCGCGGGCCTGCGCCGGCCAGGCCCGGGTGGAGGCGCAGACGCTGCGCGCCTGGGTGCCTTTCGACGAGCTGGGCTACAACCCGCTCTGGAGCGCCAACCTTCAGGACCGCGGCGAGGCCGGGGTGGCCGCGCGCCTGCGGCTGGTGACGATCCGCGACGGGGCTGACGGCGCCGATCCCCCCGGGTAGGTTGCAGGGGGCCGCGACACGGGGTCATGCGAGCGCCCACGGCCATCCTGCAGGTGATCTGTCCCGACCGCCCCGGCCTGGTGAGCGAGCTCTCCGGCTGGGTGGCGATGAACGGGGGCAACATCCGCCATGCCGACCACCACACCGATGCCAACGCCGGTGTGTTTCTCAGTCGCATCGAGTGGGGGCTGGAGGGGTTCGGCCTGCCCCGGGAGGCGATCGCTCCCGCCGTGGAGGCCCTGGCCAAGCGCCTGGATGGCGTGGGGCAGCTCCACATGTCGGATGCGCTGCCGCGGGTGGCGCTCTTCGTCAGCCGTCAGGACCATGTGCTGGTCGATCTGCTCTGGCGCACCCGCGCCGGCGAGTTGCCGATGGCCGTGCCCCTGGTGGTGAGCAACCATCCCGACCTGCGGCCGATCGTGGAGGATTTCGGCGCCCGCTTCGCCCTGGTGCCCGTGACCGCCGAGTCCCGCGCGACGGCGGAGGCGGCCCAGCTCGCCCTGCTGAGGGAGCACGCCATCGAGCTGGTGGTGCTGGCGAAATACATGCAGGTGCTCAGCCCGACCTTCCTGAGCCGTTTCGCGGGCGAGCGGGTGATCAACATCCACCATTCCTTCCTGCCCGCCTTCCAGGGGGCCCAGCCCTATCAGCGGGCCTGGGAGCGGGGGGTGAAGCTGATCGGCGCCACCGCCCACTTCGTGACCGAGGAGCTGGACGGGGGGCCGATCATCCAGCAGGTGACGATGCCCGTGAGCCATCGGGATGAGGTGGAGGACCTGGTGCGCATCGGCCGTGACGCCGAGCGCCTGGCCCTCGCCCGCGCCCTGCGGCTGGTGCTCCGGCGCCAGGTGATGGTTTATGGCGGTCGCACCGCCGTGTTTGATTGAGGAGGATTTACGGGCGATGGGGCGGCCTTTGATCCCTGGCGTGATGGCGGAGCGCCTGGCCCAGCGGCGGCCGGAGGGCGCCAATCCTGTCGGTTGGACCTGCTTTCAGATGGGTCTGCTGCTCCTGGCCAGCAGCGCCCTGCTCGGTGGCCTGTTCCTTCTGGTCGCCCTGATTCAAGGCAGCCGCGGACGGGCGAATCCCCTGGCGGATCCCGCCAACCGCGCGCTGCTCCTGGCGGCCCTGCTCATGGTGGCGGGTGCCGCGGTCTCCTACAGCGGCTGGCTGGCCTGGGTGGGTCTGGGCAACTGGCTGCCCTTTTTCTGGGCCTTCTGGGGCT
>CAYVWU010000275.1:0-3627 GCA_964455575.1 uncultured Cyanobium sp. | reverse complement strand
TGGCGGGGGAATTCAGCCTGCGGGCCGTGCTCCATGGCCGCCTGGATCTCACCCGCGCGGAGGCCATCGGCCAGCTCGTGGCCGCCCGCGGTCGCCGCGCCGCCCAGCTGGCCATGGCGGGCCTGGAGGGTGGCCTGCAGCGGCGCATCAGCGCGGTGCGCGCGGCCCTGCTCGACCAGCTCAGCGAGCTGGAGGCCCGCCTCGACTTCGAAGACGACCTGCCTCCCCTCGATGGCGCCGCGGTGGCCCGCGCGCTTCAGGAGCGGCGCGACGAGCTGGAGCGCTTGGTGGCGGAGGCGCGGCAGGGGGAGCTGTTGCGGGAGGGGCTGCGGGTGGCCATCGTCGGCCGGCCCAATGTGGGGAAGAGCAGCCTGCTCAACCTGCTCAGCCGACGGGAGCGGGCGATCGTGACCGACCGGCCCGGCACCACCCGCGACCTGCTGGAGAGCGAGCTCCTCCTCGAGGGCGTGCCCCTCACCCTGCTGGACACGGCCGGCATCCGCGCCACCAGCGATCCGGTGGAGCGGCTTGGCATCGCCCGCAGCGAGGCGGCCCTGGCGAGCGCCGACGTGATCCTGCTCCTGTTCGACCTCAGCGCGGGCTGGACGGCGGCGGATCGGGAGCTGCGGGAGCGGGTGCCGGCCGGGGTGCCCCTGCTGGTGGTGGGCAACAAGCGCGACCGGCTTCCTCCCGGCGCCGCCCCCCCGCCAGAGGCGGAGGTGACCCTCAGCGCCCTCAGCGGCGAGGGGCGTGAAGCGCTCACCACCGCGTTGCTGGCGCGCTGCGGCGCCACAGACCTCCAAGGGCTGGAGGTGGCCCTCAACCAACGCCAGCGGGAGCTGGCCGCCTCAGCCGCCGCCGCCCTGGCCCGCACCCTGGAAGCCGCCGCGGGGGACCTTCCCTGGGACTTCTGGACCATCGACCTGCGGGAGGCGATTCAGAAGCTGGGCGAGATCACGGGGGAGGACGTCAGCGAGGCGGTGCTGGAGCGGGTGTTCGCGCGCTTCTGCATCGGCAAATAGGTCAGGTGACCTTGGCGGCGATGGGCATGCGCCAGCCGCTGCCGAATGCCCTTGCGCTCACCTTCAGCACCGGCGCGGCCTGACGGCGCTTGAATTCCGCCCGTTGCAGCAGCCCCGTCACCCGCTCCACCAGGGCCGGCTCCGCCCCCCCCGCCAGCAGCTCCTCGGGCGTGGCCAAACGCTCCACCAGCCCTTTCAGGAGCGGATCGAGCACCTCGTAGGGCGGCAGGGAGTCGCTGTCGCGCTGATCGGGCCGCAGCTCGGCGCTGGGGGCCTTCGCGAGGATCGCCTCGCCGATCAACGGACCTGTCGGGGGCAGGCCGAGGGCGGCGCGGCAGGGGGCGGCGGCGGGGCTGTCGAGCCAGGTGCAGAGCCGATAGACGGAGGTTTTGTAGAGATCGCCAATCACCGCCAGCCCCCCGTTCATGTCGCCATAGAGCGTGCAGTAGCCCACGGCCAGTTCCGATTTGTTGCCGGTGGCCAGCAGCAACCGCCCCTCCTGGTTGGCCACCGCCATCAGCAGGCTGCCGCGAATGCGGGATTGCAGGTTTTCCGCCGTCACCCCCTCCGGTGTGGCGCCCAGGGCGGGTGCCAACGCCGCGTCAAAGCCCGCCATCAGCGGAGCGATCGGCACGGTGGTGGTGGCCAGGCCCAACCGCGACGCCAGGGCGCTGGCATCCTCCACGGACCCCCGGGAACTCCAGGGGGAGGGCAGGAGCAGGGCCCGCACCTTTTCCGCCCCCAGGGCGCCGCAGGCGATCACCGCCACCAACGCCGAATCGATGCCGCCGCTGAGGCCGAGCAGAGCCTGTTGGAAGCCGCATTTGCGCGCATAGTCCCGCACGCCCAGGCACAACACCCGCAGCAGCTGCTCCTCCTCCCCCGGCAGCGGCGGCAGGGGGTCGCTGGCCCGCAGGGGCGCCGTGCCGTCCCACACCCCCAGATCGGGCTCCGCGCAGGCGAGCTGAACCACCACGCCACCGGCGGCATCCACCACGAAGCTGCCCCCGTCAAAGACCAGCTCGTCGTTGCCGCCCACCTGGTTGACGTACACCACGGGCACGCTCAACCGCGCCGCCGCCCGCGCCGCCAGGCGCCGCCGCAGGGCAGCCTTTCCCTGGCCAAAGGGCGACGCGGAGAGGTTGAGCAGCAGATCGACCCGATGGGGCAACAGCTCCGCGATCGGATCCGCCCCCGCCAGCCGATGCCCCTGCAGGTCTTCCTCCACCCAGAGGTCTTCGCAGATCGTGAGGCCCAGGCGCCAGGAGCGCCCGCCAGCGGAGCGCTCCAGAACCGCGGGCGCCTCGCCGGCCCGGAAGTAGCGCCGCTCGTCAAAGACGTCGTAGCTGGGGAGCAGCCGCTTGCGGCAGACGATGCGCCAGCCCTCCCGCTCCACCAGGGCGAGGGCGTTGAAGAGCGCCGGCTGGCCGCCACCGGGGATCGGCTCCGCCACCCCCACCAGGGCCCCCACCCCCGGCGGCATGGCCGCCACCAACCGCGCCAGCACCCGCTCCTGGCGCTCCAGGCGCGCGGCCCGCAGCAGCAGGTCGCGCGGGGGATAGCCCCAGAGCGACAGCTCTGGCGTGACCACGAGGTGGACGTCCTCGCGGGCGGCCCGCTCGCAGGCCGCCAGGAGGCGTTCCCCATTCCCCTCCAGGTCGCCGACGAGGGCATCAAGCTGGGCCAACGCAAGCCGCATGGGATCAGGAAGGAGCGGAGGAGGAGGCAAGACCGTAGAGCCCATGGCGCCGAAGCAAAGGCCAGAGCTCCTCCGGCACCTGGGCCGGATCGGGCGACGGCCCCGCCAGCTCCCGGGCCCGCGAGCTGGCCGTGGCCGGGGGGAACAGGGGCAGCAGCCGCACCCGCGCCCCCAGCCCCCGCAGCGCCTCCAGATCCCGCTCCCGCACGGGCCAGCCCTGGCGCGGCGCCACCGCCAGGTCGAGGCTGTGAAGCAGGCGGGAGGCCTCGCGCCAGCGGGGCATCTGAGCCAGCAGATCGCTGCCCACCACGAAGACGGGCGTCTCCCCCGGCCAGCGGCTCCGCGCCCGCTCCAGGGTCTCGATCGCCCAGGGACTGCTGAGCTCCTGGTCGAGGGTGAGCCGGGGATCGCCGATGGCGTCCACCAGGGCGGCGAGCAGGGCCAGGCGCACCGACAACGGCGTCTGGCGCGGTTTCATCGGGTTGTCGCTCGCCCAGGTGACGACGCGGGGGAACAGATCCAGCAGCCCCTGGAGCAAGGCCTTGTGGCCAAGGGTGGGGGGATCGGCGCTGGTGCCGAAAAGGGCGACGGCGCTCACGACCCGCGCCCCCTCCCGCCACGGCCGGCGCCGCCGCGGGCGGTGGGCCAGTCGGCCAGCCAGCGGCGGGTGGGGGGATCCTCCTCGGCCAGGCGCCGCAGCAGCGCCGCCGGATGCCCCGCCGCCACCCGGCCGCGCAGCAGGGCCGCCGCCGCCAGGCGCCCGGTGCGGCGCGTGGTGTGCACCGCCAGGGCGGCCTGAGCCATGGCCACCGGCGCGGCGGGCGCCAGCGACAACCCGGCGCTCAGGGGCGCCGCCAGCAGCAACGCCTGCCGCACCCCCCCCAGCAGGGCCTGCAACCCCAGCTG
>CAYVWU010000274.1:0-3632 GCA_964455575.1 uncultured Cyanobium sp. | reverse complement strand
GCATCGCGGGGTGAGCCTGGTGCGGGCGGTGGAGGCTGAGCATGGCATCCATTGAACTGCGGGCCGCCGCCCAGCAGGCGCTGGAGGCGAAATCTCTCGCAGGGATTTTGCTGCGGGAGCACGACAACATTGAGCAGGCCATCCGCTACGCCGAGCGCATGGCGCAACGCTGCGCGGATTCACGCAGCCTGATGGCTATGGAATATCAAGACGCCGCTAAGGATTTGAAGGCATGGAAGCAAAGCAAACCCCTTTGATTGAACTGTTGGAGCGAGTGCCGCAAGATGCACGGCTAGTTGTTGAACACGACCAGTTCAGCAGCAGCGTTCACCCCGTTGGAAGGTTGTGCCATGAAGCAGCAGCCGCCCTCCGCGCCGCGCTGGCAGAGCCGGTGCAGGAAGTCAAAGGCTGCGCCCACTGCAACCATCCCCTGTACGCCGCAGTTAAGTGCAAAGTGTGCGGGAGGGTGACGGAGCCGGTGCAGGAGCCGGTGCTCGGGATCGGGGGGAAAGAATGAACCTGCTGACCATCGACGACATCGCCGAGATGTTCAAGGTGGGCCGCCGCACCGTGGCCGACCACTGGATTCACCGGCCCGACTTCCCGCCGCCGGCCATCGCCCCCAGCCGCCGCACCCGGCGCTGGGACCGCGACGAGATCATCGCCTGGGCAACGCCAGCCGGGCGGAAATCTGCTCAGCGCTCTCCCGGTAGTACGTTGACAGCAGCAGGCTCAAGTCCCGATGCCCGCTGATCCTGGCCAGCACCATCACGTCCACCTTTCTGGACAGGTGGGTGAGGGCGGTCGCTCGGCTGTCGTGGAAGTGCGCGTCCTGCATCAGCACCTGGTCGCGCAGCTTGCGAAACAGCGCGTCCAGCATCGGCCCGGTGATCGGCAGCAGCGGCCCCTCAGTCCACAGCACGCGCAGCAGCCTGACGGCTTGAGGCGTCAGCGGCACCTCGCGCTTGCCCACCAGGCGCACCGTCTTGTGCTGGGCCAGCGTCACCACCCGGCGCTCCAGGTCCACCGTTGAGCCTGACAGGCTCAGCAGTTCACCGGCTCTCATGGCCGTGCGCAGCGCCACCAGGAACGCCCAGGCGACGTTTTCCTGCGCTGACTGTGGCCTTACCCCTGTCTTGAACCCGCAGCGCCTCAGAAAGCGCCGAATTTCGCGCCAGCCCAGCAGCCGGTCGCGTGCCGGGTTGTTGCCCGGGGCCTTCACGGCTGACCACGGGTTTCTCGGGCACCAGCCCCATTGCTTCACGCCGTAAGCCCAGACGTTGCGCAGGGTGTTGAAGTCGCGCTGCACCGAGGCGGGCGAGACCTTGGTCAGCCGGTCGGCGCACCACGCCGCAACGTCGCTGGGGGAGAACTGGTGGAAGGTCTTGGCGGCCAGGGCAGGGTAGTCGCGGGCGAATGCTGCCAGGCGCAGCGCCTCGGCCGCGCCGGAGGCCTTGGTGGGGGACACCTCCGCGCCGTAGCGGTCCAGCGCCTGCAGCACGGTCTTCTTCGGCCAGCGCTCGGCCACGCCGTCGATGAGGGCGCGCTCCTGCTGGATGGCCCACTTCTCCGCAGCGGCCTTGGTCTGGAACACCCGCGTGATCCGCTGCCCGCCGCGCGCCACCTGAGCCCGCCAGCCCGAGGCCACCCTGTAGATTGAACTCACCGCCGCCCCCTGTGCAAAACCGTGTGCACGTGGTGTGCAACGAAGGTGCGTTTTAACAGGTGCGAGTGTGGGTGTTCTTGAGGGTTTGCCTAGGGGAAATGTGGGGAAGGGTGGGGGATCAGGTGCCTAGGGTGGTCCCCCCGACAGGAATCGAAACCCGCATGAATGCTGACTTAGCGGCGTGTTGTGCACCTTGTGTGCACGTGATATGGATTGCTATGTCAGGTGGTCGGCGGTAAAATCGTGGCGCAATAGGGGGACATATGGAGCTGCGCATTCAAGACCAAGACGTGCCCATGCTGCTCAAGATGGTTGAGCGCGGCTGGTCCAGCGGCGACTTGGCTGAGTACCTCGAGGCCGATCAGATCGTGTCTTGCGAGCGCGTCCTAGCGGCCTTGGGACTCATTGCTGCTCAGGATCCTGCGCCAGCAGGCCGCCCAGGCCAACCGCACCGGCTGGCACCATCAAAGGCCTAGTGCGACGGATGAACTGATCCAGCACTGACTCCGGCGTTTCGCCGCGGGCGGCGGCGCGTTTCTGCAGCATTTGCTCAAACGTGCTCATCATGGACACCGGCGGGGAACCCAAGCCGGTCACCGGGCCGGCACCCAACCACAGAGCGGCTTGCCCTGGGGCAGGCAGCACGCCCATGGCGTCCGACAGCTTCTGGTTCAACTGCTCAAGCGCCTGGTACTCGGTCTTCGTTGGCGCGCCTTCAAACCAGGTGGCCGGGATCTTGTCCCACTTGATGTTGTTGCTCTTGACGAACTCGCGCGGGCTGAAGGTCTTGGGATCCCAGGCGCCGTAGGTCTTCTCGTTCCACCAGGAGGGTGCGCCGGCTTGCGTGTCTTCCAGGCGCTTGGCCACCCACTCCGGGTCGCGTGAGGCCATGCCCCAAGCTCGGATGTTGTGCTTGTCAACGGTGACCGGCTCCCAGTTGCCCTTGAGGTTCTCGGCAAAGGTGAACCGCTTGGGGTGCTCAATCGGGTCCAGGCCGCCGCCGGCCAGAATCTCGTTGGCGTTTCGGTTGTGCAGGTTCTGGGCCTTGTGCCCGTAGCCGGATCCGATGGGCGGGATCGGCACCGGCTGGCCATTTGCCCCGTTGACGTAGTAGTAGGACGCGATGCGGGCGTTGGCGTCGGTCTTGGCGCCGGCCGAGGTAGCCGCCATTAGGTCGATGTACTGATTGAAGGCCTTGTTGCCTTTGGTCTCGCCCAGCTTGTCGACAAACTTTAGCCGCAGCGGCTCCATGTTGTACCAAGCCAGGCCGTCGGTGGTCATGCCTTCTGACATCCACTCACCGGCTTGATTGAAGGCCCGCTTGTTGTTCTGCAGGCGCTCAATCCGGTCTGGCACGCCCCGAGGCGGCGTGTAGCGCGAGACCGCCGACTGTGCGACCTTGGGTGTATCGGTCAGGTTGCTGAGATCAAAGACCGGTTTGACGGCTTTGCCAGGCTTTGCGATTGGCGCCACCGCCAAGGCCCCGGCACCCATGCCCAGCAGGCCACCCATCACGTCACCGCCGGCCGCTCGAGCCGCTCCCTCGCCCGCCTGCAGACCGCCCTCCTGGGCGCCGAAGGCCAGTCCCACTGGCGTGACATCCAGCAGGCCCATGCCGGCCACGGCGCCCTGGCCGCCGCCGGTGACCTTCTGCGCCATCTTCATGGCGTCGTAGGCCGACATGCCAAACCGGCTCATCAGCACGTCTTGCAGGCCACTAGCGGCGCGCTCGCGCCAGGTGGGCTCATAGGCTCGCATCTGATCCATCACACCCCCAACAACGCCGCCTCTGCGGCTCTACGCTTGACCAATCCCGGCAGCACTCGGCCGCCGCCCCGCACCCACTTCATCAGCTCCACCCGTGCCCCTGGCACGTCGTCGGCGTTGATCCGTTTGCGCAGCGTGCTGCCGGCCAGCGCCCCCGTGCCGCAGTTGAAGGCGAAATCCAGCACCGCCCCCGTGGCCA
>CAYVWU010000273.1:0-3642 GCA_964455575.1 uncultured Cyanobium sp. | reverse complement strand
GTGAGGTGGTGAATGGCCCTGCCTTCAACCGCCTCTTCCCCAAACCCCAGCCCGGGGAGGAGCTGATCTTCACCCAGGAAAAACGGGGCTTCAGCCAGGCCCGCCTGAAAGCGGGCGACAGCACCAAGGCCCTGTTGTCCATCTCCGACGTGATCACCGCGCCGGAGGCGCGGGACAAGTTCAACGGCGCCAGCCAGCAGCTGCGGAGCTGGCCGTTGGTGGAGCAGGGGCCCCAGGCCAGCGCCCTCCTGGTGGCGGATCGCTTCCAGGTGAAGGTGATCGGCCAGGGAACGGGCCTGGATCAGGAGAAGCGCCATGAACTGCTGGGCGCCTTCGACCTGAACGGCCTGGCCGCTCTGAAACCCACCACCAAGACGGTCCGCGGCGCCCTGGCCCCGGGTCGTGGGGAGCCAGTGCGCGTCCCCGTTCCCGGCCGCCAGAGGAAGGAAGCCGCGGATCTGCCCACCCCGGTTCTGGAGCCCGCCGCATGAGCACCATCCTCGAACGCCTGGATCGCCTGCCGAAGCGCAACCTCACCGTGCTGGCCCTGAAGGGGGTGAGCACGCTGGTGCCGGGAGGCTGGCGCAACATCACCAGCGCCGATGACCTGATTGCCGATGTGCTGGCCAGCAACGATCCGGAGCTGATCGCCAGCGTGCGCTCCCGCGCGGACGTGCTCAGCCGGGCCCGGCATGAGGGCTACACCCGGGCGATGAGCCTCTACGACGCGGTCAACCGGTCGCAGAAAGCCGCCGGAGGGTTGCGGGTGCTGGCCAACGTGGCCGGCGCGCTGCCGCTCGTCAAACAGATGGCTCAGCTCACCCCCACCAGCGAGACGCTGCAGGCGGTGGACCTCAGCCTGAAAGTGGCGGCGGAACTGCTGGCCTTCACCCAGGTGAACGGGCTGCCGGGCAACAGCTTCGGCGACTTCGCCGCCTCCCTGCGGGAGTACACGGGGGAGGCCAGCGTGCGCATGGCGGCGATGATCTGCTTTGATGCCCTGCTTCCTCTGGGCGATGACGCCCTGAAGCGGCTGGACAGCCTGCTGGGCCGCGTGGGCCAGAAGGAGCTGCGAGCGCTGCCGGCCTATGCGGGGATGGCCCCGCTGATCCCTGGCCGGGGGGATGAGGCCCATGTCAACTTCCTGCGCCAGGGGGTGGACACCTGGCTGGGCTGGGCCGGTGGCTTCGCCAGTGGGCTGGGCCTGACAGGCCAGAAAGCGGTGCGCGCGCTGGAGAGCACCATGGGTCCCTGGCAGGGAGGCTTCGACCAGCTGGCCACCTTCCTCGATGCCTTCACCGACACGTACCAGCACACCGGCGTCCAGGCCATCGCCCGGCGCCTGGTGGAGCGCGCCGCGGCGGAGATCTAGCGCGACGGCTTGTGGGGAGCTGCTGCCGCTGGCGGCGGTTCTCCAGGCCACAACAGAGCGTGCCCGGTCGTTACAGCTGGCCTCGCGGCAGTCGAAAGCGGGAGTGCTCAGCGCGACAGTTGGCCTTAAAGCCTCCTTAACGACCGTGGCGACAGGTCCCGGAGAGCATGGGGTGACGCGTCAGATGGTCATGGTTCGAACCAATGGGGTCGTGGTGGTGATGGGAACGCTGATCATGGGTAGCCTTTGTCTTGGACACGTTCTCTGGGCTCAGCCGAGCGCCGCGCTGCGCAGCAGTGGGTCCAGCACTGTGGGACCGATCACAACTTTGGCTCTGCGGCGGTTTGCCAACTCCAGGCAGGGGCGGAGCGCCAACTGGAAGCCGGTGGTGGAGAACGGCACAAGCGCCGGCTTTCGCGAGTTCTGCGCCGGCAAAACCTCCATCAGCAATGCCTCCAGGCCGATCAGCGCCGGGGAGCTGAGCCTCTGCAACGCCAACGGGGTCTCATTTTACGAGCTGCCAATCGGATTTGACGCAATTACAGTAGTTGTGAATGCCGGCAACAGCTGGGCGCGGGACATCACGTTGCCCGAGCTGAAGACCTTGTGGTCACGCTCGGCGGAAAAAACCGTGACCCGCTGGAATCAAATACGCGCCAGCTGGCCGGCGCGACCGATCAAGCTGTTCAGTCCAGGGCAGGATTCAGGGACATTCGACTATTTTACGAAAGCCATCACTGGCAAGCAGGGCAATGGACGTCGCGATGGTTTCAGCAGTGAAGACGACAATGCTTTGGTCAAGGGAGTTGCGGCAGAGATCAATGCCGTGGGCTACTTCGGCATCGCCCATTACAGAGGCCATGCCAACAAGCTGCGGGCTTTGGCCGTTGAAGGGCCAAAAGGAAAGGTAACGCCCACAGAACAAACAGTTCAAAACGAAACCTATCAACCGCTATCGCGGCCGATATTCATCTACGTGAACGCACGCCAACTGACCAGCAACCAAGCGCTCCGTCATTTCGTAAATTACTACCTCAATAATGCAGAAAGTCTGGTAAGACAGGAGGGATCGGTACCCCTATCTGATTCGCAATATCGGTTAGTGCAAAACAAGCTATTTCGTCATGTGCAGGGCACCGCTTTTGCAGGGGAACTGCCGATCGGCCTCACCCTGGGTCAAGTGTTGAATCGCAGCATCGATGCCATCAAAAAACCCCAGTTCCGGCTGTAAACGGGAGCTGGGGTCCGGATTGGAAAGGGGAGAGGGGGATTGAGTCCCGGAATGGGCGAGAGGGGAGGGCCCTCAAACGGAACGATCAATCAAAACCGAGCAGGTCGAAGATTTCGCGGTCCTTGAGGGATTCGGCTTCCAGGGGTTCAACGTTTTCAAGCATGGTGCGGGCCAGGTTGAGGTATTCCTGCTGCACGGCTTCGACGTCGGGACTGGGTTCCATTTCGAAGATGGTGCACTTCTTGAGGCGAGAGCGGCGGATGGCGTCCACATCGCGGAAGTGGGCCATGGTTTTCATGCCCACGCGCTCATTGAACTTATCAATTTGATCGGTGTCGCGGCTGCGGTTGGCGACGACACCACCGAGACGCACTTTATAGTTTTTTGCCTTGGCCTGGATGGCAGCGATGATGCGATTCATCGCGAAGATGGAATCGAAATCGTTCGCGGTCACAATCAGACAGTAGTGGGCGTGCTGGAGGGGAGCGGCAAAGCCCCCGCAGACCACATCACCGAGCACATCAAAGATCACCACATCGGTGTCTTCCAGCAGGTGGTGCTCCTTGAGCAGCTTGACGGTCTGGCCGGTGACATAGCCGCCGCAGCCGGTGCCCGCGGGGGGTCCACCAGCTTCGATGCACTGCACGCCGTTGAAGCCCTCGAACATGAAGTCTTCCGGGCGAAGCTCTTCGGTATGGAAATCCACGGTTTCGAGGATGTCGATCACCGTGGGCACCATTTTCTTGGTGAGGGTGAACGTGGAATCGTGCTTGGGATCGCAGCCGATCTGCAGCACCCGCTTGCCGAGCTTGGAGAAGGCAGCGGAAAGGTTGGAGGAGGTGGTGGATTTACCGATGCCGCCCTTGCCATAGACGGCGATCACCAGAGCGCCTTCCTCAATGCGCAGACCGGGATCTTGATGGACCTGCACGCTTCCTTCGCCGTCATCCCGACGAAGGCCCCCGGCGGGGTGGCTGCCGGTGGCGGCGGGGGGCTGAAGGGTGGTGGTCATGGGAACCGGGGTTGGCCAGGGGCTCTG
>CAYVWU010000272.1:501-3644 GCA_964455575.1 uncultured Cyanobium sp. | reverse complement strand
GGTTGCGGGACGCGCTCAACCTCGATGGCGGCAGCTCCACCGGCCTGGTGATGGGTGGACGGCATGCGGTGAAGGGGAGGGGAGTGGTGGCCGGGGTGCACAACGGTCTCGGCCTGGTGCCGCGATCGGCTCCCGCCGCTGGTGGCGAGGCCGGCGTGCCCGTGGAACCCGCCAGGACCGCTCCGGCGGGCTCCTGAGCCCCCGAGCCCGCCCAGGGGCCGGCCTACGGGCGGCGGAGGTCTGCTGCCAGACTGGAAGAACGCCATCTCGCTCGCCGTGCCCAGGGGCCAGAGTCTCCGTCTCACGCCAGCCGCCGCCGCGGAACTCTGCCGTCAGGCCGCCGTCGCCGGCACGCCGGGAATGATGCACCTCGACCTGCTACCCGGCACCTGCGAGCAATGGGTGATCCGCCTGCGGGCCGGCCATCTGGCCGGCCATCCCGTGGCCCGGGCCGATGGCGTCACGCTCTACGCCCCGCGCCAGCAACACGAGCTGCTGGCGGGTTTGCAGCTGGACCATCGGGGAGATCTCAGCGGAGCCGGCTTTGTGATGCGGGGCGCGGAGGGGATTCGCCCCTGCGCCTGCGGCGCCGCCTTCACCCCTCTGAAGGGGAGCTGGACCACGGGGAAGTAAGGTGTTGGATTGTCATCAGCGGTCGGCCGTCCGACCACGATCCCCCGAGCAGTCCTTCGGCCATCGATGCCCACTATTCAGCAGCTGATCCGCACCGAGCGGCAGCGTCTCACGCGCAAAACCAAGTCCCCCGCCCTTCGCGCCTGCCCGGAACGCCGGGGGGTGTGCACTCGCGTCTATACCTCCACCCCCAAGAAGCCCAACTCGGCGCTGCGGAAGGTGGCCAGGGTGCGCCTCACATCCGGCTTTGAAGTCACGGCTTACATCCCCGGAATCGGCCACAACCTTCAGGAGCACTCCGTTGTGCTCATCCGCGGCGGACGGGTGAAAGACCTGCCCGGCGTTCGTTACCACATCATTCGCGGCACGTTGGATACCGCGGGCGTGAAGGATCGGAAACAGGCCCGCTCCAAATACGGCGCCAAGACTCCCAAGGCCTGATCCCATCCCCCTGATTTCTCCCGCAGCCCCGCCTCCCTTCCATGTCCCGCCGCAACGCCGCTGAAAAGCGTCCTGTCCTTCCTGATTCCCAGTTCAACAGCCGACTGGCCGCGATGATGGTGGCCAGGTTGATGAAGCACGGCAAGAAGTCCACTGCCATGCGCATCCTTTCCGATGCCTTCACCCTGATCAACGAGCGCACCGGAGGCGACCCTCTGGAGCTGTTCGAGACCGCGGTTCGCAATGCCACTCCCTTGGTGGAAGTGCGGGCCCGTCGCGTGGGTGGGGCGACGTACCAGGTGCCCATGGAAGTGCGTCAGGAGCGCGGTACGGCCATGGCCCTGCGCTGGCTGGTCAATTTCTCCCGCGCGCGCAACGGCCGCAGCATGTCCCAGAAGTTGGCCGGCGAGCTGATGGATGCCGCCAACGAAGCAGGCAGCGCGGTGCGCAAGCGTGAGGAAACTCACAAAATGGCTGAGGCCAACAAGGCTTTCGCTCACTACCGCTACTGAGCCCCGACCTGAGCCGGAGACCAAGGGCGGATCCGGCCAGAGAAAACAAACCACTCTGTAGAGTATCGCCCGTTTTTTCCCGTTAATCCCCCCGGAGACGACCCCCGTGGCCCGCGCCTATCCCCTGGATCGCGTCAGAAATATCGGCATCGCCGCGCATATTGACGCGGGCAAAACCACCACGACCGAAAGAATCCTGTTCTATTCCGGTGTCGTGCACAAGATGGGCGAAGTCCACGACGGGGCCGCCGTCACCGACTGGATGGAGCAGGAGCGTGAGCGCGGCATCACGATCACCGCGGCCGCCATCTCCACCAGCTGGAAGGATCACCGGATCAACATCATCGACACCCCTGGCCACGTCGATTTCACCATTGAAGTGGAGCGCTCCATGCGGGTGCTCGACGGTGTCGTGGCGGTCTTCTGTGCCGTGGGAGGCGTTCAGCCCCAGTCGGAAACCGTTTGGCGTCAGGCGGATCGCTACAACGTGCCCCGCATCGTGTTCGTCAACAAGATGGACCGCACGGGCGCCAACTTTCTGAAGGTCTACGAGCAGATCAAGGATCGCCTCAAAGCCAACGCTGTGCCCATTCAGCTGCCGATCGGCGCTGAAGGAGAGCTGAAGGGCATCATCGACTTGGTCCGCAATAAAGCGATCATCTACACCAACGATCTCGGCACCGACATCCTGGAGGAAGCCATTCCCGAGGATCTCGCCGATCTCGTGGAAGAGTGGCGAATGAAACTCATGGAATCGGTTGCGGAAACCGACGAAGAACTGCTGGAAGCATTCCTCGAGAATGGTGAGCTCAGCGAAGAGGAGCTCATCAAAGGCATCCGCAACGGTGTGGTGCATCACGGCATGGTGCCGATGCTTTGCGGCTCCGCTTTCAAGAACAAGGGTGTACAGCTTGTTCTTGACGCCGTTGTGGATTATCTGCCCGCCCCCGTTGACATCCCTCCCATCCAGGGACTGTTGCCCGATGGCACGGAGTCGAGCCGTCCCTGCGAAGACGCTGCTCCCTTCAGCGCTCTCGCCTTCAAGGTGATGGCCGATCCCTACGGCAAGCTCACCTTTGTGCGGATGTACAGCGGTGTGCTCCAGAAAGGCAGCTATGCGTTGAACTCCACCAAGGGCAAGAAGGAGCGCATCTCGCGCCTCATTCTGCTCAAAGCGGATGAGCGGGAGGAAGTGGATGAGCTGCGGGCTGGCGACCTCGGCGCTGTTCTTGGCCTGAAGGACACCACCACAGGCGACACCCTCTGCGTGGAGAACGATCCGATCATCCTGGAATCCCTCTTCATCCCCGAGCCGGTCATCTCCGTGGCGGTGGAACCGAAGACCAAAGGCGATATGGAGAAGCTGGGCAAAGCCCTGCAGTCTCTCTCCGACGAAGATCCCACCTTCCGCGTCTCCACCGACCCCGAAACCAACCAGACCGTCATCGCTGGCATGGGCGAGCTCCATCTGGAGATCCTGGTGGATCGGATGCTGCGCGAATTCAAAGTGGAAGCCAATATCGGCGCACCTCAGGTGTCCTATCGGGAAACCATCCG
>CAYVWU010000272.1:0-491 GCA_964455575.1 uncultured Cyanobium sp. | reverse complement strand
AGGCAAGTTTGCGCGGCAGACCGGTGGCAAGGGCCAATACGGCCATGTGGTCATTGAAATGGAACCCGGTGAACCGGGATCAGGCTTTGCGTTCGTGAATAAAATCGTGGGCGGTGTTGTTCCGAAGGAATACATTGGCCCCGCGGAGCAAGGCATGAAGGAAACCTGTGAGTCAGGCGTGATCGCCGGCTACCCCATGATTGATATCAAAGTCACCATGGTGGATGGTTCCTACCACGACGTCGACTCCTCGGAGATGGCGTTCAAGATTGCCGGCTCCATGGCCTTCAAAGATGGCGTCAAGAAGTGCAATCCTGTACTTCTTGAGCCGATGATGAAGGTGGAGGTTGAGATTCCCGAGGATTACCTCGGCTCAATCATCGGTGATCTATCCTCCCGCCGTGGTCAGGTCGAAGGACAATCCGTCGATGATGGGCAGTCCAAGGTCCAGGCCAAAGTGCCTCTGGCTGAAATGTTCGGCTATGCCACCC
>CAYVWU010000271.1:0-3649 GCA_964455575.1 uncultured Cyanobium sp. | reverse complement strand
CATGCTGCGGGGCGGGGAGGAGATTCCGGAATGGTTCGCCTTCCGCAGCGTGGTGGAGGTGCTCCGCTCCGCCCTCTGAGGCTGGCGGCGGCTCTCCCGGGCCCGCGGGAGCCCCCTGGCGCCGAAGGCGGCGCCCAACCATCCCGTCAGGGATGGTTAACATTCATTAACACCCCATCTCATTCTCCGGAGGAGGAACCTTGAAAAAACGCTGGCGCAACGCGGGGTTGTACGTCCTGCTGGTGATCGTGTTCATCGCTGTCGGCACGGCCTTCCTGGATCGACCGGACCCGGCCAAGGCGCCGCGCACCCTCCGCTACAGCGACTTCGTCGAGGCGGTGCAGGACAACGAGATCGCCCGCGTGCTGATCTCCCCCGACCGGGGCACCGCCCAGGTGGTGCAGAACGATGGTCTGCGGGCGGTGGTCAACCTGGCCCCTGACAAGGATCTGCTCAAGCTCCTCACCGATCACAACGTCGACATCGCCGTTCAACCGAGCGCCGAGCCGGCTCCCTGGCAGCAGGCCGTGGGCAGCCTGCTCTTCCCGCTGCTGCTGCTCGGCGGCCTGTTCTTCCTTCTGCGCCGGGCCCAGGCCGGTGGCGGCAATCCAGCGATGAACTTCGGCAAGAGCAAGGCGCGGGTGCAGATGGAGCCCCAGACCCAGGTCACCTTCGGCGACGTGGCCGGCATCGAAGGCGCCAAGCTGGAGCTCACCGAAGTGGTGGACTTCCTCAAAAACCCCGATCGCTTCACGGCGGTGGGCGCCAAGATCCCCAAGGGAGTGCTGCTGGTCGGCCCTCCGGGCACGGGCAAGACCCTGCTCGCCAAAGCGGTGGCCGGGGAGGCCGGCGTGCCGTTCTTCTCGATCTCCGGCTCCGAATTCGTGGAGATGTTCGTCGGCGTCGGCGCCAGCCGGGTGCGCGACCTGTTTGAACAGGCCAAGAAAAACGCCCCCTGCATCGTCTTCATCGACGAGATCGACGCCGTCGGCCGCCAGCGGGGCGCGGGCCTGGGAGGGGGCAACGATGAGCGGGAGCAGACCCTCAACCAGCTGCTCACCGAGATGGATGGCTTCGAGGGCAACACCGGCATCATCATCGTCGCCGCCACCAACCGTCCGGACGTCCTGGACGCGGCCCTGATGCGGCCCGGTCGCTTCGACCGCCAGGTGGTGGTGGATCGCCCGGACTACGCCGGACGCCTGCAGATCCTCGGCGTGCACGCCCGCGGCAAGACCCTGGCCAAGGATGTCGACCTCGACAAGGTGGCTCGCCGCACCCCCGGCTTCACGGGAGCGGATCTGGCCAACCTTCTCAACGAGGCCGCGATCCTGGCCGCCCGGCGCGAGCTGAGCGAGATCTCGATGGATGAGGTGAACGACGCCATCGAGCGCGTGATGGCTGGACCGGAGAAGAAGGATCGGGTGATGAGCGAGCGTCGCAAGCGCCTGGTCGCTTATCACGAAGCCGGCCATGCCCTCGTGGGCGCCCTGATGCCCGACTACGACCCCGTGCAGAAGATTTCGATCATTCCCCGGGGCCAGGCCGGTGGCCTCACCTTCTTCACGCCGAGCGAGGAGCGGATGGAATCCGGCCTCTACTCCCGCGCCTACCTCCAGAACCAGATGGCTGTGGCCCTGGGCGGCCGGGTGGCCGAGGAGATCGTCTACGGCGACGACGAGGTGACCACCGGGGCGTCGAATGACCTGCAGCAGGTGGCGCGCGTGGCGCGGCAGATGGTGACCCGCTTCGGCATGAGCGATCGCCTGGGCCCCGTGGCCCTGGGCCGCTCCCAGGGAGGCATGTTCCTGGGCCGGGACATCGCCGCCGAGCGTGATTTCTCCGAAGACACCGCCGCCGCCATCGATGAGGAGGTGTCGCAGCTGGTGGACGAGGCCTACAAGCGCGCCCGCCAGGTGCTCAGCGACAACCGGGCGGTGCTCGATGAACTGGCGGACATGCTGGTGGAGAAGGAAACCGTCGACGCGGAGGAGCTGCAGGAGCTGCTGATCAACCGCGAGGTGACGGTGGCGACCTACCTCTGAAGAGCCGGAGAGGATCGCCGTTCCACGGCGACCGGCACGGCACGGATCTCTTGGCCCAAGGTTTCACCGCGACGTTCTCCCCTCCGGGGTTGTCGCGGACCTTGGGCCTTCTTCATGGGCGTCTTCTCGGCACCCGTGAGGCGATGGTGAATGAACCGTTGCGGCGGGGATGGCTCTGCTCAACTTGCAGTTGCAAGTCGCCAGTGCTACTGATAAAGGAGATGTGCATCTCTCATGTCTCAACTGACCATCAAGATCAGCGATAAGGCTGACGCGCTGATCGCTCAGCTTCAGAAGGAGATCTTCAACCGTCGCCGCAAGAAGGTCACCGCGGAGGGTGTGGTGGAAACCCTTCTGGAAAGTGGTGCCAAATCCCAGTCCGACAAGCGCTTCGCCACCTCGTGGCAAAACCTCGTGGCCGACATCGAAAAGGCGGCGATGGTCGCCCAGGCCCACGGCTCCAAACCCACCGCCCTCTCCGATGAGGAATGGGCCCTGGTGCTGAGCCATCGCACCCGCTCCAGCGCGCCCGGCGACGGGAAACGCGGCGCCCGCCCCCGCGCCGCCAGCCGGGCGAGCGCCACGGCGAGCAAGGAGAGCGCGGGAACGGCGCCCGCCCGTCGGCGCGGCAAGGCGGGTCTGGCGAAGGCCGCGGCGGCGGAGGTCGAAGCGCTGATCGCGGCGACAACCAGCGCGCCGAAGGCCCGGAGCGCGCGCGCCAGCGCCAAGGCGAAGCCCGCGCGAGCCGCCAAGGAGACGACGACAACGGCCAAGGTCAAAGCGACACCCGCCCGTCGTGTCGCCAGCGGCCGCAAGCGGTCCTCCGCCCTGACAGCCGCCGCCCCGGAAAGCGCCCCACCCGCCAAAGCCAAGGCCGCCCCGAAGACCACCAGCCGCAAGACGAGCGCCACCCCGGCCCGCACCTCCGTGGCCCGGCGCATGGCCAAGGCCGCCAGCCGGCTGGCGAGCACCCCGGTCACGGCGATCATCCCCAGCCCCGCCACGCCAGCGGCGGCCTCCGTCAATGGCGGCAACGGCGTGGACAGCGGCAGCCCGACCACGCCACCAGCCCTCTGACGCTCGGCGCCCGCCGGTGACATGTGGCTGGTCGCTGGTCATCTCGCCGATCGCCGGGCGACGGTCTCCGGGTGACGGTCGCCGATCGCCGGTCGCCGATCACCAGAGGCTGCACTGCCCCTGCTGACGGAGCAGATGGTCGGCCAGCACCAGGGCGACCATGGCCTCCACCATGGGCACCGCGCGAGGCAGCACGCAGGGGTCATGGCGCCCCTTGGCGGCGAGGGTGGTGGCCTGCCCCGTGGCGTCGATCGTCTGCTGCTCCTTGCGGATCGTGGCGGTGGGTTTGAAGGCCACCCGGATCACGATCTCCTCGCCGTTGCTGATGCCGCCCTGGATGCCGCCGGAGTTGTTGGTGGCTGTGCGCAACGAGCCGTCGGCGGTGGGCAGGAAGGCATCGTTGTGCTCGCTGCCCATGAGCAAGGTGCCGGCGAAGCCGGAGCCGATCTCGAAGCCCTTGGTGGCGGGGAGGGACATCACGGCCTTGGCCAGGTCGGCCTCCAGCTTGTCGAACACCGGCATGCCGA
>CAYVWU010000270.1:0-3694 GCA_964455575.1 uncultured Cyanobium sp. | reverse complement strand
GGCATCGCGCACCACCTCCGCCTCCCCAAAGGCGAAGTGGCCGGTCACGGTCCAGCCCTGAATGGGCTCACCGTCCTTGCCGCCGATCCCGCCGAACAGGTGCATCAGCAGCGCCCGATCACCCAGCTCCCAGGCCAGTGGGCTCACCCCATCAGGGATCAGGGCGGTGCTCTGCAGGCTGCCGCGCCGTAGGGGCGCCCTCCAGCTGTCGTGGCGGACGTAGGCGAGGGATGGGGCGGTGCCCCCCACCACCCGGCTGGGCGTGAGCTCCAGCCAGGCGTAGGGCGTCAGGGCCTGCACGGTGAAGATCCCGTCGCGCGCCGGAGCCCCCTGGATCAACCAGCCCTGGGAGTTGAGAGGGGAAGCAGCCAGCCCCGCAGGGTCGAGGAGCCTGCGCCCGTAGCGATCCGGGGGCAGAGCAGGGATGCGGATCGTCTCGCTCTCTCCGTCGAAGCGATCGCTGGCTGGGTTGAAATGCCGGACCCTCCACAGGTCATCACCAGCAGCGGGGCCAAGGACCGTGACCAGGGTCTGCCAGCGACCGGTGATCTGCACCGGTGGCTGAGCGATGAGCAGGGTTCCGCCCTCTGGGGTCAGCGCCTCAATGGCCACTCCCTCAAGGGCCACGGTCAGGTCGTCCCGCCGGCGAGCACCCGCCAGCGACTGCAGCGGCCCGACGCGACGCCCATCCAGCCGGATCGGCACTTCGTTGCCCTCAGCCGCTGCCTGCCGGACCTCCTTACCCAGCTGGATGGTCGTGGTGACGGTCTCCACCAGGCGCTGCAGCTCAGGCCGATCCGCCCACTGGAGCCGTAACCGCTTGCCGATCAGGCTCTGCCGGGCAGCCGGTGCCTGCTCCAGCTCGATCCACACCCAGTCCTCGCGCGAGGCCTTAGCAGCAGCGATCTCCTGCGGCGTCGGCAGGATCAGGCGGCCGATCCATTCGGCACTGGGGCGATACAGATCGGCGTGGGGCTTCTGATCCAGCGGGTAGCTCTCCGGCCGGCTCCAGATCGAGTGGCTGGCGAGAACCTCACTGCTCTGTGGCAGGGGCTTCGTTGGGGTGCCACGCGCTTCCGTGTGCAGCAAGGCTGAGGCCCCAAGAGCAGGGACCATCCCCTGCAACAGGCCCAGGCCGAGCACCATGGCCAGCAGCCAGGGGGACAATCCGCCCAGGAGCCGTCGACGTCGGCGAGTTCCCTCCACGCGCCGTGAACTGCACTCTGGCGGGGAAGGTAGTGGCAGGGACCTGAGGCGGCTACAGGGCTTTTGTCTCTGTGGTGATCCATGAAAAAAGGCGCCCTTTGCAGAGCGCCCTGCCATCAATCGTCCGCGGGGCTACTGCTCACCCCGCCAGCTCCAGCCACCAGCCGGTCCCGGGGCCATCGACCATCCAGCGCCATCCCCAGTTCCGCTCCGAGTAGCGCTGGGCCTTGCCACTACCCACGGCGGTGCGTACATAACCGCCGCCGACCAGATCGGCCTCGCCGTTGGGGTCATGCATCAGCAGCGTGCGCGTGACTGGATCCCAGCCGACGACAAGGCTCCAGTGACCGCCGCCGGAAGGAGCCGACACCGGACCGTGGTGCAGCCAGCCCACCGGAACAGGTGCGCCAAGTCGCAGCTGGGCGATCAGCTGTTCGATGCGGCCATCGGTGCGGAACTCGGCCTGGATGCCCAAGCAGCGCAGCGTCCTGATCTGGGCAGCCGCGTCGGTGGTGTCGCCGTGGCGCTGCACCAGGGCCAGGTAGCGGTCATCCAGCTGACCAGCTCCATCCAGGCAGCCCGGCCTGAGGTAGGCGGCGGCCATCGCGCAGGTGGAGGAGAAGCACATGCGCAGGGCCTGACTGGTGGCGCTGTCGCGCTGGCACAGGTACGGCACCGGCAGGGTGATCGCCTGGTTGAACGCATTGGGGGCCGTGGTGGGCCTGGGGTTCTGGGCTGAGGTTGAGGACGGGGCCATGGAGCACAGGGCAGGGCTCCAGAGGGTTCCGAGCGCTCCCCAACCCGGGACGGCCAGGACCGGAGGCGATGCTCCAGAGTCAGCCCATGCCTCCCCTCCAGAGCGAGCTCAGCCCCGACGACTGGCGCCGCATCGTCGATGCCCTGCGCTACCTCGGCAGGGATCTCCACCACCGCTCCTTTGCGGTGAGCGATAACCGCCGCCGCCTGCTGTGGGAGGAGATGGACCAGTGCCTGGCTCTGGCGGAACGCTTGCAGGTGAAGCTCGGCGACGCCCCCGTCACCCCTGAGGGCTGATCAGCACGCCACACAGGCACCTGCACCCTCCAGCCCGGAACCCTCAGGAGTTCTCCGCACGCTGAGGGATGGAACCCCGCCGGCTGGTGGTTTGGATCGCGGCCGGCATCCTGGGGTTCCAGGGCGGCACCCTCGCGCTCGACCTGCTCAACTGCACCGTGCTCTCCTGGGTCTACGTGCGTCGCCACGGGGTGGAGCTGATCAGCACTCCGCCTGCCGCACAGGCACCTGGCGCTTCTGCAGGCGGTCCGAAGCCTCCGGTCCCTGCGAGGAGTGACGCAGGCCAGCCGGCCGAGGACGCTACGGCCGCTGACAGCACCCCATCCCTTGGGGCCAGCCCCTCTGCCTTGGCGCCGAGGAGCACCAGCAACGCTGCTCTGGCCACCGGCCCCATTCAGCCCGGCACCGTTCCCACCTGGGCGCCCTTTGATCCCACTGGCGTGTTCTGCGATCGGCCCCGCAGCCGTATCGATACCGCTGTCAGCCAGGGGCTCAGCATCCTGGCTGGATTGGCCCTGGGGGGATCGGGGCTGGGTGGGGGGCCGTCTCAGAAGCCCTGAGAGAGACGACCAACTTGCAGGAGATCGAGACGGGAAGAGAGAATGGGATCTGCGATTTCTGCCTGCTTGGGACTTTGCTTGGGACTTGGGTAGCTGCCCCCTTGCACCGCAACGGATCAGCTCTTCACTTCCTCGGCTTTTAACCGATTGGTCCTGAGTTCGAATCTCAGGCGACCCATTTTCTGAAACGCCTTGGAATGACTAGCAGCACTGTTGCGCTGCAGTCGATCTCAGCTTTTCAAGGGCTCTGCTGCAAAGCCGGAGTAAGACCGCACAAGTGCGCCGAAATGCGCAGTTGCGTCACTTGTTTGGGGGTTTCCCCCAAACATCCTTACCGCCTAGGCCGCGCCTGCCGATCTCCCCGGACTGACTGGTCTGACGTCGGAACCCTCTAACAAGGAATCCGGCACCCATGCCTCGTCTCAGTCCCGCCATCGAGCGAGCCAACACGATCCTTCGCGCCCATGGCACCCGCTTCCGCCTCCGCGAAGGCCATGACAGCCGTTGGCTGAGCGTCTACGAGAACTGTCCGGGCCGCAAGGTCAAGGAGCGTTCGGCCAAGGGGTTCGCCGCCCGCGATGACCGGGCTGTCGAGGCGCTCTGCATCGATCTGCTGAAGCTGGTCCATCACGACCCCACAGCGGGGCTGGAGCAGTTGTTCGGCGGGATGCAGTCCGCCACTCGGCCTCGGACCAGCTCACCCTGCTGGCCCGAGATCTGCGACGCCGTCGTCGCCTTCCAGCGGGGCCAGGGCGTGAACATGAACCTGGTGGGCCCGTTCAAGGGGCAGGGCTACTTCCGCCTGCTGCCCCAGGACCGCCCCGCCTGCCTGGAGGACGTGCGCCGCTTTGCCCTGCACACCAGCGAGAGCCTCA
>CAYVWU010000269.1:0-3706 GCA_964455575.1 uncultured Cyanobium sp. | reverse complement strand
CCCCCGCCTGTGGGATGTGTATTTTTTGCTCAGCTGGGATGATGCCTGCACGGGGTGGCACCGTCCAGATTTGGCCCGGGCGCGATTGAGGCACTACCTGGATTGCGCGGGTGGCCTCAGCGCGATGGAGCGTGAGCTGCTGCCCGATCTTCTGCGGATCAAGGCCCTGTCGAATGCGGCTTGGTCAGCGGAAGGGGAGCCCCCATGGCAGCAGCGCCGGCAGGTCCGAAGAGCGGTGCTGCGCAACAGCTTGAGGATGGCGGAGGCGCTGAAAACCATGGAGGCCAGTTGGCTTTAGTCAGCGGAGTCGCGCCAGCCACAGGCGCCGTGCTGCTCCCACGCTCCGCGCTCAGCCCCCGCGCCGTGGCCGGCCAGGCCGAGGCTTCCCCCCGAAACCCACAGCATGACCCCACGGCAAGGGGGAGGCTGGCCTCCGGAAGGCGAACCGCAAAAACCGGTTAATATTTCAATGCCCCAAGACCCAGGATTGACCCACCGGGATGTCGCAACTCCATCCACAATCTTACGTTGTGTCTAAGCATGACACGCTCTTTTCGATCTCCCGGGCTCTCTACGGCGATCCCTCCCGCTTTGGGGAACTGGCCCGCATCAATGGCATCCAGGACCCCAAGATGCTCCGCACTGGAACGGCCTTGAGAGTGCCGGCGGATGGATTGCGCCGCCAGCCTGGTCGGTACAAGATCAAGAAGAACGACACCTACTTCATGCTGGCCTCCGTCTGTTTGGGCAACTACACGCGCTGGACGGAAATTGCAAAGTTGAACGATGTCGAAGCAACGAAATTAAGGACGGGCATGGAGATCGTTGTTCCCGCTGATTTCCGCGAGCCCTGACGGCCCGGCGGTTGGTGGCGTCACCTTGGCTCACGCCACCAGCTCGAGCCGTCCCATCAGTCCCAGGGCCACGGGGCGATGGCGCGCCCGGGAGAAGCCGGCCTCCAGTGCCAGTCGCTCTTGCTCAACGCCCGTGGGGAACCGCTGCAGGCTCTCCTCCAAGTAGGCGTACTCCGCTTCCAAACCCATCGCTCCCGCCACGGGCACCACCACCCGCCGCAGGTAAGCGCGCTGAAAGGCGCTGATCTCCCCCGCTCGGGGGAGGGAGGGATCGGGCCGATGAAAATCGAGCACAGACGCTCTTCCTCCCCGTCGCAGCACGCGCCGCAGCTCCCGCAGACCCGCCGCCGGGTCGGACAGGTTCCGCAGGCCATAGGCCATGGTGGCTCCATCGGCCCAGCCATCCGGCAGGCCTGTGGCCAGGGCATCGGCGTGCAGCCAGCGCACAGGGAGCCAGGGCAGCGCTGACGCCCGCTGCTCGGCCCGCTCCAGGGGCGCCGCCGCCGCGTCCAGCCCAACCACCTCTCCCCCGGGACGAACACGCTCCGCCAGCAGGAGAGCCAGGTCGCCCGTGCCGCAGCACAGATCCACAAAACGTTCGCCCGGCCGTGGACGCAAGACCGCCAGCAGGGTGCGCTTCCAGTGGCGGTGAAGGCCCGCGCTGAACAGGTCGTTCAGCAGGTCGTAGCGCGGGGCGATCCGCTCGAAGAGATCTTGCACTCTGGCCGGATCGGCGCCGTTCAACGGAACGCGCCCCCGCTTTGGAGCGTCAACGCTGGTGCGTTGGACTGAACCAGCTCCAGGGTCGGGGGCGGTCCGGGAAGGGAGAAGGTTTCCGGGGCGGTGAAGGTGAGCACCATGACGGTGGAGAGGCCCACGGCGGCGGAGCAGACCATGCAGCCCGCGAGCATGAGCGAGAAGTCCTGACGATCACTGGCGGCCTGCATCAGTTGCAGGGCCCAGGCCACAAGGGCGATCACCGCGGCCACCATGGCGATGGCGAGCCAGCGTGTCAGAGGGGGTGGCAGGCCAAAGAGTGCGGACACGGGGGCCGGGATCTGGTTAACGAAACGTATCTCGATGTTACGGAGCCCGAGGGGAGCAGCGAGAGCCTGACGCGGCAAGGGGCCCTTCCGCAACGCCCCGGCCTGGCGTGCCGCTGTCCCGTCGTCGCTTCGGCCGCTCCCTCTCAGTCCACAGGCGCCAGGGGGGGCTCCAGTGGCCGCACGGTCAGCCCGCGACGGAGCAGATCGTCCTTGATCTCCTCCAGGCTCAGAACGCCATCGTGGAGCAGGGACGCCAGCAGCGCCGCCGACGCTTTCCCGGCGCTCAGGGCCTCGGCGATGTGGCCGATGCAGCCCGCCCCCCCGGAGGCGATCACCGGCACCTCCACCGCCTCGACCACCGCCCGGGTCAGCTCCAGGTCGTAGCCCGCCTGGGTCCCATCCCCATCCATGGAGGTGAGCAGGATCTCGCCGGCCCCGCGCCG
This sequence comes from uncultured Cyanobium sp., assembly GCA_964455575.1. Lineage (GTDB taxonomy): Bacteria > Cyanobacteriota > Cyanobacteriia > PCC-6307 > Cyanobiaceae > Cyanobium. The sequence goes on along the minus strand of CAYVWU010000269.1, from coordinate 1,363 downwards.
GGTCACCTCCCTCGCCCAGTCCACGGCGTCCAGCCCGGTGTTCTCCCGCCCGCCCTTGATGTACACGTCCCAGCCGGGGCTCCCCTGGCGGCGCCGGGCGTCGATGGCCACCACGATGCACTGGCAGCCGAATCGCTCCGCGCCGCGCCGCACCAGATCGGGATCCCGCACGGCGGCGGAATTGAGGCTCACCTTGTCGGCGCCAGCCCGCAGGAGGGCTGTGATCCCCTCCACCTCGCTGATGCCGCCCCCCACGGTGAAGGGGATCGTCACGGCCTCCGCCGTGCGTCGCACCAGCTCCACCAAGGTGTCGCGACCCTGGTGGCTGGCGGCGATGTCGAGAAACACGAGTTCGTCGGCGCCGCTGGCGCTGTAGCGGCAGGCGAGCTCCACCGGATCACCGGCATCGCGCAGTCCGACGAAGTTGACGCCCTTCACGACGCGGCCATCGGCCACGTCAAGACAGGGGATGATGCGTTTGGCGAGCATCGCGGGGGGAGGGGGAGGTGGGCGCCACAGCTGGTAATGTTGCTGGGCTTTTTTCATGCGGTCCATGACCCAGACTGCCATCACCGTCGGCTCCAAGGTGCGGGTGTTGCGGGTGCGGGATCGCATTCCCGCCGATCTGGTGGCCGCCCTGAAAGCGGATCCCACCGGCACGGTCAAGGAGTTCCGCGTCACCGATGGCAAGGGCATCGGGGTCGTGGTCGACCTGGCCGGTGGCCAACGCTCCTGGTTTTTTGAAGACGAAATTGCCCCAGCCTGATTCCCCCCGCGTCACCACCCAGCCGAGGAGCGCCTTCCTGTGACGGAGTCCAACGATCCGGCAGCCACCCCTCCAGCGGACCCCGGCATCTCCTCCGCGTCAAGTGCCGCTCGGCAGCTTCTCGGCATGAAGGGTGCCGGCGAAACCAGCACCCTCTGGAAGATCCGGCTGCAACTGATGAAACCGGTCACCTGGATCCCCCTGATCTGGGGGGTGATCTGCGGCGCGGCAGCCTCCGGAGGCTTCCAGTGGCGTGGACCCGATGTGCTCGCCTCCCTGGCCTGCATGGTGATGAGCGGCCCCCTGCTGGCGGGGTACACGCAAACGCTCAACGATTTTTACGACCGCGAGATCGACGCGATCAACGAGCCCTATCGCCCCATTCCCTCCGGGGCGATCCCTTTGGGCCAGGTGAAGGTCCAAATCGTCGCGCTGCTGCTGGCGGGGCTTGCGGTGGCCTGGGGATTGGATCTTTGGGCGGGTCATCGCACCCCGGTGCTCTTGCTGCTCGCCTTGGGGGGCTCGTTTGTCAGTTATATCTATTCCGCCCCGCCGTTGAAGCTCAAGCAAAACGGCTGGCTGGGCAATTACGCCCTT
>CAYVWU010000268.1:0-3707 GCA_964455575.1 uncultured Cyanobium sp. | reverse complement strand
GATGGCGAGCAGCGCCGCAGCATCACCCTGGAGTTCCGACGCTCCACGCCGGAAGCCCACGTCAACACCCTGGAGTCGGCCGTCAGCGAGTGGTTCTGACGGGACGCTGACCGCGCGCATCCGCTCCGCCCGACCGTCCCCGTGTGACGTCGGGCGTGAAGCTGAGGAAGAGCGTCAGGAGTGGCTGAACAGCGCCGGTGCGCGCTGGCGGAGAGAACTTTCCGCCGCGCGGAAATCGAGGCCTTCGATGGCTCGATCCGCCTCAAGCGCGGTGAGGGCCTCCAAGACTTTCCATTGTTGGCTGAGCACGGCTTCATCCGCCTCTGAGGGGTCCCCACCATCCCGTTGGCGCTGCGCAAGTCGCTCCCGGGCAACGGCGGGGGACACCGGGCAGGCCAGGATCCACCAGGGTGTCCTCAGGCGATCGGCCAGCTCTGTGAAAATCGACCGCTGGCGGTGGGAGAGGAAGGTTGCGTCAACGACCAGGGTGAATCCAGCACGGAGCACGGCTTCCGCGGCTTGGGGCAGGAGCGTGCCGTAGAGCTCCGCGGTGAGGGCGGGGTCATAGGGATCGCCTTCACGCACCGGCTCCAGGGGCGTGCCCCAACGCCCGAAGAGGCGGCGGCGTTCGACATCGGAGCGCAGATGCACCCAGCCATGGCGCTGGCAAAGGGCTGTGGCGAGACGGCTCTTGCCGCTGCCGCTCACGCCGTGGGTCAGCAGGAGCTGGCCCGGCCGCGTCCTCCGGAGAGAGCGGCGGGCGAGGGCGAGATAGGCGTCCAGCTGGGAGGCCAGCGCCGAAGAATCACCGACCGCGGGGGCGGCGGCCCTGGCGTTGGCCGACGAGGGAGAAGCCTGGAGCTGCTCCAGCCGCAAGGCCAACACCTTGGCCCGCACGAGGGCGCGATAGGTGACATACCAGCGCCAGGTGGCCAGACCCGCATAGTCGCCGCTGGTGCTCAGCCAGCGGTTGAGCAGGCGTGCCGCCAGCAGCGGCTCCCCCCGATGCTCCAGATCCATGGCCAGGAACGCCACATCACTGAGAACATCGATCCAGCGCAAGGCGGGGCTGAACTCCAGACAATCGAAGGCCACCACCGCCCCCTGATGGAGCACCAGGTTGCCGAGATGAAGATCGCCATGCCCCTCCCGCACGCGCCCCCGGGCCAGCCGTTCCGCGAAGAGGGGCTGGAGACGCTCCGCCTCCCGCGCGGTCCAGGTCGCCAGCTCGGCCAGGCCTGACCGGGACGGCAGGCGCTCCAGCACCCGCAGATTGGCCAGCGCCGGGGTGATCACGGCATCAGGGGTACCCCAGGGACCCTCCGGGGCCGCCACGGCCGCGGCGCCATGCACCTCGGCCAGACGCGCGGCGAAGCGCTCCATGTGATCCCCCGTCACGCGGCCCCGAGCCAGGGCCTCCGGGAGCAGGTCCGCCTGGTCGAACTGACGCATGCGCACCGCCATCTCGATGACCGGGCCCGCCCCCTTCAGGCTGGCCCGCTCCCGCGGACCGTGAATGGCCACGAGATCGCGATAGAGATCGCCTGCCAGGCGTTGGTTGAGGCGCAGCTCCTCCTGGCAGAAGTGCTGGCGTCGCTCGAAGGTGCTGAAGTCGACGAAGCCGAGATCGACAGGCTTCTTGATCTTGTAGGCCCAGGACCCGGTGAGCAGCACCCAGGAGATGTGGGTTTCGATGAGCGACAGGGCCCCGGTGGGATGGGGATAGGCTTCCGGCCGAAGAAGGGCGGCAATCATCGGATCCAAGCCGCACAGCCCCCGCGGATCGTCTCGAACGCTAAGGCCAGACCCGCTGGACAGCCTGTGGATCACCAGGGCCAGGCCCGCCGGGGAGGGTTGCTAGAACAGCCGGGAGAAGCCGCTGTCGCGCCGGCTCTTCTTCTCCGTCGCTCTCGTCATGAGTCTTCCCTCCGAGCCCCCCTCGCGCCCGCCCTGGATGCAGTGGCTGATCCTCGGCATCTTTCTCTTCTCGTCGTGGCAGGTGGCCGGCTACTGGTTCCAGCGCCTGCACGGCTGAGGGGGTCAGCGCGGGGGGGCGTGATCAGCACGCGCAGCAGCCGGGTGAGACCGCCCACCAGAAGGAGCAAGGCCAGCAGCGCGAACGCCGCCACGGCCAACAGCGCCACCACCTGGAGAAGGCCCGTGGCAAGCAGGGAGAGGCCGCGGATGAGGTTGGCCACGGCCTGGCTCACCAGCAGCAGGGTGTTCAGGCGGGTGGCCAGCGCCATCAACCCTCGGAGGAGCACCGCGGCGCCGACGACGCAGAGCAGGCCGATCAGCAGCTGTTGGAGGGGGCCCGAGGCGCGCCGGCGCCGAGAGCGGGGGGAGGGCGGTTGCTTCGGCTCCCTCGGGATCAAGCCTGGGGTGGGCAGGTGAAGCGGGCGGACCCGGTCGGAAGGCGTCGGTCTGGTGGTGCCGCGGCGCATGACCTGTCGGGAGCGGTGGGGAAGGGCCTGGGGGCTTGGCGGGTCAGAGGTCCAGGGGGTAACCGGCACCGCGCATCCAGCGCTCGAATTCCAGCAGCACCAGCTCGTTGGGGCACTCGATCAGGGACAGGTCGTTGACCGTGCAGTCGCCATGGCCCCCGTGGTGAAGGGTGAGATGAAAGTTGTCGCCGCTCAGGCCGCAGACCTCCGGATCGCTGCGCACCACGACGTCGAGAGCGGAGCCGAGTCGGGCGACTCTGCGCCTCAGTTCAGGCCAGGTCATCGCCATGGGTGCCGCAAGGAGGGAACAGGCATCACCAACCTTGCCACGGGGCCACCTCCCAAAGGCCGGTGGGACGCAGGGCGCCGCGGACCAGCAGGGCGTCCGGGGCAGGGGTGGATGGCACCGGTGTGGCGGGCAGGCCGAGGCGCGAACGATCGCTTCCGTCATTGCCATCCACTGGCGTGGCGCCCACCACCTCCCCGCGGCCGTTCACCGCCAGCTGCCAGACCTGGGCGGCGGGGGCCGGGCCGCTGATCGCGGGACGGGCCAGGAGCCAGCGACGGGCCCGGATCAGCCGGTCCTCTGTGGAGGTGGACGCGGACGGGGTGCCCGCCGCGGGAGGGGTTGTGGCGGAGGTCGGTGGGTTGAGGGGGCGGCTGGTGTTGGCTTGCCGGGCCGTCTCCGCCGGGCGCGGGGTGGGAAGCAGGCTGGTGCCGCCCGCCGCGACCGCCAGAGCCGCCAGACCGCCCAGCGGAGCCGCCAGCCGGCGGCGCAGGGGAAGGCGATGGCGCAGCTCGCGGGCGGGCAGGGGCCGGGACTCCGGCACCGGCAGTGGAAGCTGCAGGCGGGGATCCAGTCGGCACTGATCGAGGACGCGCACCAGATCGGCCAGTTCAGCGTCGTCGAGATGGAGATCCAGGGGTGGGGTGTCGGGCTGGCCGCTGCGCAATTGCATGTGGTGGCCCCCCCGCGGGTCGGGAGCGATCCTCACCGCGTCGCTGTCTCCGCCGACGGGGCGGGCCACGCCGCTCAGCAGGAGGCGGGCGTAGGGGAGCACGGTGACCAACAGGGCCTGCAGATGATCCCGTCGGCCCTCCAGCTGCGGATGTCCCACCCAGTCGAGGCTCCAGCCGGTGATGATTCCCACCGCCCCGCTGGACTGGCCGGTGGAGACATCGGGGAAGCCCTCCACCCGCAGCCGGCAGGCATGGCTGCCGAAGCTGTGGGGCTGGTAGGTCAACGTCTGCTTCATGGCCGCT
>CAYVWU010000267.1:0-3710 GCA_964455575.1 uncultured Cyanobium sp. | reverse complement strand
GCTTCTCCAGCGAGCCGAACTCCAGCCGCTGCAGGCGGGCGAACAGGCGCTGGCGCAGCTCCTGGCTCACGTGCAGGGCGGGATCGGCCAGCAGCGTGTCCTGGCCGAACTGGGCCGTTTTCTGCACCAGAAACACGGCCAGCGCCAGGCCCACCGTGCGCAGCACCTTGGCAATGTCACCGGCGCCGATCGCCGGGATCAGCTGGCCCGCCAGCCAGGCCAGCAGCGGAAAACTGGCCACAAAGATGACGATGCACAAGCCACCGGCGAGCAGGTTGCGCCGATGGGGCTTCAGCAGCGGCCACAGCCTGCGGAAGCCGGCCGGCGAGGGTGCGAGCATCGGGGCACCCTACGCCGGGGCCGGTTTGCGGCCCCTGTCCCCTGAAGCTTGATCAGTTCCTCAAATGGCAGGGGTTGGCCGCCACCGGCGGCGAGGCCAAGCAGCGGATCCAGAACGGTGATGTGCGGGTCAACGATGCCATCGAAACCCGCCGTGGCCGCCAGGTGCATCCCGGTGATGTGGTCAGCCTCGATGGCCGTGAGGTGCTGGTGACCGTCACCCATTAGCGTGGCCATCACTCTTCGTCGGGGGCGGACGCCGGTGCGCAAGGCCGTGATCGCAGGCAACTGGAAGATGAACATGACGTGCGCCGAAACGCGTGCGTACGCCGCCGCCTTCCGCCCGCTGATCGAGCGGCTGCCCAGCGACCGCCAGGTGGTGATCGCCCCCCCCTTCACCGCCATCCCCACTCTGTGCCGCCACCTGGCGGGTGCCGGGGTGGAGATCGCCGCCCAGAACGTGCACTGGGAGGAGAAGGGGGCTTACACCGGCATGGTGTCGGCGCCGATGCTGATCGAACACGGCGTCAGCCATACGATCGTGGGCCACAGCGAGCCCCGCAAGTACTACAGCGAGAGCGATGAGCAGATCAATCTGCGCGCCCGCACCGCCCAGAGCCACGGCCTGATCCCGATTCTGTGCGTGGGCGAAAGCCTCGATCAGCGTGAGGCGCGGGAGACCGAGCGCGTGATCCACCGCCAGCTGGAGCAGGGCATCGAGGGGGTCGACCCGCTGCGGCTGATCGTTGCCTATGAACCGATCTGGGCGATCGGCACCGGCAAGACCTGCGCCGCCGAGGAGGCCAACCGGGTCTGTGGGCTGATACGCGGCTGGGTCGGTAACCCGGATGTGATCGTGCAGTACGGCGGCTCGGTGACCCCGGCCACGATCGATCAGCTGATGGCCCAGAGCGAAATCGACGGGGTTCTGGTGGGTGGCGCCTCCCTTGATCCGGTGGGCTTTGCGCGCATCTGCAACTATCAGCCGGTTCCCGTTGCCGCCTGAGTCCGCCGAGGCGCGTTTTCCCTGGCGGGGGCGTACCGCTGTGATGGGGGTGATCAACATCACCCCCGATTCCTTCAGTGATGGCGGCCGCTTTCTCGCGCCGGAAGCCGCCGTGGCTGAGGCGCGCCGCCAGCACTGCCAGGGGGCCGATCTGCTGGATCTGGGGGCGCAGAGCACCCGCCCTGGAGCCGAGGAGATCGGGCCAGGGGCGGAGATCGCCCGTCTGTTGCCCGCGCTTCAGGCGATCCGAACGGCCCTGCCGGCGCTGCCCCTCTCGGTGGACACCTTCCACGCAGCCGTGGCGGAGGCCGCTCTGGCGGCCGGTGCCGCCTGGATCAACGATGTCAGTGGCGGTCGGCGGGATCCGGCGATCCTGGCCCTGGCTGCGGCCGCCGACTGCCCCTACGTGCTGATGCACAGCCGCGGCGACAGCCGCACAATGGATCGCCAGGCCTCCTACCGGGATGTGGTGGCAGAGGTGCGCGAAGAACTGTGGCGTGCCACCGATCGCGCCCTGGCGGCGGGGGTGAGGCCGCGGCAGCTGCTCTGGGACCCCGGCCTGGGCTTCGCCAAGACGATGGATCAGAACCTGCAGCTGCTCGATGGCCTCGAGACCTTGGCGGCGGAGGGTTTTCCGTTGCTGGTGGGGCCCTCGCGCAAGCGGTTCATCGGCGCCGTCCTGGAGGAGCCCCGTCCGCGGGCGCGGCTCTGGGGTACCGCGGCGGTGTGCTGTCGGGCGATCGCCGCCGGCGCCGCGGTGCTGCGGGTGCACGATGTGGGGCCGATCGCCCAGACGGCGCGGATGGCGGATGCGCTGTGGCGGGGGGGGAGGCACGCTCCGCGCCCCGCTGAGCAAGCGTGAACGCGAACGGATTTGTTTCTCCAGGAAGGACAGACAAATTTTGTTGACAGCGGTGATTTCGCTGCCCATCCTGTGAAAGCAGTTCAGTTTCTTTTCGATGGCATCGGCTGGCGCCCCAGCACTTCCCACAGCCGTTCACCCGGAGGTGCTGCAAACAATCATTGTTCCATTTCTGTTCAAACTTGTTGGCGCGATCCTGCTCTGGGTCGTGGGCGGCTGGTTGATCGGTTTCGCCATGCGTCTGCTGCGCCGCAGCTTCTCGATGGCCAAGCTGGATCCAACCCTGATCTCCTTCCTGCTCAGCCTGATCAGCGCCCTGCTGCGGGTGGTGCTGGTGGTGGCGATCCTTGGTTTCTTCGGTGTTCAGACCGCCAGCTTCGCCGCCCTGCTCGCGGGTGCGGGCGTGGCGATCGGCATGGCCTGGAGCGGCATGCTCGGCAACTTTGCCGCCGGGGTCTTTCTGCAATTGTTCCGTCCAGTCTCGGTGGGGGATTTCGTGAGCGGTGGTGGTGTGACGGGCACCGTAGAGGAGGTGGGCATGTTTGTGACCACGATCCTCTCGCCCGATCACGTCCATAACATCGTTCCCAACAGCAAATTCTTTGGCGATACGATCATTAACTATTCCACCTTCCCCTACCGGCGTGTGGAGCTCGAAGCCCAGCTTGACAACACGGCAGATGTTGGCAAAGCGATTGCCATGATGAAGGAAGCGGTTCGCGCTGTTCCGAATCAGTACCCTGGCAAGGAGGCGGATGTGGAGCTGCTCACCTTCACGGAGCGCGGTCCTCGTCTGGCGGTTCGCCCTTACACCCACACCTCCCATTACTGGCAGGTGTACTTCGACACCAACCGCGTGATTGCGGAGACGCTGAGCGGCGCCAACGGATTCCCGGTTCCGCGGGTTCCCGTGGCCATGCCGGCCACCAGCGTGGGCTGAGGCAGGGTTCCGGGAAACGGAATAGGGTGTGACTGCGGGGGTTGAGGAGAAGCTGAGCCGATGGCTTCAGCCCTCCTTGACCCCTTCGATTCGATCTTCGATCTCCTGGTAGATCTCCTGCAGCTGGGCGATGTTCTCGTCGCTGGTTTCCCAGTATCCGCGACCATTCACCTCCAAGAGTGTGCCCACGATGCGGCGGAAGCTGTGGGGATTCAGATCCATGAGACGCTGCCTCATCTCGGGATCATTGATGAAGGTGTTGTTGGCCTCCTCGTATACGAAGTTGTCGACTTGGCCGCTGGTGGCGCTCCAGCCAAGGGTGAAGTTCAGTCGCTTAGCAACTTCACGAACCCCCTCGTAACCGCTGTTGAGCATGCCCTCATACCACTTGGGGTTGAGCAGCTTGGTGCGCGAATCGAGCCGGATGGTCTCGCTGAGGGAACGCACCTGGGCGTTTGCCGTGGTGGTGTCGGCGATGTAACTGGCTGGGGCTTTGCCGTCATCCCGCGGGGAGGCGATCAGCGTGGTGGGATGGGCATCGCAATAGTGGCTGCCATCCGTGA
>CAYVWU010000266.1:0-3715 GCA_964455575.1 uncultured Cyanobium sp. | reverse complement strand
TTGTGGGCACCCACCACGGTTCAGCGGCCCCGATTGGAAAACAGGCCTCCAGCCTGGCAAGCGGGAAGAAGAGGTGTGGGCTCGATCGGCACATCCGCCGTGGTGTTGGCGGGACGGCGAGCGGGAAGGATGGGGCGCTGACAGAGGGCGATCAGATCCAGACCGGTGCGACGCCGCAATTCCGCCAAGCTGCGGTTGTAGTTGGCAATGGCGCTGGAGTAGCGCACTTCAGCCTGGGTGAGATCGCGCTGGGTGTCCACCACTTCCCGCTGGGTGGTGACACCAGCCTGGAAGCGCAGGCGGGCCAGACGCAGGGATTCGCGGGCGGAAAGCACCTCGTTGGAGGTGGTGAGGATGTTGCGGTTATTGGTGAGCAGCTCATAGAAGCTGGTTTCCACTTCTTGGCGGATCTGATCGCGCGTTCGCGAGAAATTGAAGGATTCTTCCTCAGCCTTTTGTTTGCCCTGTCTATAAAGAGCTCGAGCACGACCGCCGTCGAAAATGCTCCAGGTGATGTTGATGCCCACGGTGTTATCCACATTCCAAGAACGTTGGGGCGAATTCGTTGGCAGCCCCTCAATGGATCGGTCTGTAAACGTTGAACCTGTTGAGCGCGAAACGCCAAAATCATTAAAAAGATTCAGCACCGGCTGCACTGCAGCCAACTCCCTGTTGGCAGCACTGTTGGCAATGGAGATATCCAGCAACACTTGATCCAGCTCTTCCCGGAAGGCGAAAGCCGCCACGATGCTTTCCTGGAGCGAAGGGAGCCAGGTGCCCACCACGCGAGCGGGATCCTTGGCCGTGGGCGTGACGTTCTGGGGGAGATCAAGCAGGGTTGCCAAGTTGCGACGGGCAATCGCCTGACCGGGACCGGAGGAGAGAGCTCCAGCGGAGCGTCCGTAGAGCGCCTGGGTGAGGAGCTGTTGATCCCTGGCCAACTGGGTCTGGGCTTCCAGCACCTCAAGCTTGGTGGCAACGCCCGCTTGGAAGCGGGCCTGGGCATCGCGCAGGCTGACAAGTGAGGCCCGAACGGACTCCTGACCGATGCGCACCTGCTCATCGGCGTTCTGGAGATCGAAGTACGACGAGGCCACCCGCAACCGCAACTCACGCAGGCCAATCAAGTAAGCATTTTTTGCCTTTTCATATTGATCCCGTGCCAGAGCGATGGAGGGAACCCGGCGGGGATCGATCAACGCCCACGACGCTCTCAGAGAGGCGTCCATCGACGTGATCGTCTGCACCGTGTAGCCCGATTGACCGTTCTGGGCCGTGATCAGCGGTGAAACGCGGCTGTAGCTCTGGCCGGTGCGTGTCGCAGGGAACTGGTTGGCGTTGAAGCTGAGGTTGGGATACCAACGCGCGATCTCCGCCCGCAGGCCGGACTGGGCCTGCTCCACCTGACTGGCGAGAACCTTCAGATCAGGACTGTTGACCTCCGCGATGGTCTCGGATTCGTTGAGGCTGAGGGGACGGAGCTCCTCAATGCGCACCTGCTGGGGCTGGGTCGGCAGAGCCAAGGGGGCGGGGGCGACCAGATCCACGGCCTGCTCGGGACGTTGGGTGGCCGCGGGAGGAAGCACCTTCGGATTGGAGAGCGGCCGGGGTCCCTTCACCGCGGGGGCCAAGGGCAGAACCTGGCGCGGCAGGAGAGGCAGGGACGGCTGGCCAGAGGGCGACTCCGTGGTGAGGGGGGCCGGAGCGGGATCCGGGGCGGGAGCGGGAGCCTGGGCCCCTCGGGGGGCCGCCGATCCTGGCGCCGCCGCGGCGGGCTGGGGAGAGGCGTTGGCTGGGGTCTGGCTCGGCGGCGACGCGGCCTGAACGGCTCTCAGGCCGTCAACGCAACCGATGGAGGCAAACAGGAGCGCTGTGCAGAGAAAACGGGAGCGCCCCACGGGCCACGCAGCAAACCGCAGGAGCTTAGGCACCTCCCACCATCTTGCCGCCGCAGGCGGCCACCAGATCGTCCGCCCCCGCAATCAACCGAATCGGCACGGGCAGTTGCTGGCGCAACTCCTCCAGGGTGATGTCGTCCAAAAAGACAGCCTCTCCCTGCCGCAGCATCACCGTCGGCAGCAGCAGTTCCTCCCCCAGATCCCGCCCCGCAAGCCCCTCCAGCAGATCGGCGCCGGTGAGCAGGCCCGTCACCACCTGGTCCTGCCCCCAGTAGGGACTGGGGAGGCCATGGAGAAGAAGCTCCAGGCCTTCGATGCGATTGAGACGCTCCACCACTGGCTCCAAGGCGCCTGCCACCAGGCGTCCCACCACCCAACTCAAGCGCCGCGGTTGCTCCAGGGCAACGGACAGGTCAGCGGTGGCCCGGTCCAGGTCTTCCAGGAAGGCCCGGATGCTGCCCACCCCGTTTTCCCGCTGGGGCAGATCTTCGTACGCCGGCCGTGGCGGCAGCGGGCGGCCCGCCAGCAGATACCACTCATCCGAGAGCCAGGCGAATCGGCTGCCCCGCTCCGCGAGCCAGCGCTCCTGAAGGGGTTCCACCCGGTCGATGGTCGCGCGGGCGGCCGAGGGATCCACCGGGCGCAGGGCGTCTCCCGGTGGACGGAAGCGGGTGAGCCCCACGGGCACCACGGCCGTCGAGAGCACCGCCGGCCATTCGCCAGCCCCAAAACGCGCCAGGTCGTCCAGGGTCTGAATGAGCGCCTCGCCATCGTTCCAGCCCGGGCAGACCACCACCTGAGCGTGGATCTGCAGGCGTCGCTCGGCGAACCAAGCCAGTTGGTCCAGCAGAAGGCCCGCCCGGGGATTGACGAGAAGGCGGGAGCGCAGATCGGGATCCGTGGCATGCACGGACACGTAGAGGGGAGACAGGCGTTGCTGTTCAATGCGGCGCCAGTCAGCAGCGGTGAGGTTGGTGAGAGTGAGGTAGGAACCGTAGAGAAAACTCAGGCGATAATCATCGTCTTTGAGATAGAGAGTTTGCCGGTGACCCGGTGGTTGCTGATCGATGAAACAGAAGGGGCAGTGGTTGTTGCATTGGCGTAAGCCATCAAAAAGTGCCTCTCGGAACACCAAGCCGAGGCCGTCGTCCGCCTCTTTCTCCAGTTCAACAACATGCAGATCTCCTTTGGGGTCCTGCACTTCCAGGCAGAGATCCTCCTCGCCACAGAGAATCTGAAAATCGATCAGATCGCGCGGGCGGATGCCATTGATGCTCAGCAGCCGATCGCCACACTGAAACCCCAGCTCCTCCCCGATCGAACCCGGCTCAACGGCCACAACTTCAGCCGGCTCAGGCAGCCTGGGAGCCGCCTCCCCCGGGGGAGTCTGAAGCGGAATGCCAGCAGGCGGTTCAATCCACACGCCGGTCCTTGACAGCGAATGCGTTCAGTCTGCAGGGTCGACGAGGGCTCTGAAGTGTTCAGAGGCCGTCGGCATGGCGGAAAAAGAGGAGGATGGCCACCCCGAACAGGAGGCGGTAGACAACGAACACCCAAGTGCCGTGGTTCTGGAGGAAGCGCAGCAACCAGGCGATGGCCAGCCAGGACACCAGCGCGGCCGAAAGGATGCCCACCACCATGGGCAAGGGACCGCCATTGGCCGGAGCCTGGAGGGCCTCCTTGAGTTCCACCAAGCCGGCCAGGGTGATGGCGGGAATGCCGAGAAGGAAGGAGAACCGGGCCGCCGCGGGTCGCTGCCAGCCATCGAACAGGGAGGCGGTGAGGGTGCTGCCGGAGCGGGACACGCCGGGCACCAG
>CAYVWU010000265.1:0-3720 GCA_964455575.1 uncultured Cyanobium sp. | reverse complement strand
GTGCATCTCACCTGGCGGCTCAGCGGCCGGCTGGGGGAGGCGCTGGCGGCGCTGGGGCCCGCCCTGCCGGCCCTGCTGCAACAGGTGGAGCTTCCTCTGGAGCCCGTGCTGGCGGCGATGGAGGCCACCGGCATCCGCATCGATCAGGCCTACCTCCGGGAGCTGAGCCAGGAGTTGGCGGCCCAGCTGGAGCATCTGGAGGCCGAGGCCCAGCGGGTGGCCGGCCAGACCTTCAACCTGGCCTCCCCGAAGCAGCTGGAGGCCCTCCTCTTCGACACCCTCAACCTCGACCGCAAGAAATCGCGCAAGACCAAAACCGGCTGGAGCACCGATGCCGCCACGCTGGAAAAGCTTGAGGACGACCACCCGGTGGTGCCGCTGCTGATCCAGCACCGCATCCTCAGCAAGCTGCGCAGCACCTATGTGGACGCCCTGCCAGCCCTGGTGGAGCCCGAGACCGGCCGGGTGCACACCGACTTCAACCAGGCCGTCACCGCCACGGGCCGTCTGTCGAGCAGCAATCCCAATCTGCAGAACATTCCCATCCGCACGGAATTCAGCCGTCGCATTCGCAAGGCCTTTTTGCCGGAGGAGGGGTGGTGGATGATCAGCGCCGATTATTCACAGATTGAACTGCGCATCCTCGCCCATCTTTCCGGCGAAGAGGTGTTGATTGCCGCCTACAACTCCGGGGATGACGTGCATGCGCTCACGGCCCGGCTGCTGTTGGAGAAGGAGGAGGTGAGCGCGGATGAGCGACGGTTGGGCAAGACCATCAATTTCGGCGTCATTTATGGCATGGGCCCCCAGCGCCTGGCGCGGGAGACCGGCCTCAGCCAGGCGCGGGCGAAGGAGTTTCTGCAGCGCTTCAAGGAGCGTTACACCAGAGTGTTCGCCTTCCTCGAACTGCAGGAGCGCCTCGCCCTCAGCCGGGGCTGGGTGGAGACCATTCTCGGCCGGCGGCGCACCTTCCACTTCGATCCCGGCGGGCTGGGGCGCCATCGGGGAAAGGACCCTTTGGAGATTGCCCTGGAGGGCGCCCGCCGGGGGGGGCTGGAGGCCCAACAGCTGCGCGCCGCGGCCAACGCGCCGATTCAGGGCTCCAGCGCCGACATCATCAAGCTGGCGATGGTGCGCCTGCACGAGGAACTCGGCCGGCGACGGTTGGCGGCGCGCCTCCTGCTGCAGGTGCACGACGAATTGGTGCTGGAGGCGTCCCCCGACGACCTGGAGGAGGTGCGCGCGCTCACCCGCCGCACGATGGAGGAGGTGATCCAGCTGCGGGTGCCCCTGGTGGTGGACACCGGAGTCGGCGCCAACTGGATGGACACGAAGTAGGCCGGCGTGTGTCCTGGAAAGGTGGCTTCAGCGGCTTTTCCCTTCCATGAGACACTTTGCCCATCCTTGCGATACCGGTGCGGCCCCCACCCTCCCAACGCCAGGTCGCCAAACCCCCAGCCCCTGGTGCCCGCCGTGACGACTTCTGGTCTGGCGGTCCTGATTTTTCGGACAACGTGTTGTCCATCGCTGTGGTTTCTCTCTCCACCCTGATCCCTCCCCGTCATGCAGGTTGAGCGCTTTTCCATTGAGGGTCCGGTCCAGATCAGGCCCAGGGTGTATGGCGATGATCGGGGTTATTTCCTCGAAACCTGGAATCAAAAAAAGTTTGCCGAAGCGCTTCGGCTCCCCTTGGAGTCCACGCCCACCTTTGCCCAGGACAACCAATCCCGCTCCTCGAAGTTCGTGTTGCGCGGTCTGCACTATCAGCTGCCTCCCCACGCCCAGGGCAAGGTGGTGCGTTGCGTGCAGGGGGAGATCTTTGATGTCGCCGTGGATATTCGCCGGAGTTCTCCCACCTATGGCCAGTGGGTCGGCGCCCACCTCAGCGGCGAGAATCACAGCCAGCTGTGGGTGCCGGCGGGCTTTGCCCACGGCTTTCTCGTGCTGAGCGAGACCGCTGAGGTGCTTTACAAGGCCACCGACTTCTGGGACAAGGACTCGGAGCGGTCGATCCGCTGGGACGATCCGGCCCTGGGCATCCTCTGGCCCTTCCCTCCGGGCGAGGGGAGTCCGAGCGTGTCGGACAAGGATCGCGAAGCGCCCACCCTGGCGGAGGCGGCGGCACGGGGTGAGGTGTTCCCATGACCCCCGCCCCGAAGGTGCTGATCACGGGCTGTGGCGGCCAGTTGGGCCAGGCCCTGCTCGCGTCCCTTCCCCCCGGGATGGAGGGCATCGTCACCACCCGCGCCTCCCTGGATCTGGCCGACGCCGAGGCCTGTGGCGCGGCCGTGCGGGAGCATCGCCCCGCCTGGGTGCTCAACGCCGGCGCCTACACCGCCGTGGATCGGGCGGAAAGCGAGCCGGAGCTGGCGCGGCGGGTGAACGCGGGCGCGCCGGAAGCCTTCGCCGCGGCTCTCGCTGAAACCGGAGGCAGCCTGTTGCAGCTCAGCACCGACTTCGTCTTCAACGGAGCCCAGGGGTCTCCCTATCAGCCCGACCAGGCGCGTGACCCCCTTGGGGTCTATGGCGCCACCAAGGCGGAGGGGGAGCGGCGGGCGGCCGACCGTCTTCCCCCCGATCGCCTGTGCGTCCTGCGCACCAGCTGGGTCTATGGCCCGGTGGGCCACAACTTCTGCCTGACGATGCTGCGGCTCCACCGCCAGAAGGCGGCCGCCGGTGATCCCCTGGCGGTGATCGCCGATCAGGTGGGCTGCCCCACCTCCACCGACACCCTGGCTCGGGCCTGCTGGGCCGTGGTCGCGCGGGGGGTGAGCGGGTTCCACCACTGGAGCGACGCGGGCGCCGCCAGCTGGTACGACTTCGCCGTGGCCATCGGTGAGCTGGCCGTCGCTCAGGGGCTGTTGCCCCAAGCCGCGTCCGTGCGCCCGATCGGCACGGAGGACTATCCCACCCCCGCCAAACGCCCCTCCTATTCCCTGCTTGACTGCCGCGCCACCCGCCAGGCCCTCGACCTGCCCCCGCTGCACTGGCGGGAGGCGTTGGCGGCGGTGCTGGCCCGGGTGCCGCCCGCGGCCTGAGCCCAGCCTCCAGCCGCTTCCCCCTCGTTTCACCTCGTTCCGCTCTCCCGACTTCCCATGCTCGCTCTCTCTACCCTTCTTGCTGGCCGTCGTCGCCTCCTGGTGACCGGTGGCGCGGGCTTCATCGGCGGAGCGGTGGTGCGCCGTCTGCTGCGGGAGAGCGACGCCATCGTCTTCAACCTCGACAAGCTCGGCTATGCCAGTGATCTGAGCAGCATCGAGGAGGCGCTGGCGGACGCGGGCTCCACCGGCGGTGGCGGGGAGCCCCGGCATCAGGTGTTGGCCGTGGATCTGGCCGATGCGGAGGCGACGGCCGCGGCGGTCCGCCAGGCGGATCCCGATCTGGTGATGCACTTGGCCGCCGAGAGCCATGTCGATCGCTCGATCGAGGGGCCGGAGGCGTTCATCGCCAGCAATGTGCAAGGCACCTTCTCCCTGCTGCAAGCCGTGCGCGCCCATTGGGAGGGCCTCACCGGCGAGCGGCGCGAGCGCTTCCGTCTTCACCACATCAGCACCGATGAGGTGTTCGGCTCCCTCGGCGCCGAGGGGCGCTTCTCCGAAGAGACCCCCTACGACCCCCGCAGTCCCTATTCCGCCAGCAAGGCCGCCAGCGACCACCTCGTGCGGGCCTGGCACCACACCTACGGCCTGCCGGTGGTGCTCACCAACTGCAGCAACAACT
>CAYVWU010000264.1:0-3734 GCA_964455575.1 uncultured Cyanobium sp. | reverse complement strand
GGAGCGCCACGAGGGGGGCCTCCCGCGGACCCAGCTCCGCCGTCACGCCCGTCCGGCCCACCCCTTCGCGCACCTCCCAACCCCAGCGGCGCAGCTCACCGGCCACCAGAGCCGCCGTCTGCTGCTCGTGGCCGCTCAGCTCGGGATGGCGATGGATGTGGCGGCGCAGGCGCACCAGCTCGGGCAAGGCCGCCTCCAGCTCGCTGTCCAGTCCCTGGGCGAGCCAATCGGCGGGGGGAGCTGGCACGGCAGGGGAGGGGGTGGGAAATGTCACCGGGGCAGTCTGGCGCCGCATCAGGCGTCAAGGGAAAGAAATTCCCCCAGAGCCTGCACCGCCTGCGGGGGCCAACGGCGTATCTGGCGCAGCCATTCCTCCTGGCGGTAGCGCGGATCCAGCCCGGAAGCCGCGGCCCAGTGGCTCTCCGCCTCCCCCCGGGACCCTTCCCGCCACAGCACCGCCGTGAGGGCGGCACGGGCATCGGCGAACAAGGGATAGCGGCGAATCAAGGTGCGCAGGTCATGGGCGGCCGTGTCGACCTCCCCGAGCTGGAACGCCGCCAAGGCGGCGCTGGAGCGGGCCATGGCCAGGCCGGGACGGGCCTCCGCGGCGGCGTTGAAGCAGGCCCGGGCCGTCTCCCAGTCGCCTTCAGAGCCCCGCACGTTGCCGAGGTTGTAGAGCGCCGCCGCCTCCAGGGGCTCGCGGGCCAGGATCCAGCGGTAGTCGGCGGCCGCCTCCGTCCACAGGCCCAGGGCCTCCTCAGCGGTGCCGCGGTTGAGGTGGGGATCGAGGGCCTCGGGCTCCACCGCCATGGCCTGGTTCTGGTCGTCGATCGCCCCCCGAGGATCTCCCAGCATCAGGCGCACATTGCCGCGATTGCTCCAGGCCGCCCCATCCCGGGGGCTCGCCTCCACCACCCGCGTCCAGAGCTCAAGAGCCTCGTCCAGTCGGCCGTCCCGGGTGGCCGTCAGCGCCTGCTCGAATCGCGCCCGGGGGCTGAGGATCGGTTCGACCGCCGCCGCTGGCCAGGGCGCCAGGCAGCACCACAACCACAGGACCAGCGCCAGACCCAGACCCAGACCCCGCCGGGGCGGGATCACGAGAGGGCCTCCTCTGGCCGCTGGAGATGGGCCCGCCCCGCGTCCGTGATCACCCGGCCGCGGGGGGTCCGCCGCAAGAAACCTAGCTGCAACAGGAAGGGCTCCACAACGGTTTCCAGGGTGGCGGGATCTTCGCCGAGACTCGCGGCCAGGGTATCCAGGCCGGCGGGTCCACCGTCGTGGGACTCCAGCAACTGGCGCAGCAGCTGCCGATCACTGGCATCCAGCCCTTGGGCGTCCACGCGGTGGAGCTGCAGGGCCGTGTCCACCACCTCCACCCCGATGCGTGCGGCGCCCTGCACCGTGGCGTAGTCCCGCACCCGGCGCAGCAAGCGATTGGCGATCCGCGGTGTGCCGCGGCAGCGGCGCGCCACCTCCAAGGCTGCCGCCGCATCCAGCTCCAGGGCCAGCAGGCGGGCGGCCCGCGCGACGATGGCCTGCAGATCCTCCAATTGATAGAACTCCAGCCGCTGAATCAGCCCGAAGCGATCGCGCAAGGGCGAGCTGAGCGACCCGGCCCGGGTCGTGGCACCCACCAGGGTGAAGGGAGCAAGCGCCAGGCTGCGGGTGCGCGCCGTCGTGCCCTTGCCCACGGTGAGATCGAGACGGAAATCTTCCATCGCCGGATAGAGGATTTCCTCCGCGACCCTGTTGAGACGATGGATCTCATCAATGAACAGCAGGTCGTTCGGCTGCAGGTTGACCAGGAGGCCGACGATGTCGCGCGGGCGCTCCAGGGCCGGGGCGCTGGTGATGCGGCAACGCACGCCCAGTTCTTCGGCGAGCACCAGGGCCATGGTGGTTTTTCCCAGCCCCGGCGGCCCATGGAGCAGCACGTGGTCGAGCGCCTCCCCGCGCCCGCGGGTGGCCGCCACGGCGATCGCCAGCACCTCCTTGAGCTCCCGCTGACCGATGTACTCCGCCAGACGGCGGGGGCGCAGACCATCCTCGCGCTGCATCCCCTCCGCATCCGCGGGCTCCTCCGCCTCCAGTCGCGCGCGCGGATCCAGCAACCGCTCCGGGCGGGCGGGCCCCGGGGCCGCGGTCTTTCGCCGTGGCGACGGCCCCGAGGCCTCGGGGCCGGACGAGGAGCTGGCTTGGGAGGAGACGATGGCCATGGGGGGAGGGTACCGGGCCCCGCCAGGGGGTCGGACACCCCTTAACGTCGGAGCAGTGCTGGAGGCGAGATGGCCAAGGGGCCCGGCAGACGGGGTGGCGGCGCCAAAGGGACCGCGTCCCCGAAGCTCCTTGCCGACAACCGCTTTGCTCGCCACCAATACGAGATCCTCGAAACCCTGGAAACCGGGATCGAATTGCTGGGAACGGAGGTGAAGTCGATTCGGGCGGGCCATTGCAACCTGCGGGATGGCTTCTGCCTGATCCGCCAGGGGGAACTGCAGCTCCACAACGTGCACATCTCCCCCCACAGCCACGCCGGCCGGTTCTTCAACCATGAGCCCCTGCGGGTGCGCCGCCTGCTCGCCCACCGCCGCGAGATCGAGAAACTGCGCACTGCCCTGGAGCAGAAGGGGCTGACCCTGATCCCTCTCAACCTTCACCTCAAGGGCTCCTGGATCAAGGTGACCCTGGGTCTCGGGCGCGGCCGCAAGCTCCACGACAAGCGCCACGAGGAGAAGCGCCGCCAGGAGGCCAAGGAAGCCCGCGCGGCCATCGCCCGGATTTGAGCCGGCGGGTTCAGGGGGTGGTGGTGGCCTCTCCCCCGCTCGGTGCGGGCACTGGGGGCGGAGCTGTCGGCAGGCTGGGCGGCGGGGCCACAGGGGGCGGAGCGGAAGGGCGCGGGCTGGAAGGGCGCGTCGGCGGGACCGGCGGGGACTCCGCGCCCTCGGCGGGAGGGCTGGCCGTGTCGGCTGGAGCCGGCGGGGACGCTCCCTCCTGCGGCGGGGTGGCGGCCTCGCCGGGAGCGGGGGTCGGCGCCGCGGCGGGCGCGGGCGGATCGGCCCGCAGGGAGAGGCTGATGCGGGAGGCGGCCACCCCTTCATTGGTGACCAGGAGCTGCACTGGCGACCCCTCTTGCACCCCCAGATTCACCACCCGCAGCGGACCGCGAGGAGCCAGGGCGCGACCGTCAGCCCCATAGACGCTCATCTGCAGCAGGGGGGTGCCGTTCACGCCGAGCACGAGGGAGTGGCCGGCAGGCAGGCGGATCGGAAACAACCGGGCGCCATTGGCCGGCACATCCGCCGAAAGGATCTGGGTGACCTGGGGTCGGGCCTCGATCGGCTCGATGGAGAGATTTTCCAGGATCTGCACGGCGGCGGCATACCAGAGCTGGCGATAGGGCTCCTCGGGCATCCGATCCGTGGCGCGGGAGGGAAGAAGGCTCTGGGCGCTGCCGGAGACCAGCTGCTGCAGCACATCCGCGCTCAGGCCCTGGCGGGAGAGGCTCCGCTGCCGCTGTTCCCAATCCGCCGCGGTGAAGCTCCCCAGCCGGCGGCGGAGATCCAGGGGGAGTTGCTCCACCCGGGCGAGCCAGTCCTCGGCCAGGGAATTCCAAGCCTTCCGCAGCGGGGCATCCTCCAGGGAATCCGACGGCAAGCGGCCGCGACGTTCGGGATATTGAGCCAGCAGGCTGGTGTTCACCAGGTCGAGGAACCAGCGCCGATCCACCTGCAGGG
>CAYVWU010000263.1:0-3748 GCA_964455575.1 uncultured Cyanobium sp. | reverse complement strand
GCCGGGGAAACCAGCACCGTCTGGAAGATCCGCCTGCAGCTGATGAAGCCGGTGCCCTGGATCGCCCTCAGCTGGGGCGTGATATGCGGCGCCGCCGCTTCCGGCGGCTTTCAGTGGCGCTGGCCTGATGTGCTCGCTTCCTTGGCCTGCATGGTCATGAGCGGTCCGCTGCTGGCGGGCTACACCCAGACCCTCAACGATTTTTACGACCGCGAGATCGACGCGATCAATGAGCCCTATCGCCCCATTCCCTCAGGAGCGATTCCTCTCGGCCAGGTGAAGGTGCAGATCGTGGTGCTGCTCCTGGCGGGTCTGGCCGTGGCCTGGGGGCTGGATGTCTGGGCAGGCCACCGCACGCCGGTGCTCCTCCTTCTCGCCCTCGGCGGTTCTTTTGTCAGTTATATTTATTCGGCCCCTCCGTTAAAGCTCAA
Source organism: uncultured Cyanobium sp. (assembly GCA_964455575.1). Classification (GTDB taxonomy): domain Bacteria; phylum Cyanobacteriota; class Cyanobacteriia; order PCC-6307; family Cyanobiaceae; genus Cyanobium. The sequence continues at coordinate 3,317 of CAYVWU010000263.1, read as the reverse complement.
GCAGAACGGCTGGCTGGGCAACTACGCCTTGGGCGCAAGCTACATCGCCCTCCCCTGGTGGGCGGGTCAGGCCCTCTTTGGCCACCTCACCTGGACCACCGCCTTGCTCACCCTGGCCTACAGCCTGGCGGGTCTCGGCATTGCGGTGGTGAACGATTTCAAGAGTGTTGAGGGTGATCGGGCCCTGGGCCTTCGCTCCCTGCCTGTGGTGTTCGGCACCGAGCGGGCCAGCTGGATCAGCGCTTTGATGATCGATGGCTTCCAGTTGGCAATGGTGGCGGTGTTGATTGCCATTGGCCAACATCGGGCGGCGGTTCTTCTGGTGCTGTTGATCATTCCCCAGATCACCTTTCAAGACATCTGGTTGCTGCGTGATCCAGTGGCCTTCGACGTGAAGTATCAGGCCAGCGCCCAGCCTTTTCTGGTGTTGGGGATGCTCGTCACCGCCCTGGCCATCGGTCACAGCCCTCTCATCCAGACAGCCTTGCCTGCTGTTCCCCTGTGAATCCGATCACGACTCCCCTCCGTCGTCAGCGCACGGAAACGCCCTCCTCGGAGTCCAAGGGAGCGTGGTTGCGCCTGGTCCCTTGGCGGTCCGCAGCCGTGGCCGTGGCCCTGGGCGGCTCCCTGGCCTTGGCCCAGTCGCTGCTGACCGCGGCGGTGGATTCCACCCTGCCGGACGTGAAGGGCATCCGCAGCTTCAACCGCCCCGGCACCCTCACCGTCCTGGCCGAGGATGGCTCCGTGCTCTACAAGCAGGGGCCCGCCACCCGGGAGAAGCTGCAACCCGGCAAGATGCCCCGCCTGGTGCAGAAAGCCTTCATCGCTGCCGAAGACCGACGCTTCTACAGCCATGACGGCGTCGATCCGGTCGGGATCCTGCGGGCGGTGGGTCGCAACATCAGCCAGGGTTCCGTCGAGGAAGGCGCCAGCACCATCACCCAGCAGCTGGCGCGGATGGTGTTCCTCAGTCAAGACCGCACCCTGATGCGCAAGCTGAAAGAGGCGGCGCTGGCGGGCAAGATCGAGCGTCAGCTGAGCAAGGAGCAGATCCTTGAGCAATATCTCAACTTCGTTTATCTCGGCTCCAGTGCCTATGGAATCTCCGATGCCGCTTGGGTCTACTTCTCCAAAACCCCGGAGCAGCTGACGCTGCCGGAAGCGGCCCTCATCGCTGGCCTCCCCCCCGCGCCCACGGTCTACTCGCCGCTGGTGAATCCTGACCTGGCCCTGCAGCGTCGAGCCACCGTGTTGCGCCGCATGCGGGAGGCTGACTTCATTGATGATCGCCAGCTTCAGGAGGCGCTGAATGCCCCCTTGGGTTTGAAACCTTCCGAACCCAAATACTATGTGAATCCTGCTCCCTGGTTCATCAGCTGGCTCGAGCAGGAGCTGCCCACGGTGCTCACCAAGGAACAGCTCGAGGTGGGTGGGCTCACCATTCGCAGCAGTCTGAATTCCCGGTGGCAGGCCGCCGCCCAGGCCACGATCAAGAGCCATGCCAGCGCTGGCATGGAGGGCGCCCTGGTGTCGATGGAGCCCGGCACAGGCCTGGTGCGGGCCCTGGTGGGAGGACAGGACTGGAACCGCAGCCAGTTCAACCGGGCCACCCAGGCCCTGCGCTCCCCGGGCTCCACCTTCAAGTTGTTCACCTACGTCTCGGCCCTGCGCTTCGGCATGACGCCCGAGGACACCATCAGCGCCCGGGAGCGCTGTTACACCGACGGTTGGCCCCCCAAGCGCTTCTGCATTCCCGGCACCGGCGGAGCCATCCCCCTCAAGGATGCCCTCGCCCGCTCCGTGAACACCGCCGCGGTGGCCACGGCGGAGAAGGTCGGCTTCCCCCGGGTGATCGACACCGCCCGTCGGCTCGGCATCACCGGAGAGATCGGGGAATATCCCTCCATGGTGCTCGGTGCCAACGAGAAGACGGTGCTGGAGATGACAGCGGCGTATGCCGCCATCAACAACCGCGGCCTCTTCGTCATGCCCACGCCCTTTGAGGAGATCATCGGGCCCGATGGCAAGCGCCTCTACAGCCGGGCGGAGAAGGGGCCGCCGGCCCGTCGGGCCGTGAGCAGCGATGTGGCGGACGCCACGATGTTCATGCTGCAGGGGGTGGTGCGGTACGGCACGGGCGGAGGCGCCGCCCTGCCCGATCGCCCCGTGGCGGGCAAGACGGGAACCGCTGAAGGTGCCCGCGATCTCTGGTTCATCGGCTCCATTCCCCAGCTCACAACGGCCATCTGGTTCGGCTACGACCAGAACTGGAAAACCGGCAGCAGCAGCGCTCAGGCGGCCTATGCCTGGGGCTCCTACATGCGCACGGTCACCAAGGGAATGCCCGTGCAGCCCTTCCCTCCGGAACCGGCGCTTACCAGCAAGTTCATTCCCTATGTGCCGCCCAAGAAGCGCAAACCCAGCGAGCGCCAGACGGCTCCTCCCGCGTCCCGCGATCGGCAGTGGGACTCCCCGGACCTGGCCAACCCGGACATCACCAACCCGGACCCCCTGTTGAGGGAGCCGGAGCGTCGCTGGACTCCCCCCACCGACGACGCGCCCCAGCAGGGCCGCAGCTGGCAGCCGGAGGAACCCCGTCGCTGGCAGCCCCGCGGTGAGCCTGCGCCCTACGCGCCCCCACCGGTCTCCTCCCCCGCGGCCCCGGCCACCACGCCCGTGATTCCCAGCCCCGCGGCGGTGGCGCCCGCCCCCATCTCCCCGCCGTCCGCGCCACCCCCGTTGCCGCCGCCGCCACTCCCGGTGGCCATCCCGCCGCCGCCACCACCACCCGCTCCCTGATCCCGGAGCACGGCGGCGTAAAACCCATCGCCTTCGCCGGCTTCCGGCCACCACTGCGTTTCCCGGTCCAATCGCCACGCTCCCCTGCCCGCCAGGGCGGCGGCGATGCGCTCTTGATTTTCCAGCGGATGCACCGTGCAGGTGGCGTAGACGAACCGTCCGCCTGGCGCCAGGAGGGGGGCCAGGCGTTCCAGCAGCCGCTCCTGCAGCGTCGCCAGCTCGCTCACCGTGGCCGGCGTCTGGCGCCAGCGGGCATCGGCGTGGCGGGCCAGGGTCCCCAGGCCGGAGCAGGGCGCATCCAGCAGGATGCGATCAAAACGTTGACGCCAGTCGGGTTGCGGGTCCAGCAGAGCGGCGGCATCCCCGGCAAGAGGGCGCACCGCCTCCAGTCCCAGGCGCTCAGCGTTCCGTCGCACCCGTTCCAGCCGCGCCGCTGAGCGATCCACCGCCCACACCTCGCCCTGATCCCCCATCCGTTCCGCGCAGTGGCAGGCCTTGCCGCCGGGGGCGGCGCAGGC
>CAYVWU010000262.1:0-3759 GCA_964455575.1 uncultured Cyanobium sp. | reverse complement strand
TCCAGGGCAGGCGGGGGCCGTTGGGGTGGTTGGTGCGATCGCTGAGCCAGCCGACCACCGGGTCGTTGATGGCATCCCAGATCCGGGCGAGCATCAACACCGCCCCCGCCATCACCGGCGAGAGCCCGGCGGCGGAGGTGTAGAACACAAACAGGTAAAAGCCGATCAGGGAGGCCGCCATGCCCGTGCCCGCGTCCCCCAGGCCATAGGCCACCAGCAGGCGGCGTTGGGCGCCTGGGGCGGCCAGCGCGGGTTCGATCGTCTCGTGATCGGGTTCACCGTCTCTCCTCGGTGGCTCCCCGCCTGGTGGATCGTTGGGCGGGATGCGGGGATCGGAGCCCGGAGCGTCGCTGGGCGGGGTGGAGCGGGGAGGCGTCAAACCGGCCGGGAGATCAGCTGGCCATCATGCTTGAGCCGCGAGGGGGCGGCGTCGTGGGAAGATGGCGCTGCGAACGGGGCTGTCGGTCCTGTTGGCGGGGGAGCCCCGCAAGGGTGGCCCCGGGAGAAGAAAGCAGGATGTACCTATTTTTTGTACATTTGCGGGCGTAGTTTAGTGGTAAAACCTCAGCCTTCCAAGCTGATGATGCGGGTTCGATTCCCGCCGCCCGCTTCCTTTCCTCACTAACGGGTTTTCGGCTTAAAGCCCCCGCTACGACTGGCGTCAGGATGCTGTTCTCTCTTGCCTTGTCTCAGAGAAGGCCTGCCGTCGTCGTTGGACGCTCCACAACCCCTGTGGTCATGGGCGATTGAACATTGCCGCAGGGGCAGGACGGGGCTGGCGCTGGCGGGGACTCCTGCCCATTCCAGGGGAGTGCGATCAGATTGACCAGATTCGTTATGCGGTGGTTCAGGTCACCGAGGAGTTTCAGCAGGGCATCCTCCCCCGGCATAGGGGAATGGCGGCAGTGCTGGCCCCGGGGGACTGGGAAGGGCTGATCGCTGCCTTCCGGGAGCACAAGCTGATCAGTGGCGAGATCAAGCCGTCGACCTGGCATCGGGTTGACCCGCACCCCATCAACCACATGCTCGGAGCCGTGGCAGTGGTGGCCCCACCGCAGAACGCCTGGCAGCTACTGGCGGTCCAGGTTCAGTGGCACAGACGCACCCCTCATAAGGGTGCCCTGATTCCGAAGCCCACGCTCTGCGTGGGCTTTCGTGTATTTGAGGGCAGATCAAAAGCGCATGACTCTGATCGCTTATTTAGACGAATTTGGGCACATTGGACCTTTTGTCTCCAGATGCGATAAAAAACACAATGACCATCCTGTGTTTGGGCTTGCGGGGATCGTTATTCCGGTTGATCAGGCCAGGGGCTTCGCGACCTGGTTTTATCAGCGAAAATGCCAATTGCTCAAATGGGAAATCGAAAACCAGCCTAAACACCCCGCTACATGGGAAAAGAAGGGCTCTGCGCTTTATACTCACAAAAACATATCAACATACCCTGAGCTCCGCCAATTCACCTTCCGATTTCTCAACAAGATTCGATCTGCTGGGGGATTTGTGTTTTATGTTGGCATCCACAAGCGATACTCCCCCGAATCTCACGATGCCAATAGGCTGTATTTGTCCGTCCTTCGCGAGGCGATCAAGAGGCTTGATCAGCACTGCGGCAGCCAGCTCGGCGGACATGGTGATATTTTGATCATTATGGATGAGCATGAGCAAAGATCTGAACTGGTCAACGAGGCGGCAAGAGTCATGTACAGTCAGGAGTCCCCGCGAGATCGAATAATAGAGCCGCCTTTTCAAGCTGAAAGTCATCGATATCAGACCCTTCAGGCTGCCGATTGGATCGCTGGCCTAGTCGGCCGCATTAAAGCTGTCGAGGTCGAACCCTCGCAGTTTCAGGAATTCGAAGTGCATCGAAAGTATTTCGATTCGCGACTGCGCAATGTGTCAGTGCGCTCAAGTGTTCGCAGGCAGGATGCTGCTGGTTCGTCGGGATAAGATTGGTACAGTTTGGGATTGGAAGTCACTCTGCTTCTCTTGGCGATGGTGTGCGCGATCTTCCCTAGGGGGCTGCTGCAACATCCTCACGTCCTGAGTGGGTCCCTATCAGCAATCTTGGCCCGTGTACCGCGACCATGGAGTTTGGCCGATGCGGGGGGTGATCTTGTCGCGGCTGATGATGCGCCAGAACACCTGCGAAGAATCCTTCATGTCCGCTCAGCGCTCGCTGCGGGCAAGCAGCCCTTCGCTGAGGGGGCGGAAGCGGCGGATGCGGTAGTCGCGGGATGAAATCCGCCCCGTTTCTTCAGGCAGGAGCTGGCCGCTGGCGGAAAGCTCGGGAACCAAATCCTCGGTGCCGGTAAGCGGGAAGGTGTCGCTTTCCGCGGCATCGCGAGACTGGGGCGGGCCCCGGTCGGTCTTGCGGCGGATTGATGGGATTCCCAGCGGCCAGCCCAGCCCGAAGGGCCCGTTGCTGGCGCCGGCGGCGTCGCTCAGGCTCAGCTGTGGCCCGAAACCACCGCCCCCCCGCCCTTGTTGCTCCCGGCGGCAGGTTGGCCCGCCTGGAGGGCCAGCCCGGGAACAGCGGCATGGCCGGCCTCACGCGGCGAAGGCTCAGGGCAATCTTTGGCAGCACAACGATTTAAGATCGATCGGCTTTGGGTATGACGACCAGGCCATGGATATCACGACCGTCTCCCCCAAGTTCCAGGTTGTGATTCCCAAGCGGGTCCGCGAGCAGTTCGGCCTCAGTCCCGGCCAGACCCTTCAGGTGATCGCCCTGCCGGGGCGCATCGAGCTGGTGCCCACCCAGTCTCCCGCGGAGCTGCGTGGGTTTTTGCGGGGCAAGAACACCTTCCAGCGCGAGGGAGACCGCCTGTGACCCTCCCGCGGGTGGTGGTGGATTCCTCGGGCTGGATCGAGGTGTTCACAGGCGGCGGGCAGGCCGAGAGCTTCCTGGCCCTGATGGCCGACACACGCTCCTTGGTGGTGCCGGCGATCACCATCTTTGAGGTGTTCAAGTGGGTGCTGCGCGAGCACGGGGAGGCCCAGGCCATTCAGGCGGCCGCCGCCATGCAGTGCGGCCAGGTGGCGGATCTCGACAGTCGGTTGGCCCTGGCGGCCGCCCAGCTCAGCCACTCGCTGCAGCTGCCGATGGCGGACAGCATCATCCTGGCCACGGCCAGGGATCGCCAGGCCCGGCTGCACACCATGGACAGCGATTTTCGCGGCATCGCGGATGTGGTGTGACTGGAGTCCATCCCTTGATGGACCGCTGTCCGGACCACGGGGCATCTCCGATGGGGCTGTTCTGCTGTTGAGAAGCCAACTCACGCACGCAGTCGCTGAAGGCCTGCACAGCTCTGATCCCCGGGGATGGATCCAATGGGTTTGGCCTCGCAGACCTGCCCGACGGGCTACGGCATCGGAGAAGGGGGGTGGCGGTTGGTCGAGAAAGCAGGCGCCCAGAGAGCAAGGGGGGGCTCGGGCCCGGTGCCAAAAGCGCAGCAGGTCGGTCTCCGGGGTGCGGTTGTCCTTTGTGGTTTCGGCGGTGAGGCTGATCAACAGGCACTCCCAGCGGACGTTGGCCTCCAGGCCCAGCAGTTGCGCCAGATCCTTCCGGATCCCGGCCAGCCCGGGGCCTCCTTGCGTTTGGGGGTAAAGCAGGGCACGCAACTCGTCGTTGGTCACCCCACCAGCGCCAAGGGGAAGGGGGGTGGAGCGGCCCTGGGGGAGCAGCACCAAGCAGGGCCTCCTGAAAAAGCGAGCCCCTGGGAAAAAGCAGCAAAGCTGAATGAACCGGGTAGT
>CAYVWU010000261.1:0-3784 GCA_964455575.1 uncultured Cyanobium sp. | reverse complement strand
TCATTCGCGGAGAGCTGCTGCCCTGGTCCGCCTTGCCGCGTCGCAGCCTGCTGTTTCTCGTCCTTTCCGGACTGGCCACGGCGGGTTCCTGGCTCTGTTTCTTCCGTGCCCTGCAGCTGGGTCCCGTGGCTCGGGTGGCGCCGATCGACAAGCTCAGCGTGGTGCTTGTCGCCGTGGGGGGCGCGACGCTGCTCGGGGAGACCCTCAGCCCAGCGCAATGGCTGGGTGTCGCGTTGATTGCGGTGGGGGCGGTGCTGGTGGCCTGGACCTGAGGCGGCCTGACGCTGGCGGGGAGTGCCCGCGTCAAGCTGACCCCAGGTGTGACGTGCATGACGCATGGCCCTTGTCCTCCCTCGCTCCGGCGGCAGGCGGCTTGCTCCGCTGCTGGCTCTCCTCCTGGCGGCCTTTCTGGCCGGCCCTCTGGCAGGCCCTCTGGCCGTGGGGGCAGCGCCCGCCACCGCCACCCCGACGGCTCCGCCGAAGGCGAGCCGGCCGAATTCCCGGGCCTGGATCACCCTCGATGGCCGCCGCGTGCTGGAGGTGCGGGTGGCCGCGGGCGCCCAGACCCCCGAGATGGTGGCCACCCGGGGGTCGCGCACCCTGGACGCGCTGGCGCGCAACGAAAGCGTCGATCCGGATCGGTTGGTGGTTCGCAATGACCCGCCCTACGCCATGGTGGGGCTCCTGGACTCGGAGGGACGCTTTCGTGCCCTGCTGGCCGTGGATGATCGGGCCGCCAAGGCCTTCGATCTGAGCCGGGAGCAGCTGGCGGCCCAGTATCGCGACCAGCTGCGGGGAGCCATCAAGCAGTTCCGGACCACCCACAGCCTCGACTCCTGGCTGCGAGGCCTCGGTCTGGCCCTGGCGGTGCTGATCCTCTACCTCGTGTGGTGGCGGGTGCAGAGCGCGCTCAATCACCGGCTGGAGCGCTGGCTGAATCGTCGCTTCGGCCAGAGGGGCCTCAGGGTCGGTGGCAGTCAGGTGCTCGACGCCGAGCAGTTGCGCGAGGGCTTGCAGGTGGTTCGCCGCCTCGCCCACGGCACCCTGCTCTTCCTGGCCAGCTGGCTGCTGATCCCCCTGCTGCTCAGCTTTTTCCCACCCACCAAAGCCGTGGCGGAGGGCTTGCGGGGCCACATCCTCAGGGTTCTGGGCCAGGTGCTCGATCAGGCCACCAACTCCGTCCCCAATCTCCTGGCGGTCGCCTTCATTCTCTTTCTCACCCGCCTGGCCATGCAGGGATGCGGCGCCTGGTTCGCGGCCATCGACCGAGGACGGCTGGTCTTCCCTGGCTTTTACAGGGAGTGGGCGCGGCCCACCGGGCGTCTGGTGTCAGGAGCGATCTTTCTGGCGGGGATGGTGACGGCTTACCCCTACATCCCCGGCTCCGGCAGTCGGGCCTTCCAGGGGGCCGGACTCTTCGTGGGCCTGCTGGCGGCCCTGGGATCCAGCGCCGTCGCCGCCAATGTGATCAGCGGCTTGATGCTCATCTACACGCGGGCGTTTCGTGAGGGGGATCGGGTGGAAATCAATGGCGTGCAAGGTGTGGTGCAGGGGCGGGATCTGCTGGTGACGCGCATCGTCACCCCCCGGCACGAGGTGGTGAGCCTGCCCAACGCCTCCGTGATCGCCTCGCCGATCATCAACTACAGCTTCAGCCGCCGCGAGGGGGCCCTGCCGGTGGCTCTGGCCACAACGGTCACCATCGGTTATGACGTTCCCTGGCGACAGGTGCATGGCCTGCTCCTGGCGGCGGCCCAATCCGTGGAGGGCATCGCCGCGGATCCGGCCCCTTATGTATTGCAGAACTCCCTGAATGATTTCCACATCAGCTACGAGCTGAATGTCTGCGTGCCGACGGAACTGGCGTATCGCGAGATCCGCACCGAGCTGCTCGGGGCGATTCAGGATCAATTCGCGGCGGCGGAGGTGGAAATCCTCTCGCCCGCCTATCACGCCATGCGCAACGGCAATCCCAGCACCGTGCCCGCCTGGCCGCCTCGCGAGGGGCTCTGAGAGGTCATCCCCAACGGGCGGCCACCTCCAGCCGACCCGCATCCCCATCCAGTCGAGCCCAGGCGCCCACGGGCAAGGCGGCGTTGCCCGGTGTGTGCCCCACCGGCAGGTTGGCCACCACAGGGATGCCCAGATCCACGGTGCGCTCCCGCAGCACCTGTTCCGCGCTGAAGCGGGCCTGCGGGGGCTCCGCGTCCCGATCGCTGTCCACACAGCCGCTGAAGGTTCCCAGGCCCAGTCCGGCCAGATGGTGCAGCGCCCCGCTGAGGCGCCAATGGGTGAGCATCCGCTCCAGGCGATAGGGCGCCTCTCCCACGTCCTCAAACACCACGATCGCTCCCCGCAGATCGGGCAGGTGGGGAGTGCCCAGCAGATGGGTTGCCACGGTGAGGTTGGCCGCCAGAAGCGGCCCTTCCCCGACGCCCCCGACCCAACCCTCTCCCGCCAGCGGCGCCACGCCCCGACCGAAGAGGAGGTCGCGCAGGCGCTCCTGACTCCAGGGGGGTTCGCTGGCCAGGGTGGTCAGCAGGGGGCCGTGCACCCCCCCCATCCAGCCCCGCGCCCACCGGGCCCACAGCAGGGAGGTGACGTCGGAAAAGCCCAGCAGCCATTGGGGGGAGGGGCTGGCCTCCAGCCAGGCCGGCACGGGCCGGGAGGGCTCAGGCAACAGTCGCGCCGCCCCCCACCCCCCGCGCACGCAGGCGAGCAGGGGAACCCGGCGGCCCGCTGGCTCCCCTGGCGCCGGTTGCGGCGCCAGATCGGCCGCGCGCTCGGCGTCGCGCCCCGCCAGATACCCCCAGCGCCGTCCCAGCAGAGCGGCGCTGTCGCCCACCTCCAGTCCCCAGCTCCGCAGCAGGCGCAGTCCCGCTTCCAGGCGTTCAGCGCTTTCCAGGGCGGAGCTCGCCGCCACCAGCTCCACCCGATCGCCGGGGCGCAAGGGTGGCGGGAGAGCGGGCGTCCGCATCACGGGCCTCCCACCCCGGCCCGCCCCACCACCAGAGCCAGCAGAAGCAGCCCCCCGAGCAGCACCTGGTGGCTGAAATGGGTTCCGTAGGCGCCGCGAGGGAGGGTGGGTTGGCGCAGCACAGACGCCTCCCGTTGCATGGCCAGGGCCGCGACGCCCCAGAGCAGCCAGAACGGTGGCGTGGCGATCCCTCGCCACAGGGCCGCGCCGGCCAGGGCAACGGCGGTGAAGGCGTAACAGAGCGCCACGACGCCGGCCGCGGCCGTCCCGAGGGTGAGCGCGCTGCTGCGCATCCCGATGCGACGATCATCGTCCCGATCGCTCATGGCGTAGACGGTGTCAAACCCGAACGTCCACACCATGGCGGCGAGCCAGGTGAGCCCCAGGGGGAGGGCCTGGGCGGCCTTGACGAAGCCTCCCGGCCCGCTGCTGGCGGCCCAGGGGATCAACACGGCGAAGCCCCAGCAGAGGGCGAGCACGAGTTGGGGGAAGGGAAACCAGCGCTTGGCGGAGGGGTAGAGCAACACCAGCGGCAGGCAGGCGAGCGCCAGCGCCACGCAGAGGGTCCGCGTTGGACCCGGCAGCGCCAACACCACCAGCAAGGCGGCCGACAGGCAAAGCGCCAGGAGCGTCCAAGCGGCGGCGAGACCCACCCGGCCCGAAGCCAAAGGGCGCCCCTTTGTGCGCTCCACCCGCGGGTCGATCTTGCGATCCCAGAGATCGTTGGCGATGCAGCCCGCCCCGCTCACCGCCAGCCCGCCCAACACGATCCAGCCCACCAAGACGGGATCGGGCGGGGAGGTGGGG
>CAYVWU010000260.1:0-3810 GCA_964455575.1 uncultured Cyanobium sp. | reverse complement strand
GGGTGAAGGCTTCGCCGCCGAGGGCGAATTCGGTGGCGAGCAGGGCGATGAAGCCAAGCATGGCCATGCGGCCGTTGAGCTTCTCGGCGCGCTCATGGAAGCCCCAACCATTGTCGGCGCTCACGACTTCCATGCGAGGCTCAGTCGCGAAAGCATTGAGGCGGCCGCCATCTTCAGTGGTGACCTGGGCGCCGCGGATGGGGGAGGAAGGAAGGGTGGATTGGCTCACGAAGACCTCGTTTCGAAGTGTTGGGTGAATTGTAACGCATTGTTGCGGCGAGATGAGGAGAAGCCCCCGGGCGGTTCACCGCCCCCGCAGGCGCCGCAGACACAGCTCCTCAAATGCCGGCCGCAGCAGATAGGGATACTCCCCCACCCACAGCTTCAATTGGGGCAACCAGCCATCGCTGATGGCGCCGATTCGGCTGAAGTCCGGCCGCTCGCTCAGCACCAGGCAGCGCACCACCATCCCCCGCCGGATCGCCTGGTGTTTCTTCTCCATCGGAAACCGCAGCTGGCCGAGATCGCCGTCCTCATCCCCCAGCTGCAACACCAGCCAGGTGCGTCGGTTCTCCACCAGCTCCAGCCGCCCGCTGCGATCCGCCTGCTCCCGCTTCTCCACCACCACCTCCCGTTCAAAAAGATCCACCACCTCCCCCTCAAAAATGGCTGCCGCCGGATAGCGCCGCAGGACGGCGTTGCGCTGCCCCGCCTCGACGATCGGTCCCCAGAGCACATAAAGGAGAAACACGAATCCCGCCACCAGCCAGAGGGACGACCAGCGGCTGTTGAAGGCGAGGGTCTGGCTGATCAGCAGGGTGATCACGCCGCCGATCACGGAGATCAGGACGCGCTGCAGCAGCTTGCGGGGATCGCCGCTGCAGGCCTGGAACTGGGGACCGGTGGCGACGGCTGGAATCAGCTTCAACAGCTCGCCGGGCTTCAGCGGAATCAGCATGGGGAGGGCGGTCCGGGGGCCTCTGCGGCCTGGCGACAATACGGACAACAGCCGGCCCTGCCCAGCGGCCGCGCGCCGCGGGGGCGGCGGAGTCGGCTCAGAGCAGCCGCTCGAGGCCGTAGACCAGCCCCGGCAGCTGGCGCACCCGCCGAACGGTGAGCAGCACCCCGGGCATGTAGGCGGAGCGGTCGATCGTGTCGTGGCGGAGGGTGTAGGTCTCCCCCGGGGCGCCGAACATCACCTCCTGATGGGCCACCAGACCGGGCAGGCGGATGGAGTGGAGCCGCAAGCCGCTCTCCCGCAGCCCTCCCCGGCAGCCGGGGAGGGTTTCGTGCTCCTCCACCTGGAGGGGATTGAACGCTTTGCCCAGTTCCTCCATCAGCTCGGCCGTTTTCAGGCAGGTGCCGCTGGGGGCATCGGCCTTGCGGTTGTGGTGCAGTTCCGTCAGTTCGGCGAAGTCGTAGAAGCGAGCGGCGGCGGCGGCGGCCTGCTGCAGCAGCACCATGCCCACCGAGAAGTTGGGGATCACGGCGCCGCCCATGGAGGCCTTTTCGGCGAAGACCCCCAGATCCGCCAGCTGGGCGGGCGTGAGGCCCGTGGTGCCGATCACCGGATGGACGCCGTAGGCGATCGCTCCCCGCGTGTGCTCATAGACCACCGAGGGATGGGTGAAATCGACAAGCACGGCCCCGCCTCCCGGTCCGCTCTGGCGGACGGACTGGCTGGCCTGGCAGAGGGTGCCCTCGAAATCCGCGCTGATCGCCACCTCCAGCTCCCCCAGTCCCAGGGCCAGGCCCACGTCCTGCCCCTCGCTGCCGGGGGTGGTGTCGATGGCGCCCACCAGCGCGCAGTCCGGCGCCTGAGAGACGGCCTTCACCACTTCCGCGCCCATGCGCCCCAAGGCGCCAGCCACCACCACCGGGATGGGCGCCGCGGGCGCGGGGGGGGCGGATGGGGAGGCGGCGGGGGTGGAAGCCATGCAAATGGAACCTGAAGCGGGCCTCAGGGCGGGACGACGCGCTGTCGAGCCTATGGGGTCAGGGCTTGGCGGCGAGGAACGGGAGGCAGGAAGCGGGAAACGGGGAGCGGCGACAACAATGAGAGAAATCGCGGTCTTCCATGGACCCGCCCAGCCTGACCACCGCGCTCCTGGCGGTGGTGGTGATCATCGCGGTGGCGCAGCTTCTCGGAGCGGCCGCTCAGCGGCTCGGCCAGCCCCGGGTGATGGGGGACATCGTCGGCGGCATCCTTCTCGGACCGAGCCTGCTCGGCGCCGTGGCTCCAGGCCTGACCCACGGGCTGTTCGCGCCCGCCGTGCGCGCGGAGCTCAACGTGCTCGCCCAGCTGGGACTGGTTCTGTTCATGTTCCTGGTGGGTCTGGAGGTCAACCCGGGGCTGATCCGCCAGCGCTTTGCCCTGGCGGGGGGCATCTCGTTTGTGGGGGTGGTTCTGCCTCTGGCGCTGGGCGCGGGCCTGGCGCTGCTGCTCGAGCGCTGGCAACCCGACCTCATTCCGGGAACGCGCACGCCCCAGGGGGTGTTGTTCCTGGGGGTGGCCATGGCGATCACGGCGTTTCCCGTGCTGGCCCGGATCCTCACGGAACGCCAGCTGTTGGCCCAGCCCCTGGGCAACCTGGCCATCAGCGCCGCCTCCATCGATGACGTGGTGGGGTGGTCGCTGCTGGCGGTGGTGGCGGCGTATAGCCGGGGGGGAGGCTTCGCGGGCGGCCTGCCCGTCTTGCTCAGCACCGCCCTCTATGCGGCGGCGCTGTTGTTGGTGACCGCCCCGCTGCGGCGCTGGCTGGGGGGGAGGCTGGAGGCGGGCCGCCCGCCGCGGGAGCTGGCGCAGACGCTGTTGCTCCTGGGGGCCCTGCTCAGTGGGCTGATCACCGAGTGGCTCGGCGTGCATCTGATCTTTGGCGCCTTCCTCTGGGGCCTGGCCATGCCACGCCAGGCGGCGATGCGGGCGTGGCTGGAGGTGCGGCTGGAGACGGTGGTCTTGCGTCTGCTGCTGCCCCTGTTTTTCGCCATCAGCGGGCTGAACACCCAGATCGGCAGCCTCCACACCCCCGCCCTGTGGCTGGCCACCGCCCTGGTGACGGCGACGGCGGTGGCGGGCAAGTTTCTCGGGGTGTGGGCCGTGGCGCGGGCGGGCGGGGTGCCGCCGCGGGAGGCGCAGGCCCTGGGGTGGTTGATGAACACCCGGGGGCTGACGGAGCTGGTCGTGCTCAACGTGGGGCTGTCCCTGGGGGTGATCAGCCCGGCGCTGTTCACGATGGGGGTGTTGATGGCCGTGCTGACCACGGCGATGGCGGGGCCGATGCTCAACGGCCTGGGCTACGGACGCCGGGACAGCCACGAGGGGGACAGGGGCGAACGGACCCTGTAACGCCTCCTGTCTGGAAGGCCCACGGAGCGGCCTCCGCTGCGTAGGCTCCTTCACATTGCTCAATCTCTCCGCACGCATGTTCACGCAGGTCCGCTCCGCCAGCCGCAGAGTCAGCCCGGAGACCGTGGGCCAGCGCGTCCTGATGCGGGCCGTGTACGTGGTGCTCGAGCCCCAGTATCAGAACGCCCTCACGACCGCGGCCCAGAGCATCAACGAGGGCAACCCGGCCCTGGCGATCGAGCTCTCCGGCTATCTGATCGAAGAGCTGCGCGATCCCCAGAACTACGCGGACTTCTGCGCCGATGTGGCCGCCGCGGACGTGTTCATCGCCTCCTTGATCTTCATTGAGGATCTGGCCCAGAAGGTGGTGGAGGCGGTGGCGCCCCATCGCGACCGCCTGAAGGCGGCGGTGGTGTTCCCCTCCATGCCGGAGGTGATGCGCCTCAACAAGCTCGGCACCTTCT
>CAYVWU010000259.1:0-3836 GCA_964455575.1 uncultured Cyanobium sp. | reverse complement strand
CGAAGGCCTGGCGAAGCGCGATCCGGCCAACACACAGTGGCAGCGCGATCTCTCAATCAGCCATGAAAGGATGGGCGATGTGTTGAAGCTTCAGCAGAATTTCCCCGGAGCGCTTGCTTCACATAAGACATCCCTGGCAATTCGAGAAAACCTGACATCTTATGATCCATCAAACGCACTGTGGCAGGTCGATCTGGCAGAGGCTTGTCTGGCATTGGGATCTCTGGGATCAGTGGTGTCGGATAGCTCAAGGCGTGCTTATCTCACTCGCGGACGCGACATTCTTTCCGCACTGCGGGACTCCAACCGCCTACACCCCAGCAACCTAGATATTATGACTCAATTGGAAGAGCAAATCAGGACGCTTGATTCCAGCCGCTGATCACACCACTGGCCACCCCCCGCTCATTCTCAAGCACCCTCCTGAAACTCCACTCCCTCTCCCCAAAACTCCTCGACCGGCACTGGCGGCACCCCACAAGCCAACCGCACATCCACCCACACCCCCACCGGCACCCGGAGCGCTGCCGCAATCTCCTGATCCTCCACCCCCCGCGCCACCAACCGCCGCGCCTTGATCCACAACTCCCGGTAGCGATGGCAAATGCGCAGGGCAAAGCCTGTATCGCGCAAGTGATGGAGCAGCTCCCCTTTCACCTTGGGCACCACGTAGCTGGAGGGCCGATGGCCGAGAGAGGGATCAAAGCCCAGGGCCGCCTTGCAGAGCCCCTCGTAGGCGGCGCCAAGCACGTCGTCGTAGGCAAGGCCATGGCGGATGGCAAAACGGCGCGCCTGCTGATGAGCCAGGCCGAGGTGGCTCACGGCAAAAGCCCGTTGCTCCTCCGTCAGCCTCCGTGGAGCCGGTCGCTTGGGGAGTGGCGGTTGAGGAGCGGATGGAAGCGTGCAGCAGGGTGGTGCACCCCCCCGGCGCCGGCTGCGGACTCCCTGGCGGTCTTGACGTCCTGGATGTCGCGGATGCCTGGGGACTGCATCCCCGCCGCAGCTCCTGAGGCCTCCCATGCCCCCTTCCCGCCCCTGGGAGACCTGCCCCCCATCACGCCCGGTGCGGGGCCGATGAGGAGCCGTCTGCAAGCCATTCGCGGTACCCCCCCGGCTGTGAGGGCAAGGTGGAGCGGATGCAAGCCGAGCCATGGCGCAATGGCATGTGCAATAGGCTACTCAGACCGCTCCGCCCTCTCGATCAGGCCCGGCAGGAGCAGCCCGTGAAGCACCTCCCTCGCTGCGGGCAACGCCTCCACCACCACTGGCTGCGGCAGCCATGGATGGTGCAGAACGAGAGCGAGCAGCGCTCCAGCGGCGAGCGACCCGTGCATCTCCTTGCGCATGGCAGAGGCGGTGAACTGGCTGAGGGTTCCAGCCTTAAGGCCGAAACCCTTCCGCCCTGTTGCTGTCGCCACCAAGACTGGGCGCCATGTCAGCGACATCACAACAACCGCCGCGACTCTGATGGCCACTCCTCCTGCGGGGCGGCGGAGAGCGGATAGCGGCGGCTGAGCTCCTGGCGGCTGATCAGGCCATGGCAGAGACACCAGCCCACGGCTTGGGCGCGATCCCGCACGCCGATGCGCTTATAGACGCGGCTGAGGGTGCGGCGCACGGTGTCGCAGCGAATGCCCAGCTGGCGGCTGATCTCCAGAGCGTTGTAGCCCTGCCCCACCTGGCGGAGCAGCTCCCGTTCCCGGCTGCCCAGATCCCAGGGGTGGAGCTGCGGGCGGCCGGCGGTCGGGGCATCAGCGGGGGGAGGAAGATCGGCAAAGAGTGGATCGATCCAGGGACGGTTGAGGAGGGCAGTGTTGATCGCGCTGGCCAACATCGGCCCTTGGAACCGCTGCATTCGGCAGAACACATTGGCACCGGCCGCCTTCATGTTTTGCAGGTGGCCTGGGACGAGGTGATCCTCCAAAAAGAGCACCACCTGCAGTCGGCCAGGATGCACATGTTCCCGCAGCAAAGGCAACAGCTCAAGGATGGCCAAATCCAATAGGTCATCGGTGGCAATGAGCAATAATGAGCAACAGGATTGATTAGCGATGGTGCTGAGCAAGGCCTCCGCCGTGCGGCCTGTCCACTGCACACGCGGTTGCAGGGCAACCACCGCACTGAGAAAGAGCACATTGCCGCTGCAAGCAGCCAGGCGCCACGCGCCAGCAATGGAGGATGATGCACGCAACTGTTGACCAGAAGCATAGAGACTGCCCTGCTGGGCAGCCATGAAATCATGGGAGACCATGATCACCAAGAAGCCAGAAGTATTTCACTTTCTAGTGAGGGATGCATGGAATACTTGTCTCATAAGCTACGGCAGTTGAGGCGGCGGTGCTTCAGGGACTGAAAGGAATCTCTTGTCATTGCTTGATCGTTCCCAACATGGGTTGTCCCTCATTTCTTGCCATGGAAAAGAGCAGGGACTCGGCTCGAATCCCTGCCATCTTCCAGGCTCTCAGTTGGCTTCGAATGTATGAATCAGTATCCTTCTATTGCCGTCCCTCCACTGGCTCCCTCTGCTCTCTGAGCTTCCAGTGATCAGGATGTCCGCTCCATCGGGTGCTGCACGCCCCCGCGACCATCAACGCGCAGCAGGCGCACCTGTTCCGCTGGCGGCTCAGCCTGACCCACTCCCCACTGCGTTGGGATTGGCTGGACTGTCTGTCTGGCTCCATGCGCGGTGACACCACCCGCCACGAGCACGACGACGACACCCAAGAC
This sequence comes from uncultured Cyanobium sp., assembly GCA_964455575.1. Taxonomy (GTDB): domain Bacteria; phylum Cyanobacteriota; class Cyanobacteriia; order PCC-6307; family Cyanobiaceae; genus Cyanobium. Next base: position 1,109 of record CAYVWU010000259.1, on the reverse strand, counting down.
CAGCAGGAGCAAGAGCACAGGCAAGGCCACAAGCACCGCCAGGAGGACCAGCGCGAGCAGCGAATCAGAGCGCCCCATGTTCCCTCGCCGCGGCGCGCAACACCTCCAGGGCCTCCGCCTCCAGCCGCTCCTGCTCCTCCAGAGAGAGCCCCATCACCTTCTTGATTTGACGCCGCGTCAGCGGATGCTCCCGCAGGTAGCGATGCCACAGCAAGCGGCGCGACAGCGGATCCAATCGCTCCAGCAACAGGGGCAACAGCGAGCGCTGCGGATCCCGGCTGTCGGCCGCGCAGGTGGCGTAGGTGGCTGCTCCATCCGGGAAGTCGGCCTGCTCAATGAAGGCGTCATGCACCGCCACGTCCACCAGGGCGGGGTCGGCCAGCAGCGTCATCAGGGTGCTCCTCTCGCCGGGTTCGGTGGTGGTGGGCCGATCCAGCTCCACAGGCACCGTGCGGCGCCACAGATCGAGCAGGCCCTCCAGCTCGCTGGCGTCCACAGCCCCACCTTGCGGCCCGCAGCGCTGCGCCACCCACGCCAGGGAGGGCATGGCGCCGGTGCGACCGGCCTCTCGGGCCATCAGCCGCAACGCCCGCTTGATCAGATCGGCCTTGTCGTGCGGCAGGCGAATCAGACGACGGCTGCGGCGCTGGTATTGCGAAAAACCCCGCCGCACCCAGAAGCTGGCGTACGTCGAAAAGCGATAGCCCCGGCTCGGATCAAACTTCTCCGCCGCCCGTACCAGCGCCAGCGCCGCCTCCTGGAAGGCATCGGCGGTGCCCTCATCCGCGCAGGGCAAGGCGCTGCGGTGGCGGCTCCAGGTGTGGCCCACCAAGCGCAGGTTGTGGCGCACCAGGTGGTCGCGGGCCTGCAGGGCACGGCGGCGCAAGCAGCGCGGGGCGGCCTCGGGTCCATCGGGGTGGTGTTGCCACTGGTGAATGCGCTTGGCCAGGGCCAGCACCGTGCGCTCGCTCAGGGGGAGCAGCTTGGAGGAGGAGTCCAGCCAATCCGCCACGGAAGGCGCCATCGGCAAGGGCGTGGCGGGTTGGGCCGGGGGTTGCGGGGGTGGTGTGCGATGGGGAAAAGGACGGCTCATGGGCTACGGGCCGCCA
>CAYVWU010000258.1:0-3902 GCA_964455575.1 uncultured Cyanobium sp. | reverse complement strand
CTGCAACACATCCGCAATCTTCCCCATCGTCACCGCGCGCGACCGCACGTCCCCCAGACGCTCATACACCGGCAGTTGCTCCTCCCTTCGGATCCGCAGCGCCTCCTCGCTCTCCCCTCGCTGCTGCAACACATCCGCAATCTTCCCCATCGTCACCGCGCGCTCTCGCACGTCCCCCAGACGCTCATACACCGGCAGTTCCTCCTCCCTTCGGATCCGCAGCGCCTCCTCGCTCTCCCCTCGCTCCTGCAACACATCCGCAATCTTCCCCATCGTCACCGCGCGCGACCGCTCGTCTCCTTCCTCCTCAAACACCTTCGCCGCCTGGCGCAGTCGCTCCAAGGCCTGGTCCGGTCCATCAGAACCGACCGTCGCCTCCGCGTGCAGCGCCACCAGCTGGGCCTGTTCCACCCGACGGCCATCCTTCAGGGCCAGGCCCAGCTCCAGGAGGGCAAGCCGCAAGGCGGTCTCGCCGATGCGCTTCGCGCAATTCGATGCCAACAGCAACAACCTGGGCGTGGCCTCGCCCCCCCGCTCCTCCAACCGCGCCCTGGCGGACTCAAGGATCGCCAACGCCGCCCGCGCGTCATGCAGCGCGTCGAACAGGAAGCCACCCGCCGCGCACGCCGCCGACTCCACCACCTCCGCCGCGGAGCCACCGATCAGGGCCAACCGGGCCGCCTCCACCGCCTGCGGATCCGGAGGGAAGTCGCCCGACGCGTCTCGCCACGCCTGGGCCAGGGGCGCCACGACGGCGGCCGCCAGACGCTTCTCCTCCTCCGGCGCCAACGACCCCGGCAGGAGCGAGCGGGCCAGGGGATTGGCCGCCGCGTGGGCGACGCCACGCGACGAGCCCCAGTCCTCCACGAGGCCGAGGCTGAGCAGCCGCGCCAGCGCGGTTGCGGGGTCGTCGACGCCCAGGGCGCGGCCCGCCGCCTCCAAGGCGGCCAGGGGAACGGGCAGGCTCTCGGTGAACAGCGTCGTCGCCCGAAGCTGCGTCCGCTGGTTGGCGGACAGGGCGTCGCGATAGGTCGTGAAGCACACGCGCTGGAAAAATTCCTCAGCGGCGTTGCCCTCCGCCGGGGCCTCGCCGGAGGCGCGCCAGTGCTCCACAGCCTCGATCGCCGCGCGGGCCACCACCACCTCGCCCGCCAGCAGCGGGCGGCAGAGGATTTCCTGCAGGCCGGGGAACCCGCCAGCCGCCGCCAAGGCCCGTTGCACCAGAACGGCCGCCTCCTCGCCGGGGTTGAGCAGCGCCTCCCCCGCCGCCTCCCCCGCCGCCCGCGCCGCCGCCCGCCACTGCTTCGCCCGCTCCTTCTCCTCCATCGCCCGCAGGGGCACGCGCTCCAGGCCAGCCGCCAGATCACCGCCGCGACCATCGGGCAGGCGGAACGGGAAGCGGCTGGTGAGCAGCAGCCGCGAGTCGGTCTCCGCCGCCTGGAAGGCCCGCAGCACGGCCGCCAGGCTGTCGCGCCAGGCCTCCGCCGCTCCAGGCGCCTCTCGCACGGGCGAGGCCTCCGCATCGGGCGCGGGGGGTTCGAGGATCCGCTCCAGATCGTCGATGATCAGCAGGATCGGCTGCTGATCGAACGGCCCCTCCAGCAGCTCCTCCAGGGCCTCGCCCAGCCGCGCGCCCCGCTCCGCGATCGCCGGACGCCAGTGCCGAGTCCATTCCACCCGTGCGCTCCCTGGCAGGGCGGCGACGAGCTGGTCGAACATCGCCAGGGCGTCGTAGCGCTCGTAGACCACCACCGCCTGATGGCGCGGCAGACGGTTGGCGACGCGCGCGGCCAGGCTCGACTTGCCCAGATCGCCCATGCCGAGGAGCAACACCCCCGCCTTGCGCCCTTCGCGAAAGCACCGCAACACCGCCTGCGCCTGACGTCGTCGGCCGACGAACGTCCCCGCTGTCGCCACGGGCACGCGACGATTGGCCTTGTCGAGAAACTCCTTGTATCCCACGTCCCTGCGCAGCTTGCGCTTGGGCTTGGCGCGATCGCACAACGGCCCGGCGCCCAGCGGCCCGGCGTAGACCCGCGCCAGGTGCCAGTGGCGCCCGCGCCGCGGATCTTGGCGGTGCTCCCGCAGGGCGTGGCAACGGGCGCGGGCGGCCGCGTAAGGAACGGAGGCCTGCTCCGCCAGCTCCTGGTAGAAGACGCTCGCGAACAAAATCGCGTCGCTGTCATACACCGAGCCGTCCCAGCCGACGGCGTTGGCGACACCGGCCCGCACCATCGCGCGAACGAACGACTCATTCATCGCCGCGTCCAACCCCGCACTCGCCTCGGCGGTGCGGCAGGCGGAAAGAAACACCAGCGCCGCTTTCTCCTCGCCGAGGATGGCGGCCAGATCGCCGGGCGGGACCAGATCCAGCTCCCCCTCGGGAGACTCCAGCGCCACCACGGGGTCGCCCTTCGGCAGGAGGTCGCCGTGGCAGGAGAGGTGGACGATGTCGAACGGCCCCTCCAGGGCGAGGCGATCTTTGAGAAACGCGCCGCAGCCGCTCTCCTCCACCACCACCTGGAGCGGCAGGCGGTCGGTGGCCTGAAGGATGGCGGCCTCCTCCGCCTCGAAGTCGAGCTCGCTCTGCCCCCGGGGGGCGGCGGCCATGAACATCAGCGCCAGATCGCGGTGGGCGGGCCTGGCCGGCCGGGCGTTGGCGCCGCGGGCGAGGCCGCGAAACACCAGGAACGGCTGGGTGGGGTCCGCCGCCAAAAAATCGCCGCCCCGGGCCAACACCTCCCAGGGCAAATCCAGCAGGGCGGCGGCCGCCTCTGTGCCCGCATGGTCGACCGCCACCTCCAGCCAGCGCTCCCCCGTGCCCCGCAACCAGCGCGTCATCCCCCCCGCCGCGTCCAGCCAGGCCACCATCTCGGCGCCGATGGCCGCCAGGGACGACGGATCATCGGCCCGCACCGAGCGCCTGTAGCGCGACGTCCACTCCTTGAGGGCGGCGAGGGTGGACTCCGTGAGCGGAAAACGCCCGGCGTCGCTCTCCTCTTCACCCTCCAATCGCAACAGGATGTCGCTGCCCAGCAGGGAGAGGCGCGCGCGCACGGGCCACCGAACAAAGGTGGGGTGAAACTAACCCGATCGGCCCTCCCGCGCTCACCCCGCCTGCTGTCCCAGCGGCGCCTTCGCCGGCAGGCCCACCGCCCGCGGGTAGGCCTTGGGGCAGGGGGCGAGGGGGGCGAGGCGAACGGCGTGGCGCACGCCACGGCCCGCCGGCAGCTCGCGCCGCTCCACCCCCTCCAGCCGGGCGCGGAGGGGCAGCAGGGCGCGCTCCAGGTCGGCCTGGTCGGCCTCCGACCATTGGCCGCGATAGAGCACGGCCTGGCCACCGGGCTGGAGCAGGGGCACCAGATATTCCGCCACCACCGGCGCGCTGGCCACCGCCCGGGCCATGGCCCCGTCGAACCGGCCCCGGCACTCGGGGGCGTGGCCCGTGCGCTCCACCCGCTCGCGGCGCAGGCTGACCCGTTCCGCCAGGCCCACCTCCCGGGCCATGGCCTCCACCGCCTCCAACTTGCGCGCCACGGAATCCACCAGGGTGAGGTGGGCGTCGGGCAGGGCGATGGCCAGGGCCAGCCCCGGGAAGCCGCCGCCGGTGCCGACATCGATCAGGCGCGGGGCCGCCGCCGCCTGGAGCAGGGGCAGCCAGGGCCAGAGGCTGTCGAACACCTGGGCGATCCAGTAGTCGTCGCCCTCCACCAGGCGGGTGAGGTTGAGGCGGGCGTTCCAGCGGCAGAGCTCCTGCCGCAACTGCTCGAACCGCGCCACCTGGCTGGCGTCGGGCTGCCAGCCGAGCGGTTCCCAGACCCGGGCCAGGGGATCAACCATGCGCATGTCCAGCGAGCCGCGACAGGCGGGAGGGTTCTTCCTAGGATGCCGCCTGACATCCG
>CAYVWU010000257.1:0-3906 GCA_964455575.1 uncultured Cyanobium sp. | reverse complement strand
TGGACGTCCTGCGCACGGAACGGGACCTGGCTGACTGGCGCGCGTCTCTCCCCCCCGACAGCCTCCATTTCGTGCCGACCATGGGGGCGTTGCACGCGGGTCATCTCCAACTCATTCAGCGGGCCGCGGCGGATCGTTGGTGGGGGCGACCCGGGGTTCTGGTGAGCGTGTTCGTGAATCCCCTGCAGTTCGGGGAAGATGAGGACTTTGACCGCTACCCCCGGCGGCTGGAGGACGACGCGTCCCTGGCGGCCGCTGCCGGGGCGCAGGCGATGTTTGCCCCCTCCGTCTCCGCCATCTACCCCCGCGGCGCGGCCGGGATCACCCATGTCGTGCCACCCGTCGCGCTCCAGAACACCCTTTGCGGTCCCGGGCGCCCGGGGCACTTTGAGGGCGTCGCCACCGTGGTGACCCGACTGTTGGCGATGGTGCGTCCCCGTCGGCTGTTCCTCGGTGAGAAGGATTGGCAGCAGCTGGTGGTGCTGCGCCAGGTCGTGCGGGATCTCGGGCTGCCTGTCGTCATTGAGGCGATGGCCTCCGTGCGCCGGCCCGATGGCCTGGCGATGAGTTCACGGCTGGCGTATCTCCAGGCGGAGGAGCTGCGGCGGGCCGCTGCCCTCCCGGCCGCCCTTTCCGAGGCGGCGGCGGCCTCCAGGCAAGGTCTACCGGTGGATTCCGTCCTGCGGACGTTGCGGGACACCCTGGATCTGCAGGGCCTGCTGCCAGAGTATGTGGCCTTCGTGGATGGGCATACGCTGCAGCCGGTGGAGCGGCCGCAAGGTCTGTCCCTTCTGGCCGCCGCCGTCCGCTGCGGATCCACCCGTCTGATCGATCACCTCTTTCTGATGTCGCGAGCGCCGATTGTCGCCATCGATGGTCCTGCCGGTGCGGGCAAGAGCACGGTCACCCGAGCCCTGGCCCGGCGTCTGAACCTCACCTACCTGGACACGGGGGCGATGTACCGGGCTCTGGCCTGGTGGGTGCTGCGGCAGGGCGTCAATCCCGAGGATCCCGCGGCTGTGGGGCCCCTGCTGGTGGATCTGGATCTGCAGCTCAGCCAGGACCCCGAGGGGCTGCTGCGCCTTCAGCTCAATGGCCATGACATCAGCACGGCGATCCGTTCCCCCGAGGTCACGGCGGTGGTGTCCGCCGTGTCCGCCCACCCCTGCGTGCGAGACACGCTCACCGCCCAGCAGCGGCGCTTGGGCGAGCGGGGCGGCCTGGTGGCGGAGGGAAGGGACACGGGCACCGCGGTGTTCCCCGACGCCGAGTGCAAGATCTTTCTCACCGCCAGCGTGGCGGAGCGCGCCCGGCGGCGGGCCCTCGATCTGCATCAGCAGGGTTTTGCTGTCCCGGAGCTGGTGGAGCTGGAGCGCCAGATCGCGGAGCGCGATCAACGCGATTCCACCCGGGCGGCGGCACCTTTGCGGCAAGCTCCGGACGCCGTGGTGCTCGTGACCGACGGCATGGGCATCGAGGCGGTGATTGAGGCCATGGTGGATGCTTTTCGGGCGCGGGTGCCGGAAGAGGCTTGGCCGGGGCTCAGCCCTTCGGAGCCCTGAGGCTCTCCAGAAGCCCCGCGCAGGCGTCCTCCAGAAGGTCGAGCACCTGTTCGAATCCTTCGGCGCCCCCGTAATAAGGATCTGGAACGTCCGCGAGGGTGTGGTGACGGCAGTAGCGGGTGATCGGCTCGATCCGGGCCAGCCCGGATCTGCCCCGTGCCAGCTGACGCACCGCGGCCAGATTGTCGTCATCCATGGTGAGGATGTGCGCGAAGCGCGTCAGATCGGTCGGGTCGATCTGGCGCGCTCGGCTGGGCAACACCAGACCGCGGCGGGCCGCGGCCTCACGCATCCGAGGATCCGCAGGTTTGCCCACGTGCCAGTGACCCGTCCCCGCGGAGTCCACGTCGAACGCGTCCTCCAGACCCTCTTGAGCGAGGAGGTGCAGGAAACATCCCTCTGCGGCGGGGGAGCGGCAGATGTTGCCCAGGCAGACGAACAACACGCCGATTCTTTGCGGGTCCCGGACGGTGGGGGAGGAAGGAGGGAGCGTCAAGGAGAGACCAAGCGGGTGAGTGCCAGCCTGGCGCGCAAGCGCACCACCGGCACCTCCTCGCGTTCAATGTCAGCCAGCGTGTCGAGGGTGGAGTGGGCTCCCTCGCGGATCCGCTCCAGGGTTTCCCGTCCCAGGGAGAGTTTTTCCAAGGCGGCGGCCACGGCATAGCGCACCACCCATTCCCCGTCTTTGCTGGCCCCTTGGAGCGCCGCCAGGGCGCGTTGGTGCACCGCCTGGCGGTGCGCCGGCTCCAGGTGGTTCACCCGCAGCGTGCCCATGCCGATGGCGGCCGCCCTGCGCACGCTGGGGCCGATGTCATCGGCCAGCGCCTGCTCCAGAAGATCCAAGCCGCGCACGTCTCCAATCCCCGCCAGGGCCCGGACAGCCCAGGCCCGTGCCCCATAGTTCCTGTCGTCGAGCCCTCCCAGCAGCACGGGAACCGCGTCGGGACCGGAGGCAATCAGTCCATCGACCGCCGCGACTGCCGCGCCGGGGTTGTTGTAACCGAGGATGCGCACCAGGCAGGCGAGGGCTTCGCCCGGCGCGGGTTCCGCGGCCGGATCCTGGCTGCGGCTCGCCAGGGCTTGTGCCAGGGCGCGGGTGGCCTGGAGCAATTGGCTGGCGGAATCGGCCTGCTCCACCCCGGCGATCAGCTCCGGAAAGCGAACGCGGATCATGTCCCCGGGGAGGGACGGAGAGCTCTCAAAGCAGGTCATCCATGGCCTCCAGAAGGGTTTCCGTGGAAGGTTCGCCGATGCCATGTTCCAGCAGCCCACGCAGGGCGATCAGCTTGAGGCTGTTTTCGGCATGGGCGCGGCGGATGGAATCCAGAGCCGGTCGCCACCCCACGGCTCCCAGATCCATGAGGGCCGCTCGGCGAACCTGCAGCTGGGGATGGTCGAGCAAGGCCAGAAGTGGTTCCGCCCAGGTTGGATGTCCGGTGAGTTGAAGCAGCGCCCGCGCCGCGGCGCTGCGAATCAAGGGGCGATCGTGATCGAGGAAGGGAGCGATGGTGTCCAGCACCAGGGGATCGGCCACCCCGATCTCCCCCAGGGCCTCCACCAGGGCTTCGCAGGGCTCCTGAAGCTTGGGGCTGTTGGGCCGACAAGCCCCGGCTCCCGCCAACCCGCTGGCCAGACGCTGGCAGAGGGGAAGCACCGCGTCTGTGGCGCCCAGTTCGCCCAAGGCACGTGCCGCAGCCTCGCGCAACCCCTCATCGTCATCGGCGAGAGCGTCCAAGAGCTCCGGCACGGCGCGCGAATCCCCCACCTTGCCCAGGGCCCGCGCCGCGTTGCGGGCGACGGCGTTGTGCTCCACACCAGCGCCCTCCTCCCTCGGCTGCCGCTGCCGCAGAGCGGACAGCAGGAGGGGAATGGTGTCGGGGTGCTGGCTGCGCATCTTCCCCAGCCACCAAGCCGCGTAGTACTGCAGGGATTGATCCTCATTTTGGCGGAGACGCCGGAGGGCTTCCGCTTCGCTGATGGGTTCTCCCGCGGCGGTGAGGGGATGGGGACTCTCGTGCACGCCAGACATGGTGAGCGGGACCAACACTACGGTCGTCACCGATGTTGCCATCCGCCTTCCTGATGTGACGACGGCGGACACCATCCGGCACAGCTGGATCGCCTAGGGACACAAAAAAGCCCTCCCCGAGGAGGGGAGGGCAAGGAGATGGACGAGGCCAGGAGGCTCAGACGAGAGCGTTGATGGCGTAGTCGATGTAGTTGTTGGCGATCACTCCAGGATCACCGGAGATGCCGTGGTTGTTCTTGATGTAGGTGAGAGCTTCCACGTACCAGGAGGGGGAGAGCTCGAAAGCGCGGTTGATTTCATCAAGACCGGCGATCA
>CAYVWU010000256.1:0-3907 GCA_964455575.1 uncultured Cyanobium sp. | reverse complement strand
ATACCGCAAGGCCGCCAAGGGGGACAGCAACCCGTTCACCCCGGCCATCAATCTGTATTTCGCCCTCGAGGCGGCCCTGAAGATGATGGAGAAGGAGGGCTTGCAGGCGATCTTTGCCCGCCATGCCCGCCATCAACGGGCCACCACCGCCGCGATGAAGGCCATCGGCCTGCCCCTCTACGCCGCGGAAGGCCACGGCAGCCCGGCCATCACCGCGGTGGCTCCCGAGGGCCTGGATGCGGAGGTGCTGCGGAAGGAGGTGAAAAACCGCTTCGACATCCTGCTGGCGGGGGGCCAGGACCACCTCAAGGGCCATGTGTTCCGCATCGGCCACCTGGGCTTCGTCTGCGATCGCGACATCCTCGCGGCCGTGGCGGCGATTGAGGCCACCCTGCAGGCTCTGGGTCTGGCAAAGGCCCCTGTGGGAGCAGGCGTGGCGGCGGCTGCGGCGGAGCTTGCGGCCTGAGGGCCGCGGCAAGCCTGAAGGCCGGGCGCACTGGGCGGGGGGCCGCTGGTGCCTGAGGGCGACGGCCAAAGCGTGTCAGTGGGGAAGAACAGACATTGCGTCCGTTCGTTCCAACGCGGTGGCGCTTTCGCCCACCCTACTTAAGGTGTCGGTGGATACCAAAAACCGATGAAATCGACCCGACCGTTGCTGGCCGTGACCGCGGCCATGGTTGCCCTGGCTGTGGGTGGCTGCCAGCAAAATCTGACCGAGCAGAAAGCCAAAACCGAAAAGCTGATCTGCGTGCAACTGGCCGAGGTGGGCCAGGCCCTGGAGCGGGTGGCCGCCCTCAAGCCCACCTCCACCGTGGGGGAGGCCAGGGCTGCCGATCAAGCCCTCGCCACGGCCGTCACCAAGCTGGAAGCCTCCGAGGAGAAGCTGGAAAGCCTGCGCTTGAAGACCTTCAAGGCCCAACTGCGCACCTTCCGTGGCGAGGTGCAACGGGTGTCGCAGAACAAGGGCATCACCCTGGAGATGGCGGCCAACCTGCTGAAAGCCAAGGCCGCCCCGGTGATCGCCGCCCGCCAGGCCCTGACGGCGGAAGTGGATTGCGCGGAGCCCGCCGCCGCCCCGGCGAAGCCCTGATCGGCCTGGAGGCTGTCGCCGGCGGCAGCCTCCTGCTAATTTCGATGGGGCAGCAATTTTTGGTGCATGGATAGCGGGGCCAGAAGCCTCGCGCTCTTTTTATCAATGATTGATTGCTTTTGCGCGGGTGTAATTCAGTGGTAGAATGTCAGCTTCCCAAGCTGAACGTCGCCGGTTCGAGTCCGGTCACCCGCTTCTAGTCCAGGACTGGAATTTGTTGCTCCTCAAGCGTTTATCTCGCTTGGCACTTGCTGGCAGCACGCCAAGTCGTGACTGCGGATGACAGCTGATGCCCGCGATTGGCGAAACCTTCTCACAGGGTTTCTCACCGCTGGGTCGTTTCATGGCCTGGTTTGACCGTCTTTGATCGATCCGAGCCTCCGCCGTGCATTGACCGGTCCAAGACCGGTCACGCGACCTATGATGTGGTCCTGAGCTGACTTGGTCCCCCTGATGGCGCACCGCGTGCTGACCGAGACCGCCGTAAGCATCTCGGAACACAAAAAGAACCCGATGGCCACCGTGGCGGCCGGTGAAGGGATGGCGGTCGCGGTGCTCAACCGCAATGAACCGGCCTTCTACTGCGTGCCGGCCAGGGCCTACGAAGAACTGATGGATCTGGTGGACGACCTGGAGCTGGGCCGCATCGCCGATGCCCGGTTGACGGACGGCCAGGAGCCGGTGCGGCTCAGTCTCGATGCCCTTTGAGCTGGCATTTCACCCGGAAGCCCTTCGGGAGTGGCGGAAGCTGACGCCAGGAATCCGAGAGCAGTTCAAGAACAAGTTGGCCGAGCGGCTGCATGAGCCCAGGATCCCCGTGAGCAAATTGCGTGGATCCTTCAACCGCTACAAGATCAAGTTGCGGGCCGCCGGGTTCCGCCTCGTTTACGAGTTGCGGGATCGTGAGCTGCTGGTGCTGGTCGTGGCGGTGGGCAAGCGAGAGCGCAATGCTGTCTATCGCCAAGCCGATCAGCGCTGACACCTTATGGCTGACTCCGTGTCCTCGGAGATGGATCAGCTGCGCCGGGAGAACGCACGCTTGATCGGGCTGCTGGAGGCCCACGGCATCGCCTGGAGATCCGGCGAACCTGCCCCAACGGAACCGGCGCCGGTTGGAGAAGGTGACTCAGAAGCAGCCCCCGCCAGGGGTCCCAATTCCACGCAGGAGAAGGTGGCGCTGTTCCGGCGCCTCTTCCGCGGCCGTGACGACGTCTATGCCCTGCGCTGGCAGAGCAGCAGCAGCGGGCGCTCGGGCTATGCGCCGGCCTGCGCCAACGAGTGGCGGCCAGGCCTCTGCGAGAAGCCACGGATCTCCTGCCGCGACTGCAACCACCGGGTGCTGCTGCCCCTCAGCGATGCGGCGATCTTCGGCCATCTGGCCGGCGAGCACACCGTCGGTCTCTACCCCCTGCTGGAGAACGACCATTGCCACCTGCTGGCCGTCGACTTTGACGAGCAGGACTGGCGTGATGACGCCCGGGCCTTTCTTCGCTCGTGTCGACAGCTGGCGGTGCCGGCGGCGCTGGAGATCTCCCGTTCCGGGGAGGGCGCCCATGTGTGGGTGTTCCTCGAGGAGGCGGTACCGGCCCGGGAGGCTCGCCAGCTGGGGGCAGCCCTGATCAGCCACACCTGCAACGCCACGCGTCAGCTGCAGCTGAGCTCCTACGACCGGCTGTTCCCCAACCAGGACACCCTGCCGAAGGGCGGCTTCGGCAACCTGATCGCCCTGCCGCTGCAGAAGGAAGCCCGGCAGCGGGGCTGCAGCGTCTTCGTGGATGACAACCTGAAGCCCTTTCCTGATCAGTGGGTCTACCTGGCATCCCTGCAGCGGTTGTCGCTGACGGGGGTGCAAAGCGTGATTCAGGGCGCCACCGGCGGTGGCCATCCCCTCGATCTCGCCTTCATTGACGAGGAGGATCTGGCGACCCCTTGGAAGCAACGTCCAGCGCCAACAAAACTCAGCGGACCGTTACCCGCCTCCCTCAACCTCACCCTTGCCGATCGGCTGTATGTGGAGCGTTCGGGGTTGCCGCAGCCTCTGCTCAATCGCCTGATCCGCCTGGCTGCCTTTGCCAATCCCGCCTTCTACAAAGCCCAGGCCATGCGCCTGTCGGTGTGGGACAAGCCGCGGGTGATCGGCTGCGCTGAGAACTTCCCGCAGCACATCGCCCTGCCGCGCGGCTGTCTGGAACCGGTGCAGACCCTGCTGCGGGAACAGGGCATCGGCTGGGAGCTGGTGGATGAGCGCCAGAACGGCTCACCGCTGGAGCTGATGTTTGCGGGCCAGCTGCGCGCTGATCAGGAGGCCGCCGTGGAGGCGATGCTGCGCCACGACATCGGCGTGCTGCAGGCACCGACGGCCTTCGGCAAAACCGTCGTGGCGGCGGCGATCCTGGCCCGGCGGGGCGTAAACACCCTGGTGCTGGTGCATCGCGCCGAGCTGCTGCGGCAGTGGCAGGAACGGCTTCAGACCTTCCTGGACGTCCCACCCGAAGCGATCGGTTGCATCGGTGGTGGCAAAGCCAAGCCCACCGGCCAGCTCGACATCGCCGTGATGCAGTCGCTGGTGCGCAAGGGCGAGGTGAATCCCTTGGTGCAGACCTACGGGCAGGTGATTGTCGACGAATGCCACCACATCGCGGCGGCGTCCTTTGAGGCGATCCTGCGCCAGGTGAAAGCCCGCTATGTACTGGGGCTGTCGGCCACCCTGGTGCGCCGCGACGGTCTGCAGCCGATCCTGTTCATGCAGTGCGGCCCCATTCGCCACATCGCCCAGCGACCTGCCGGATCGCCCCAGATCCTGGAGCTGGTGAGCCG
>CAYVWU010000255.1:0-3920 GCA_964455575.1 uncultured Cyanobium sp. | reverse complement strand
CGGGCCACATCGCCGACGTTGACCGGCAACCAGCGGGCCAACCCCAGACAAGCCAGCGGCGCGCGGAAGAACACCTTGGCCAGATAGGCCGGGTCCTCCAACGACAACAAGGGCATGGCATCCAGACAGCGAAACACCTGCCAACAGGTGTCATAAAAGGCGCGAATGCCCTTCGCTTCCCGGGGGAAGAGCGCTGTCAGGCGCGCGATGAATGCGTCGTAGTCGCGATCGACCGCCACCTCCAGGCCGTCGGGCAGGTGATAGGCGAGTTGCACCGGATCGGGCACCGTCTCGCAGCGCTGGCCCACGTCCGCCAGGGCCCGGGTGAGCAGGTTGGTGTGGCCGCGCTCCCCGAAGCCGAAGATCATCGAGGCGCCCACATCAAAGGTGTAACCCGCGCGCCGAAAGCTGCCGCCGCTGCCACCGGGGATGAGGTAGCGCTCCAACACCAGCACCCGCGCCCCCTTGGCGGCCAACTGGCTGGCGGTGACCAGGCCGCCGATCCCCGCCCCGATCACGATCACATCCCAGCCGCCGGCAGGCTGAGCCGCCGCCGACGCGGCGGACGCGGCGGGCTCGGCTGGGGGAAGGGTGGTGGCGCTCACGGGGGCTGAACCGGCAACCCGCCGACCTTAGAAGTTGGCGCTCGGAGCACGGCGGCATCGGCCCGCGCGGGCCAGGGGGCGCCAGCGGAGGGAGCACCGGTCACCGCGGCGGGACCGCCGGAGGAGAGCCGGAGGACAGCCGGAGGAGAGCCGGAGGACAGCCGGAGGACAGACGCGCTGACGAAGGGAAGGATTCCGGGAAGAGAAGATCATGGATGGACGGGATTCGGCGGTGATAGAAGATCAAGAAACAAGAAGATCACGAACAATTTGCAGGAGCAGAGAACACCAACTGTCAACAACTTAGGCTGCAACTGAACAAACGCCTCCCATAGCCCATGCCGCTCTACATCCAACAGGCCGATTCCGAAAGCGCGCTCGACCCCCTGTTCGGCACGGCCCTGGCATCCACCATCGCGCCAACCGCCAAGTTTCCCGATGAGGAGGAGCGTCAGGATGTGGTGTATCAGCTCATTCACGACGAGTTGTTCCTGGATGGAAACGCTCGCCAAAACATGGCCACCTTCTGCCAGACCTGGGAAACGGAGCAGCTGCACCGCCTGATGGATTTATCGATCAGCAAAAACATGATCGACAAGGATGAATATCCACAAACGGCGGAGATTGAGAGCCGTTGCGTGAAAATGCTGGCGGATCTCTGGAACTGCCAAGCCGGAGAGAATCCCATTGGCACCTCAACCATCGGCTCCAGCGAAGCCTGCATGCTCGGCGGAATGGCGGCTCTGCATCGCTGGCGCGCCAAAAGGAAGGCGGAGAACAAGCCGATCGACAAGCCCAATTTTGTCTGCGGGCCTGTTCAGGTCTGCTGGCACAAGTTCGCGCGCTACTGGGATGTGGAGATCCGGGAGATGCCGATGGAGGACGGTCGCTATTCCCTGACGCCAGAGGAGATGCTGAAGCGGGTGGATGAAAACACCATTTGTGTCGTGCCCACCTTTGGTGTCACCCATACGGGCCTCTATGAGTTCGTTGAACCCCTGGCTCTGGCTCTGGATGTGCTTCAACAGCGGACGGGATGGGATGTGGACCTCCACGTTGATGCGGCCAGCGGGGGCTTCCTCGCTCCCTTCTGTCAACCTGAGATCCGCTTTGATTTCCGCCTGCCACGGGTGAAATCCATCAGCACCTCCGGGCACAAGTTCGGCCTGGCCCCCCTGGGAGCGGGTTGGGTGGTGTGGCGCGACACCTCCGCCCTGCCAAAGGATCTGATCTTCAATGTCAATTACCTCGGCGGCGAAATGCCAACTTTTGCCATCAACTTCTCCCGCCCCGCAGGTCAGATCATTTGTCAATACTTCCTTTTTCTCAGCCTTGGTCGCGAGGGCTATCGCAAGATTCACATGGCCTGTTACGAGACCGCCATGTGGCTTGCGGAGCAGATGGAGGCCACGGGCCTGTTCACCATCCTCTGCAACGGCGATCCCGCCACGGCCATTCCGGCTGTGACCTGGGCCTTCAAACCCGGCCTGGATGCGCCCTTCAGCTTGTTCGACCTGGCCGATCGCCTGCGGGCACGCGGCTGGCTGGTGCCCACCTACACCCTGCCCGCCCGACTGCAGTCCCTGGTGGTGCAGCGGGTGCTGGTGCGCCAAGGCCTGTCGCGGGACATGGCCTCCCTGTTGATCAAGGATGTCAAAGCCGCCATTGCCCACTTCGAACGCCATCCCGTGCAGGTGCCGCTGACGAAGGAAGAAGCCGGTGGATACAACCACGCCTGAGTGCGGAGCTGGGCGCGAGCCGCGCCCACCGACTCAGACCGCGACGACGCTCCCGCGCACCTCTTGGCGAAGGGACTCCAGGTCAGCCAGGGCCCGGTCGCGATAGGCGCCATGGCGCAGGCGCTTCTCCCGGATGCGCACCGGCAGCTCGGGCAACAGGCCGAAGTTGGGCGGCATCGGCTGGAAGGACCCCTTCCGCGCTCCGCCGCTTTGGGGCCCGCCGCTTTGTGGCCCGCCGCTGTGGGGCCCGCCGCTGTGGGGCCCGCCGTCGCGGGGTGTGGCGATGAAGTGGAGCAGGGCGCCGGCCATGGTGGTGGGCGGCAGGCTGAGGGGCGTCAGCCCGAGGGCCAGGCGGGCGGCATTGGTGCCCGCCAGCCAGCCCCCGGCCACCGCCGCGGCATAGCCCTCCGTGCCTGTGATCTGTCCCGCCGCCAGCAGGCTCGGCCGACGGCGGAACTGGAGGGTGGACTCCAAAAGTCGTGGGGAATCGAGGAAGGTGTTGCGGTGCATGACGCCGAACCGCACGAACTCCGCAGCCTCCAGCCCGGGGATCAGGCGAAACACCCGCGCCTGTTCCCCCCAGCGCAGATTCGTCTGAAAGCCCACCAGGTTCCAGAGGCGGCCATCTCGATCCTCCTGCCGCAGTTGCACCACCGCATGGGCCCGCTTCGCGCGTCGCACCTCCCGATCGTGCAGATCGCCCCAGCGGGGATCCCAGAGGCCGATCGGCTTCAAGGGGCCGTACCGCATGGTGTCCTCCCCGCGGCGAGCCAGCTCCTCAATCGGCAGGCAACCCTCAAAAAAACAGGCGCTCTCCTGGTCGAAGTCCTTGAGCGGGGCCTGTTCGGCGGCCAGCAAGGCCTCGCGGAAGCTCTGGTACTGCTCCCGATCCATGGGGCAATTGATGTAATCCGCATCCCCCTTGTCGTAACGGGAGGCGCGAAAAGCCACGGTGAGATCGATGCTCTCCCCCTCCACGATCGGGCTGGCGGCATCGAAGAAGTGGCAGGCATCCAATCCTGTGAACTCTCGCAGCTGTTCCGCCAGGGATTCGCCGGTCAGGGGACCGGTGGCCAGCACGGTGATGCGCTCTGGCGGAGGCAGCTCGGTCTGCTCCCGGCGCTCGATGGTCACCAGGGGGTGGGCTTCCAGGGCGGCCGTGAGAGCTGCGCTGTAGCGCCCCCGATCGACCGCCAGAGCTCCGCCCGCCGGCACCGCATGGACATCGGCCGTGCCGATCACCAACGACCCCAACCGGCGCAATTCCTCCTGCAGCAAGCCCGCCGCCCGATCGGAGGCGAGGGCGCCGAAGCTGTTGCTGCAGACCAATTCCGCAAATTCCGCGCTGTGGTGGGCTGGTGAAGGCCGCACGGGCCGCATCTCCACCAAGGTCACCGGCACCCCCGCGCTCGCCACCTGCCAAGCCGCTTCCGTGCCGGCCAAGCCGGCGCCAATCACCAGGACAGGAGTGTGCACCGGAGGCGCGAACCGCCTCAAGCCTTGGCGCGCTTCAGGAAGAGCTGCAGCTGCCCGACCGCTGCCCGGCCGATGTGGAAGACGGCCCAGCTGGCGGCCA
>CAYVWU010000254.1:0-3957 GCA_964455575.1 uncultured Cyanobium sp. | reverse complement strand
TCGGCGCGGCGCACGAGCAGGGCGAAGGTGTTCTCAAAGCCGAGGGAGGGAAACAGGCGCAGATCGAAGCGGTCGCGGTAGAGGCGCTGGCTGCGGCGCCACAGCTCCTGGCGCTGCTGCGGCGGCAGGGGCGGCTGGCCGAGGATGGCGGTCCAGGCGGTGCCGGTGTATTCCACGTAGCCGTCGAGGCGGCCGCTGCGCAGGGCCTGGTGGAGGAGGGAGGTGCTGCCGAGGCTGAATTCGCGCCGCACCTGCAGATCCGTGTGGGCCTCGATCTCCTGGGCCAGCCATTCGCCGAGGATCTGCTGCTCGGTGAACCCCTTGGCGCCGAGCACCACGGTGTCTGCGGCCCCGGGTCCGCTGGGCCGCAACGGCAGGGCCACGAACAGGGCAGCCAACAGGGCAGCCGCAACCACCGCCGCCCCGGAGGCCCGCCGGAGCCGGAAGCGCCGCCGCGGCGCAGCCCCCCGCCTGCCAGCGCGTCTCCAGGAGCCCGAGCCCGGCATCAGCCGCCAGCGCGATCGCCGCCGCCGGCAGGGCACCGGCCAGCAGCAGGGTGTTGTTCACGGTGGCGATGCCGCGAAAGATGAACACCCCCAGCCCGCCGGCACCGGTCGCCGCCGCGATCGTGGCCACCCCCACGGCGGTGACCGTGGCCACCCGCAATCCCGCCATCAGGCTCGGCAGGGCCAGGGGCAGCTGCAGATGCCACAGCACCTGGCGGGGCCGCAGCCCGAGGGCACGCCCGGCCTCCAGCAATCCCGGCGGCACCTGCCGCAGCCCCGTGATCAAGCTCCGCAACAAGGGCAACAGGGCATAGAGCGTGAGGGCCACCACCGCCGGCGTGGGCCCGATCCCCCCCAGCAGCGGCACCGTGTGCAACAGCCCGAAGATCGCCAGGCTGGGGATCGTCTGCACCGCGCTGGCGGCTCCGAGCACCAACCGGGCCCACCGCGGCCGCTGCCGGATCACCACCCCCCAGACCCAACGCAATCGCCAACGCCAGCGCCACCGACAGGGCCACCAGCAGCAGGTGTTCGCCGCTGGGTTGGAGGATTTCCCGGAGGAGGGTGGGGTCATGCTGCTTCGGTGGATGGAACCAGAGCCAAAGGCCAAGCTCATAGTGGGTACAAGGGCTCCAACAGACCCGGGCTCGCTCTTCAAACTCGCCCTCTTCCAGCATTGCTGTCACCGCGGCAATAATCGCGTGCTCGGAGAGATTGGGAAGCAGTACTGCATCATCAACAGCAAGGAATGCACCGTGGCCACACTCCCCAGTCGTGCGCCACTTGGCAAGAAGGGTTGAAGCGTTCTGCGGTGTCATGAAGACCCGATGATGGACGGACCCATCAGCCATCACGATGTCGACGTCGAAATTGTCATCCGCAACATCGACTCCATCCGCACCAACGATTAGCTCAACAGCAGCCACGCGAGCATCCTGGAGAGGCAACCGAAGAAGCCATCCATTGGCTTCGCTTGCTTGCAATCGTGTCATTTCATTAGCCCCCGTCAGCGCCGTAGTTTCTCGACAGTCTAACGCTGGCCACCACCGGCCCGCACAGAGCTGCTGGTGCCGAGTCTCCGTGGGCTCACTGCATTGGAAGAGACGAGTCAGATGCATGGCAGGGTTGTGAATTGCTCTCCGCTCCTGAGCGGAAACCTTTCCGGATGGCGTATCGACGCGACAGACAAGTCAACACCAAGATCCGGCCAGAAAAGATGGTCGGAGGTCAGACGCAGCACTTCAAGGATCTACTGGATGGTTGCTTCTTTAAACCAGGGAAATTCAGAATAGGAAAGCGCCAGCTCTGCATCGTTGACAAGCACCCAGACACAATGCCCAGAGATATTTACCACCTCGGCCGCAAAAGCGTTGCTCCAGCCATGGATGATCTCCAGTTGACGTGTCTCGAGCAAGCGCTCTGCTTCTTTGTTCCTCGCTGAGCTTAGCCCGATGTTTCGAGGGGTTGAACGGTTGGACCGAGCCAGAACTTCGCCTCACCATCAGGATGACTGACATGGACGCGAGGAAGACTCTCCTCCCGTGAGAAGAAGAAGCAAGGACGGTAGATGACAAGCCACGGATTGAAGGGCTGTCTCAGCATAGACACGCCTGCAGTGGCTGGCCGCATCTTTTTGACGCTGCCAGTACCTGGCCGCAGGATGGGGAAGCATATGCAAGAAGCATGCGGAATCGGATCAGGTGCATCACAATGCCAACCAGCCAGCCCTGCGATGCCTCATGCAATGTCGTATTTTGCATACCCGAGGAGTTGCAATGACATCCTCGCGGCGCCTTGCCTGGGACCAAATTAATTACTCAAGCCCTGCAATCCTCCCATTAGAAACATCAACCAGTCCCCCTTGGGGTCAAGCGCATCAATCGGCAAGCCACAAAACTCTCTCCAGAGGAAGTGATCCTCGTCGTTCAGATTAAGGTTCACAGCCTTGGTGGCGGCATGATTCTAATCAACACGCGCAAGCCGGATCGAAACCCGCCCAGCGACAAATCCCGTATATTCAAAAAAGAATCTAGACAGAGTTGGGCCAGGGATGACCTGCGCCCACCTGTTGCAAGCGCCAATTAGGCAGATGGACTACAATTGAAGGCGACCATTGCGGACGACATCATGAAGTCGCTGTTCGTCACCCTGTCCGTTGCTGTCTCTGGTCTTGCCCTGGCACCGGCAGCTCGCGCCTCTGAGCCTGCGCCCGTGCAGGGCTGGAATGCCTGGAGCACATCGCAGAACGCGTGTGTCGGCAACGGACCTTCCATAGGGAGCATCATCCCGATCGTCATCGGCAATTACTCCGATACCGCTCAAACCGGCTCCGTGACCATCGCCAACGGACTACCCGAGGCCGTTCAACTCTCGACATCATTCTCGGCAGCCGCCCAAACCCCTGCGTGCTGGAGCAAGGAAAGCTCCACCAACAAAGTACAACAAAACTTCACCGTTCCGGCCTTCGGCTCAACCGTGGTGTGGGCGTCGTTCTGGGGGTATAACGCCAACGGGTATGGTCAACCATTGCCCATCGGTTTCGGTGGCGCACCGTCGGGCACCCGTGGCGCCGGATGGTTCGACCTCACCCCAAACTTTGGAAGCAAAAACCAATACAGCAACCTGGTCAACATCACCGTTAACTACTCAGGCACCGGTGGCACCAACGGCTCGAACCAAAACAATTTCAACCTTGTCGACTGCAATGTCGGCGCGAACACCGTTGGCCTCACCCCTAACATCCTCACCCCGTACTCGAGCGGGCAGGCGCAGGGTATGACTTATCAGGCTTTTCAACCCATCTGCGCAGCATGGTTCCCGCAGGGCACCATGGTCACCAATTTCTCCTCGACGCCGCAGAGCGGTGTGACCGCCAAATCGGCTCAGGTGAATGGCGGGACCGTGTCCTTCGCGGGCACCGGGTACCAGTCCGGCATGACCATCTCGTACCAGAATTTCGGTACGTCGGACCCGGCGATGAACCCGAATGCGGTCATTCCGTTATCGTCCATCCCCGGTAGTGCACCGTTCTTGACAGTGAACTCTGCAGGTGAGTGGGCAGCGATGAACATCCCGAATGGTGGCAATGTGAACCTGCTTCTGGGTTCTTCACCCAATTCGCCGATCATCGCAACCGTCAGTCCCTAAACCGATGTGAGACGCACGGATTAGCGGTTGCTGGAGCCCACCTGAACACACACCACTGCCTCTGCCGCCGGGGCAGGATTGCGAGCACTGGCACGAGACGAGGTCTGATCCGCTCACCGATGGGGATAGCGGGTCGCTCCTTCTACTGCTGTCCGCCAAACAGCCAAGGCAAGAGGAGAGCCGTAAACGAAGCGGCACCGATCGATGTGAATATCAACAAATCTTTGACAGCATTATCACTGAATCGAGCGTCGCCAATCCAGGGAAAGCGCGTGCTTTGCCGCCTTGTGACGGAGCAGGCGAT
>CAYVWU010000253.1:0-3957 GCA_964455575.1 uncultured Cyanobium sp. | reverse complement strand
GGATCACGATGCCGAGGATGTCGTCGAGCACGGCGGCGCCGATCACGATCTGGCCTTCGCGGCGCTTCAGCCAGCGCAGTTCCCCGAACACGCTGGCCGTGATGCCGATGGAGGTGGCGGTCATGGCCGCGCCGGCAAACACCGCCGGGATGAGTGGCACATGGAAGAGGGCGATCAAGCCGGCCGTGCCAAGGGCGAAGGGCAGCACCACCCCCGTGATCGCCACCGTCGTCGCCTGGCCCCCCACCGCCACCAGCTCGTCGAGCTCGCTTTCCAGACCCGTGAGGAACAGCAGGGAGAAGAGCCCGATCTCGGAGATCGCCTGGAGGTTGGGGAAGGTGGCCTCGTACACCTGACGCACGGCCTCAGGCGAGATGTCCGCCAGCTGGCCCACCAGGCGGGCCGCCCCCTCGCTGAGCTGGGCCTGCACCTCCGGCGGCACGATCAAATGCAACCCGGAGGCGCCGATCAACACCCCCGCCACCAGCTCGCCAAGGATCGTCGGCAGCTGCAACCGCACGGTGAGCTCGGAGATGGCGCGAGCCGCCAGGAAAATCACCACGAAGCACCCCACCTGCAGCAGGGTCTTGGCCACCTCCAACTGATGGGGACTGACCGCCGACACATCGGGCGGGAGGACGGTCATGGAGGGAGGCCGGGAGCGCCCCAGTTATAGGAGGCGAACCGCCGGCCGCGTTCCCGAACCTGAATCAAGGCCCGGGCGCCTGAACCACCAAGGGGAGTCCATGCCTCCACCGCCATGGTTCGCCCGCGCTGGCCCTCCCTCCGCCGGCTCCCCTTCAGCCCGCCGCTCGCACTGGGTCTGGGCCTGGGGCTGAGTTCGGCCCTGTTCATCGCCGGTCTCGGTCTGCGCTCACCCGTGCTCCTCGCCGCCTTGGTGCCGCCGCTGATGGCTGGAGGTCTCTGGCGCCGCCGCCAGCGCCAGCGCACCGCGGCGGCCATCGCCGCCGGTCCCCTCTTCGACCCCTGGGTGTTCGAGCAGCGCCTGCGGCCCCTCGCCGCCCCCCGCTGGGCGGACATCCGCTCGGAGCTGGAGGACATCCGTGCGCTGGCAGAGCGCTGCGCCGCTCTCGACCCCACCAGCACCGTGTCGCTGCTGCTGCTGCTGGAGGGCTTGCTCGATCGCCTGCCGCCAGGGGCGGGAGCGGAGACGAGACCAGATACCGAGCCCACCCGGCTCGGCGATCTCGTCAGCTTCCTCAACCGCTGTCGCCACCACCTGGCCTGGATCCACGACGACGCCCTCCTCCACTCCCGGCTCCATCCCGGTCAACCCGTCCTGCTGCCCCCCCTGCCTGCTCACCTCCTGCCATGAAACGCTCCTTCCCGCTCCTCTGCGGCCTGGCACTCCTCAGCGGGGTCAGCCTGATCGGCTGCCGCTGGCTGCCCACAGCGGTGACGTCCGAAGCCAGTGCGCTCGCCAAGCTCGACCGCCAGCTTCTGCCGGGCATCGTGCTTGATCCCCCCAACCCCGCTCCCGAGGGGAGCGGGAGCGCGGCCAGCCTCCCCCTTCCCTCCGGCGACCGCCTTCCTCCGCCCGAGGCCTACCCCCTCTACGGCGCTCCACCCGCCCCGACACCGCCAGCGGGCACGTTGCGGGTGGAGATCGCCAGTTCCCTGGAGAAAGCGGACGGCGACAAGCCGGATCGACGCTGGCTCGTGGATGTGGCGGAACGCTTCAACCAGCGCGTCGAGCGCCAGGGGGGACAACGGGTGGAGGTGGTTGTGCGGGCCATCCCCTCCGGCCTGGGGGCCCAGATGCTGGCCGCCGGCAGCCTCAGGGCCGCGGCCTGGTCGCCCTCCAGCGAGCAGTGGCTGGCTCTGCTGCGCCAAAACGGCATCTCCAGCCGAACCATCACCCCCCGTCTGATGGACAACACCTCCGTGATCGCGGTGCGGGGATCGGTGTGGCGCCGCCTGAATCCCACGGACGCGATCAGCTTCGCCGGGGTGGTGGATCAGGTGCTCTCAGGCCAGCTGCGCCTCGCCTATTGCAATCCCTATGTCTGCTCCGCCGGACTGGACTTTCTCCACACCCTCCTCTGGCTCAGCGCCGGCCACGGCCCCAGCCGCACGCCCCTCGCCACCACGGATCTCAGCCGCTCAACCGTGACCGGCGGCTTTGACCTCTTCCAACAGCGTCTGGCCGCCACCACCCCCACCTATCTGGAGATGGTCACCATCTGGAAGCGCGATCCCGCCACGTTCGACGCCGGGGTGATGGCCCATCAGAGCTTCCTGCGGTTGAAGCGGGAAGCGGGCTTTGACGACCTGCTCGCCGTGCCTTTTGGCAGCCCCCAGACCTCCCCCCTGGTGGCTCTGCCCTGGACAACCGACGCCCAGCGGCAGGTCCTGGAGCGGTTCGCCCGCTTTGCCGCCTCTCCCGAGATGCAGGCCCTCGCCAAAGCCCAGGACTTCAACACACTCCCCCCGCTGGCCATGGCCGCCAGCCCGCCGCCGGCCAGTGGCGCGGTGTTGCGGGAGGCGCAGCGGCTCTGGAAACAGCGAAAGGATGGGGGACGCACCGTGTACCTCCAACTGGTGATCGACACGAGCGGCTCGATGGACCGTGAGGAGCGCCTCGCCCGGGTGAAACGGGCCATCCGCGCCGCCAGCGGCGCCATCAACCCCGGCAATCGGGTGGGTCTGATCACCTTCGGCGATCGCCCCGTGCGCCAGCTCCCCCTGGCGCCGATGGACGAGCCTGGCCGCCAACGGCTTGTGGCCACCGTCAACCGCCTTCAGGCCGATGGCTCCACCGCGCTCTATGACGGCCTGGCGGTGGGTCTGGCGGATCTGATGCGGGCGCGCCAGCGCGATCCCCACGGCCGCTTTCATCTGCTGCTGCTCAGTGACGGCAAGCCCACCTCCGGCCTCAGCCTCCAGGACCTGCGGGAGGTGATTCAACACAGCGGCATCCAGATCACGCCGATCGCCTACGGCGAGGTCGACCACGGTGAACTGCAAGCCATCGCCGACATTCGCGAAAGCGTGGTGTATGAGGGCACGCCCCAGCGCATCCTGCCCCTGATCGGTGATCTCTTCCAAACCGCTCTGTGATCGCCATGATCTCCCCATCCCGCGCCCGCCTGGACAGCGCGCTGTGGAGGCTCACCCTCCAAACCCTGGCGGCCTGCTGGCTGACCCAGGCGGCGCTGGCGGTGGTCGTCCGCGTCGCCCTGCCCATCCCGGAGCGGCCCCTGCTGATCGATCGCGGGGGCTGCGCCCCGTCCCAGTGGCAGAACCTGCTCCAGCGCTACAGCGCCCTCCAGCTTCAGGATCAGCTGGGCCAACAGCGCTTTCGTCCCGTGATCCAGGCCAGCGTGTTGGGCGCGCGGTTCTCCGAACCGATGCCCAGCCGCGAGCGGTTGGCGGCCAGCCCGCCGGTGGGCGTGCGGGAAACGGGGCAGCTGGCGGGCCTGCGCGGCCGCTACCCCTCGGCCCTCGTGCTCTCCTGCCCGCTCGCCAGCTCCACAGCGTCCAGCTGATCGCGTCCCAGCGCGCTGGCAAACAGATCCAGCTGCCCCGGACTCTGCCGCTGGCGCTCCGCGCGGCGGCCGCGACCCGCCCGCGGCGTCGCCAGGCCGGAGCGGCGCGAGCCGTGGCGCTCCTGGATCGCCGCCGCCCGCTCCCGAAACCCCGCTCCCCGTCGCACACCCCAGACCCGCTCCCGCGCGAGCCGGGCCGCCTCCAGCGGATCCACCACCGGAGCCGGGTAGTGCTCCCCCAGCACGCAGCCGGCAGCCCGTTGGTCCATCGGCGTCATCGTCCAGGGGGTGTGGAGATGGACCAGGGGCACGGCCGCCAGCTCCGGCAGCCAGCGCCGCACGTACACGCCGGCCGGGTCATGGTCGAGACCCTGCTTGACCGGGTTGTAGATGCGCACGATGTTGATCCCCGTCGTGCCGGCCTGCATCTGGCACTGGTTCCAGTGGA
>CAYVWU010000252.1:0-3961 GCA_964455575.1 uncultured Cyanobium sp. | reverse complement strand
TCAGCCGCCGGCTGGAGCTGCCGGCCGATCTGGCCCGCCGCCCCCAGAACCCCCTCATCCGCCAGCACCTCAGCCCCGATGGGCAGGTGACCGATGTGTTCGTGCCACTGGTATCGGGCGATCGCTACCTCGGGGTGCTGGCCCTGGGCATCAACCCCAACGAAGCCGCCCTGGCCAGCGCCGCCCTCACCCGCGAGGTGACCGTGGCGGTGTTCATCTCGATCTGGGTGCTGGTGATTCTCGGCTCGGTCTTCAATGCCCTGACGATCACCCAGCCGGTGAAAGAGCTGTTGCGGGGGGTGCGCTCCATCGCGGGCGGCAATTTCCAGACCCGCCTCGCCCTGCCCGTGGGCGGCGAGCTGGGGGAGCTGCTGGAGGGCTTCAACACCATGGCCTCCCAGCTGGAGGCCTACAACGAAGCCAACATCGAAGAGCTGACCGCCGCCCAGGTGAAGCAGCAGTCGTTGATCGCCACCATGGCGGATGGGGCGGTGCTGCTGGATGAAGAGGGCCGCATCGTGCTCGCCAATCCCACCTCCCGCCGCCTGTTCCGCTGGGAGGGCCGCAATCTGGAAGGCAATGAACTGGAGGCGGAATTGCCGGAACGCCTGGCGATGGAGCTCCACGGTCCGCTGAGCACCCTGATGAGCGGCGAGAAGGAATCCTCTGATCTGCGCTGCAGCGTCGGCGATCCGCCGCGAACGCTGCGGATCGTGCTGCAGGCGGTGCGGGATGCCAGTGGCGAAAGCCTGAAGGGCATCGCCATGACCGTGCAGGATCTCACCCGCGAGGTGGAGCTCAACGCCGCCCAGAGCCGTTTCATCAGCAACGTCTCCCACGAGCTGCGCACACCGCTGTTCAACATCAAGAGCTATGTGGAAACGCTCTATGACATGGGCGATCAGCTCAGCGAAGACCAGAAGAAGGAGTTTCTCGGCATCGCCAACGCCGAAACCGATCGGCTCACCCGCCTGGTGAACGACGTGCTCGACCTCTCGCGGTTGGAATCCGATCGGGAATGGCAGCTGGAGCCGGTGGAGGTGGAGGTGGCGATGGACCAGACCCTGCGCACCTACCGGCTCAATGCCCAGGAGAAGGGTGTGGACCTGGAGCTGGAGGTGGAGGAGCAGTTGCCGCGCGTGCGGGGCAACTGGGACCTGCTGCTGCAGGTGTTCGACAATCTGGTCGGCAATGGCCTGAAGTTCACCGCCCCCGGCGGTCGGTTGACCTTGCGCGCCTACCCCTGGCCCGACCATTGCGCCATTGATCCCGGCGTCGGTCTTGCCGACGCCCCCTGCTGCCCGCTCAGCTCCCCCCTGCCCAAGGTGCGCATTGAGGTGGCCGACACGGGATCGGGGATCAGCGAGGCGGATCAGGAGCGCATCTTCGAGCGGTTCTACCGCGTGGAGAACGCAGTGCACACGGAGGTGGGCACGGGCCTGGGCCTGTCGATCGTGCGGGGAATCCTGGAAAAACACGGCAGCGACGTGCGCATGGTCAGCGAGCTGGGGGTCGGCACCACCTTCTGGTTCGATCTCCCCCTGGAAGAGGCCGACAGCGACGAGCTGGCCGTGCAGGCGGAGCGCAGGCGCTATCAGGGGGAGCGGGTGCTGGTGGGGTGAGCCAGAGATGCAGGGGCGGTAGATCGCCGAGACTCCTCTCAGGCGTATGCCATGGGGCGAGCAGGACGAGGGCCGCGCAAACGAAAGCGAAGATGCCGATCACCTCAGAGTGGCAGCACTTCTGGGCAGCGATTCATTCGCACCTGGACCTGCAAACAGTCCATGACCATCTTATGTTTCTTGGGTCGATCAAACTCAGGCTTCATCAAGAAGCGTCAGGTCGATTGGGTGAGAAAAAACGGTCGGAACATCTGTCGCGTCAAACCGACATCAGACTGGGAGCCACCTCAATGGCTGGAGTTGTCCTCAACATCATCCGCTGCAAAAGCACGCATCGTGTTGCGCCCACGACGCACAGTAGGTTCGCTCCATGCATTCAGTATCGTCAGTTTCCAGATCAACCACTGGGATCAGTTCGCCAAGCCCGATCCGGCTGGGATCAGTTTGCCCAGCCCGATCCGTCAGTGATTGCCAAAAACTGATCATATCCATTGCCGTGCAGCGGTCGAACCGTTTCGAGAGTGCCCAAAGGACCTGGACACCCCACGGCGACAAGGCGGTTGGTGATACGAGTGAGGAACCGGAGGAGTGGACAGGATGCTGCTGGTGATGAAGATGGTGATGAGGCTCGTCTTGACCGGGCTGTCTTTGGCTCTCCTCCTTCATGCCCTGGACGCAATGCGGACGGGCCGGGTGTACAGCAAGGGATTGTGGCTGGAGCGCTCCGCCAACAGCGTGGGTTATTGGATCACAATCGTCCTTTATCTGCTGGGAGTTCCCTGGGTCGTCGTCCTGGCATGGAAGGCCTCCTGACCCACCACCCGCGTCCGCTGCCGCAAACGCCGCGACCACCCCAGACCCGCCGCCGCGCCCAGGAGCGGCAGCGGCAGGGGCACAGGCGCCACAGCGATCGCGTAGCGCGTTATGGCAGCGAGGGAGGGGGCCACATCGATCTGATCGTTGAGGTCCGTCAGGGATTGCGTCAGACCCAACACCTGATCGGTGGACGTGTCGACGGCGTACGCAAACACCGGACCGTAGTCCGGATCCCAGCCAGCACCGAGTTGATTGAACACATCAGAGGCAAATGTTGATGCCAGAGTGCTATTCCCCCACCAGGGCATCTGACCGAGGGGCGGCAGGGCAAAGAGGGAGGATTGACTGGCGTAAGACAGGGTGAGCACGCTGACGTCATAACCCTGAACGCCAACAGCAGCGGCTGGGACGGGAGCAAGGAGAGGAAGAAGGGCGCCGCTGAGCAAAGCCCCAGCGGCGAGACGGGCAAGACCAGGCATGATGAAGGGACTAGACGTAGAGGAATTGGTTCGGGTTGCTGAGATTCAACGTCGCCAAGGTGGCGTTGTAGACAAAGCCGATGGCCTCAGGAGTATTCCCGGGAGAGGCGGACAGCGCATCAAGGCGGACACCTGGATTGCCTCCGTAGCGACCACTCACCAGACGGTAGGAAGCATTGGATCCGTGTAGTTGGATTTTGTCATCAGCCGTAAAGTCGACAATCAGCGCCATGTCGGTCGTGCCCAATCCGGGAGTGCCATCGATGTAGTAAATCCCCGCGGCATCGCCCAACACGAACAGGTCAGGGCCCCCTCCGCCGGTGAGGCGATCGAGAGAGCCTTGCCCGCGCGCGGTGGACCCCACCGGCACCCCGGTGATGCGCTCCGCCGCCGCTGTGCCGGTGATCACATCGTTGCCGTCGGTGACCAAGCCCACGCTGGGTTCCTTGAGGGTGAGCGTCAAGGTGGAGCCCAAGGGTTGGGTGCGGGCCGCATCGGAGAAGAAGCGCAGCGTGGCGGTTTCCTCAGGATCCACCACCGCATCCACGGCAACGGATTTCACGAACGCGGCCCGGCCATCGGCACCCAGCAGCACGGAGCCCGTCAGCTGTCCATCGCTGAAATCACTCCCGGTCACCCCAGCGCCGGACAGTTGCCACCACAACGTTTGCCCCGCATCGACATTCGTGGTGCTCACGGCGATGTGCACGCTGCCGCCCTCGTAGAGCGTCTCCGGTGTGGCAACGA
The DNA here is from genome assembly GCA_964455575.1 of uncultured Cyanobium sp. Lineage (GTDB taxonomy): Bacteria > Cyanobacteriota > Cyanobacteriia > PCC-6307 > Cyanobiaceae > Cyanobium. The sequence goes on along the minus strand of CAYVWU010000252.1, from coordinate 297 downwards.
AGGTATACGTGGGGACGGGGTGATCATCATTGAGGATCTCAATCAGGCCAGTGCTGGACACGCTGGAGAGACGAGCGCCAAGTGGACGATCGAGCGCGATGCGGAAGCCTTCATCGGGCTCGCGAACGCCATCCCCCACCACATCAATGCCCAAAGAAACGCTCTCCTGTCCGGAGACGAACACAGCTGTACCTGACGGGAACACCCCACCGGCGAAGTCGGTGGCGCTAGCCGGGTTGGCCCCGCTTCCCGCCACCGCCCAGGAGACGCGGCTCTCGCCGGACAGATCCCCTGTGC
>CAYVWU010000251.1:0-3981 GCA_964455575.1 uncultured Cyanobium sp. | reverse complement strand
GCGATGAAGATTTGCGGGCCGATCGCCAGCCGGAGTTCACCCAGCTCGACATGGAGATGAGCTTCCTGGAGCAGGAGGAGATCCTGCAGCTCAATGAGCGGTTGATTCGCGCCATCTGGAAGGCGGTGAAGGGGGTGGACCTGCCCCAGCCCTTCCCACGACTCACCTGGGCGGAGGCCATGGAGCGGTATGGCACCGATCGTCCTGACACCCGCTACGGGCTCGAGCTGGTGAACGTCAGCGACATCGTCGCCGGCATGGGGTTCAAGGTGTTCAGCGGCGCCGTGGCGGCCGGTGGCGCGGTGAAGTGCCTCGCCGTGCCGGGAGGCAACGAGGCGATCAGCAACGTGCGCATCAAGCCGGGTGGCGACGTGTTCGGCGAGGCGCAGGCGGCGGGCGCGGGGGGGCTGGCCTTCATCCGGGTGCGGGAGGGCGGTGAGATTGACACGATCGGCGCCATCAAGGACAACCTCAGCGACGCCCAGAAGGCCGAGCTCCTGGCCCGCACCGGCGCGGCCCCCGGCACCCTGCTGCTCTTCGGCGCCGGCGACACCGCCACGGTGAACAAGGCCCTCGATCGGGTGCGGCAGTTTCTGGCGCGGGAGTTGGGGTTGGTGCCCGCCGACCGCGACAACAGCGCCTGGAACTTCCTCTGGGTCGTCGACTTCCCGATGTTCGAATTCAACGCCGACGAACATCGCCTCGAAGCGCTCCACCACCCCTTCTGCGCCCCCAACGCCGACGACCTGGGAGACGATCCGGCGGCCTGGGCCGATCGTCTCCCCACCGCCCGCGCCCGGGCCTACGACCTTGTGCTCAACGGCCTGGAACTGGGCGGGGGCTCCCTGCGCATCCACGATTCCGCCCTGCAGCGCCAGGTGTTGCAGACCATCGGCCTGCCGCTGGAGGAGGCGGAAGCGCAGTTCGGCTTCCTGATGGAGGCCCTCGACATGGGCGCCCCACCCCACGGCGGCATCGCCTTCGGCCTCGATCGGATGGTGATGCTCCTGGCTGGCGAGGAATCGATCCGCGACACCATCGCCTTCCCCAAAACCCAGCAGGCCCGCTGTCTGCTCACCAGGGCGCCGGCCGGGGTCACCAACAAGCAGCTCCAGGAGCTCCATGTGGCCAGCACCTGGGTGGAGGAGGAGGGCGAGTAAGGCCCTCCCTGAGGCGTCGCGCGTCGGTCCCCGCTCTTCAGTCCCCCGCCCGTCAGCCCGCGGCGCGGCGGATCCGGCGCCGGATCCGCCGGCTGGCCTGGACCATCACGGGGAGTCCACCCACGGCCAAGGGGGCCGGCACGGGGTTGAGCTTGAAGGAGACGGACGGGTGCGAGGACGAGCAGTTCACGGTCGCCCCGCTGGGGTTGGTGCAATAAAAATCGTCCGTCACCAGGGAGGCATCCGCCAGCACGGTCGGGCTGTAGGTGACGGCGGCCCCGGGGTCCAAGGGAACCAACAGATCAAAGGCCAAGGCCAGGAAATTGCGCTCTCCGGAAACGGTGAGGGGGGCAGGCGCGTTGTAGGTCAGCGTGACGATGGGCAGACCTGTGGCGTCTTCCGTGATGGTGAGGCCCGATTGATTGACGATGTAGTCCTCAGCCATGACGCCGAGGGGAGCTGTTCCTTGACCGGGTTGCAGCGATGGACAAAGCGGTGGAGTGCCGGCGGGGCGAAGATCACAGAGCAACGTGGTTTCCGCCGCGTTGAAAGTCATGATTGAACGATCATAGGTGAATTTGAGGAAAATAGAATCGATGATTTCGGTTGCGGAGCTTCCCCAATCCACCAAGATGGGAGTCAGCTTCAGTCGGGGAAAACTCGGCGGACAATTCGGCCACGGAGCATATAAGGGTTGATTGGTGCAGGAGGCGACCCAGCGATAGCTTGGACCGGGCTGATTGGGAATCGCGTCCGCAGGCAGGGCGAACCCCAGGCTCCCTGCAACGGCCCCCGCTAGGAACAGGCGCCTTTGCAGACAGTTGCCAAGGACGGAGATGAGGCCCCACCGGCGCCTTGAAGCGGTCTCGATGCCAGGGTGAGTACGCATAAAGAAGACTCAAGAAAGACAAATCTGAGGGTATCGCCAAGAATCGTTTCTCCCAACATTATGCAGGCGTTCTTCCGTATTCCCTGCATCGTTGTCGGGCGGAACGCGAGGTGCCCCCCGGAAAGGCTTCCAGATCCCGAAGCAAAACCCTTGAATCTCAACCTGTGCGCCAACTCCTGTCAGGGTGTGGGAGCCTGTCCCCGTCCCCTTGCGCAGAGCCCCCCCCACGGATGTCGTGCGCCAATACCTCCGCGACATTGGCCGGGTGGCCATGCTCTCGGAGGAGGAGGAGCTCACCCTGGCGCGGCTCGTTCAGCGGCGCCAATCCCTTCTCGCCGAGCATCCCGAGATCGAGAAGGCCGAGAGCGAGCTGGCCGCGGCGGCGCGGGCCAAGGGCCTGAGCGCACTGGCCCTGCGGCAGGTGTTGCGGCAGGGGCGCCGCGCCAAGGAGCGCATGATCCAGGCCAACCTGCGCCTCGTGGTGGCCGTGGCCAAGAAATACCAGTCGCAGGGCATGGAGCTGCTCGATCTGGTGCAGGAGGGCACCCTTGGGCTGGAGAGGGGGGTGGAGCGCTTTGATCCCACCCGCGGCTTCCGCTTCTCCACCTTTGCCTATTGGTGGATCCGTCAGGGCATCACCCGCGCCATCGCCAACCAGAGCCGGACCATCCGGCTCCCCTCCCATGTGAATGAAAAGCTGAGCCGCATCCGCAAGGCCCAGAGGGAGCTGGCCCAGCGTCACGGGCGGTCGGCCACGCTGGCCGAGCTGGTCGCGGAACTGGGCCTCAGCGAAACCGTGCTGCGCCACACGCTCGAACGCCAGCCCCAGCCGGTCTCCCTCGATGGCCCCTCGGGGGCGGGGGGCGAGACGGAACTGATGGATCTGCTGGAGGACGTCCACCATTCCCCGGAGCAGCACCTGATCCGCCAACACTTCCACGAAGCGATGGAGGCCCTCCTCGGGGAGCTCAGCGAGCGGGAAGCCCTCGTGCTGCGCGAGCGCTTCGGCTTGAAGGACGACCAGCCCCGCACCCTCAACGAGATTGGGGCCGACCTGCGCCTCTCCCGCGAGCGGGTGCGCCAGATCGAGGCCCAGGCGCTCGTCAAGCTGCGCCAGCCCTGCCAGAGCCAACGCCTGCGGGAATTTCTGGACAGCCTGGATTGAAGCGCCCTCGCCGGGGCCTGGCTCGGATCCACCCTCTCAGTAAATTGATCCTTGTGCCGTGGTTGCCATGACCGCACCGAACCGGAGCCAGACCGCGAAGTTCGTCTTCGTGACCGGCGGGGTGGTCTCGAGCATCGGCAAGGGCATCGTGGCGGCCAGCCTGGGTCGGCTGCTCAAAAGCCGCGGCTACAACGTCTCCATTCTCAAGCTCGATCCTTATCTCAACGTGGATCCGGGCACGATGAGCCCCTATCAGCACGGTGAGGTGTTCGTCACCCAGGACGGTGCCGAGACCGATCTCGATCTGGGCCACTACGAGCGCTTCACCGACACGGCCCTCTCGCGCCTGAACAGCGTCACCACCGGCTCGATCTATCAGGCCGTGATCAACAAGGAGCGCCGTGGCGACTACGAGGGGGGCACCGTGCAGGTGATCCCCCACATCACCGGCGAGATCCGCTCCCGCATCCATCGGGTGGCGGCCAACAGCGGTGCGGATGTGGTGATCACCGAGATCGGCGGCACCGTGGGCGACATCGAGTCCCTGCCCTTCCTGGAGGCGATCCGGGAATTCCGCGGCGATGTGGGTCGCCACGACCTGGCCTATGTCCACGTCACCCTGCTGCCCTACATCGGCACCTCCGGGGAGTTGAAGACCAAGCCCACCCAGCACTCGGTGAAGGAGCTGCGCTCGATCGGCATTCAGCCCGATGTGCTCGTCTGCCGCAGCGATCGGCCCTTCAGCGACGACCTCAAGGCCAAGATCG
>CAYVWU010000250.1:0-4011 GCA_964455575.1 uncultured Cyanobium sp. | reverse complement strand
CCGGCGGTCCCCGGTCGCGCCTGGGCGAGCTGGGCCAGGGCCAGGGCCGCCAGGGTCGCCCCGCCAAAGGCCACCAGGGGGTGGAAGGCGGCCCGCAGCAGCAGGTCCAGCCGGCCGTCCGCGGCGGAGCGCAGGAGGAGCAGGCTCCAGAGAGCCAGGGCCCCGCCGCGCCAGAGGGCCGCCCGGCGCCAGAGCGGCGGGACCGGTGGTGGGGCGGTGGCGAGAGCGGGGGGGGAGGGGTTCATCGGCGCCAGAGGTTCACCAGCTGGCCGATCAGCAGCACCATCAGCCCGCTGCCGGCGAGGGTGAGCAGCAGGGCGCGGGGCCGGAAGAGCTGGCCGAGGAGCCCGAACAGCTTGAGATCGATCACGGGGCCCAACAGCAGGAAGGCCAGCAGGGCGCCGGGGGTGATCTGGGCGGCGAAGCCCAGGGCGAGAAAGGCATCCACGCTGGAGCACACCGACACCACCAGGGCGAAGAGCATCAGCGCCAGGATGGAAAGGGTGGGCTGGCCGCCCAGGGTCAGAAACCACTGGCGGGGCAGCAGGGTCTGCACCAGGGCGGCGATGGCGCAGCCGGCGACGAGCACCAGGGCGAGGGTGAGGAATTCGTTGCTGCCGTGGCGCAGCAGCTCCGCCGCCGTGGGACGGCTGGGGGCCGACGGGGTGGCGGCAACAGCTGGGCCGCCGAGCAGGCCGCTGCGCCGCTCGAGCAGGCTCAGCTCCGCCAGGGGGCGACTGAGGCGCCGCTCCTCCAGCAGGTCTCCCGTGAGCAGCGCCCCCTCCCCGAGCATCCCCAGCAGCAGGGCCAGGCCCACCGCCACCACCACCGCCCCGAGGGGCCGCAGCAGCAGCAGCCAGGGGCGATCGGGGAAGGCCGCCCAGGTGCTGGCGAGGACGATGGGATTGAGAACGGGTGCGGCGAAAAGAAAGCCCAGGGCGGTGCCCACCGGCGCGCCGGCCGCCAGCAGCCGGCGGGCCACCGGCACGTTGCCGCACTCGCAGGCGGGCAGGGCGAGTCCGAGGCCGGCTCCCGTGAGCGGACCGAGAAGGGGATGGGCCGGCAAGCGCCGCAACCAACGGCCGCCGGGGGAGAGCCAACGGGCTCCGGTGGCGATCAAGACGCCGAGAAGGAGGAAGGGAAGGGCCTCGATGAGCAGGCCTTGAAACAGCGCCCAGGCGGTGGCGAAGCGCTGAGCGAGCAGGCCGGCGCTCATGGCGCCTCCCACGGCTCCGACGCTGCGTCCTCTATCGCGGTCGGGTTGTCCAGCGGGTCGCCGCTCTCCAAAAAGCTTTCCATCTCTACAACACCCTCCAGGTCCATGGCGCCCCGCGCCGCGTTGAACCAGCCCGGCAAGGCGGTGTAGAGCGCGGCATTGACCTCGTTTTCCCGGGCCTCCACGCGCCAGCAGCAGGCTCGCCCCTTCTCCCGGTCGCGGAGCAGCGCGTTGGCCCAGCCCCACACCAACCGGGCGGAGGCCTCCATCCCCACGTTGTCCATCACACGCAGATCCAGCCCCCCGAGGGCATGCAGATCGCGCCATTGGGGAAGGAGCGGGTCGTCGGCGCTGGCGAGGAAGGTGTGGTCGAACTGCTCCGCCAAACGCTCCCGCAGAGACTGGAGGCTGGAGAAATCCACCACAAAGCCGCAGTCATCGAGGTGATGGGCGGCGAACCAGAGGGTGAAGCCGCGGCTGTAGCCGTGCACAAAGCGGCAGTGACCGCCGTGGCGCCACTGACGGTGCGTGCAAGGAAAGCCGGCAAAGGTCTTGCGGCAGGTGTAGGCCGTGGGGAAGGGCATGGGGGAGGATCGCTGCAGCTGGAATGGCGCCCGTCGTGGCCTCCTCACCATCTTTCCATCCCCCGGCGCCGAAGGCGGGGGAGGCTGAACGCCAGGCGGTGGCGTTGGCGGCGGTGCTGCGCTGGGACGCGGCGGGCCTGGTGCCGGCCATCGCCCAGGACTGGCTGGATGGCGCCGTGTTGATGGTCGCCTGGATGAACGCCGAGGCACTGCGTCTCACCCTGGACACCGGCGAGGTGCATTACTGGAGCCGGTCCCGCCAGGAGTTGTGGCACAAGGGCGCCACCAGTGGCCACCTCCAGCGCTTGCGCGGCCTGCGCTACGACTGCGACGCCGACGTGCTGCTGCTGACGGTGGAGCAGGCCGGCGACGTCGCCTGCCACACCGGCGCCCGCAGCTGCTTCTACGACGCCGACACCCCTCCCAGCGCCGGCGGCCCGGAGGCCGCACCCCCGCCCGCGGAGGTCTGCACGGAGCTGGCCCGCCTGATCGCCCACCGCCGCGACCACCCCGAAGCGGGCAGCTACACCAATGCGTTGTTGGCCAGCGGCGACAACCGCATTCTCAAGAAGATCGGCGAGGAGAGCGTGGAATTCGTCATGGCCTGCAAGGACGACGACAAGGCGTCCATGGCGGCAGAGGCCGCGGATCTGGTGTTTCACCTGCAAGTGGCTCTGGCCCACCACGGCGTGGCCTGGCGGGATGTGCAGCGGGTGCTGGCCGAGCGCCGCGGCGCCCCCCGCCGCAACGCCTCATGACCCAGCGCGCCCGCGAGACCGCGTTTCGACGCCGTCTGCACGACAGCCAGCGTCAGCGCTGGGCCTGGGCCGTAGGTAGCGCCTTGCCCCTCCTCGGCCTGCCGGTGCTTCTCATACACGCCTACAGCCGCCGGACCCTCACCCCCACCGTGTTTGGCCTCACAGCCCTGGGAGCGGCCAGCTTCGCCCTGGCCGTGACCGTGCCGGTGATCCTGCCCAGCGGTCCCTTCACCCCCCGCCGCGGCGGCGCCGGCATGGCGGCCAGCGTCGCCCTGGTCGCGGCGGCCTTCGCCCTCGGCCACCGCGCTGGTCAGGAGCGGGATGCCAGGGAGGCGCGCAAGTGGCTGGAGTTGGAGAGCTGAGAAGGCCCGGATCGCCATCCCCGACTCCGGCGACGCCTTGGCCCCCTCCGCTCTGACTCTCGACAACAAGACCATCCTCCCCGCGCCGACTGGAGGTCGAGGGTGCCTCGCAACCACCAGCGCTGCCACGCTCTCGTCATTTTGCAAACGCCAAAGCGGAGCTTCCGCTGGTGAACCGCGGCAGCTCCCAGAGGCGGACCCGCGTCAAGGCGAGCCACGGGCACCCCAGGAGATCCGAGGAGCTGAGCGTCGACTGCGCCAAAACTCGCAAAAGCGACTCCAGACCGCGCGACGTTGATGCGGTGGTGGACCAGATCCGGCAGGTGAGTGATCCATCGATCAACGGTGTCGCCAGCCGCGGGCAAGGGCTCCAACAATGATCACTGACCACTCGATGAAAAATGTTGGGCAGGCAACGTTCCGCGGAAGCAGAACAAGAAGAGAACACAGGAAGCCATCGAGATCCTGATCGCAACCAACTCAACCGAATGGCGCAGCGGAATCGCCCTTCCGGTATGGATGTCAGTGAAGTGGTCGATGTGCGCAACAGCAACAGCAATGCTCATTCAAGCCATCCTCAGCGTGGAAGGACTGGCCATGGTTGATCACCAGCGGCGATCCCCTCCCGAGCCTGCCGACACGATCCCTACCAAGGCCAAACCCGGCAGCTGCAAATGGATCGAGCGGATCACAAACCGGACCCGAGCCTGCGATATCCGCGGGCCCAGGATGCCGTGCGTCCATCGTGATTGTTCGCTCCAGGCCGGCCGGCATGCAACGGCTTGCACGGCAGCGCGACTCCCAACCCTCGGGAAAGCTCCGCCCAACACCCGGTGTCCATCCCTGGGAATGCTTCAGCACCACCCCCGCAATCCGATGAGGCAGGCCCACCCCCCCTCCGCCGCCAGACCACCTGCTCCAACACAACCCAACTGCCAGACTGCTTGCACGACATCCTTACCAGCGCAGACCATGGCCTTCAGAAATGAAGTGGTCTCCGATGCCGACATCGACCGTTACAACCTGCCATTCCAAAAAGGCGACGGTCGCTGGTGGACCCGCGACGCCGAACGCGACTACTACCTCTGGGG
>CAYVWU010000249.1:0-4021 GCA_964455575.1 uncultured Cyanobium sp. | reverse complement strand
CCGCCTCCGGCACGGCGATGGCATTGCCGAAGGGCAGGTTGAGGGTGGTGGTGAGCGCCACCAGGCCCCCCTGCCGATCCGCCACGGAGAGATGGGTGGTGTTTGTGCCCTCCGCCAACGGGGGCCGCGGCGGGAGGGCCGTGGGGGGGCGATGGCGTTCGGGAGCGATCTGGGCCCGCAGGGCCGCCAGGTAGGGCTCCTCCAGCAGGGGCTGGAGGGGGGGAATGGGCGGTGGACCGGGATCGCCGAGCAGGTCGTTGCGGTCGCGATAGGCCAGGTTCATGGCCTCCACCAGCAGGTGGAGGGTGCGGGCGCTGTTCAGGCCGGTGGACTCCAGGGCGAAGGGCTCCACCAGCGCCAGCAGTTGCAGCAGGGTGAGGCCGCCGCCCGGCGGCGGCATGGTGAGCAGGGTCTGGCCCCGGAAGCGGCGCACCAGGGGCGCCTCCAGCCGGGCGCGGTAGCGCTGGAGGTCGGCGGTGGTGATCAGGCCGCCCCGCTCGGCCATCAGGCGCGCCAGGGCGCTGGCCACCGGCCCGCTGGAGAAGCCGCTGTCTCCGTCGCGGGCGATGCGGCGCAGGGTGCGGGCCAGGAGGGGTTGGCGCAGCCGTTCGCCAGGGCGCGGGGCCCGTGGACGGCCCCGCGGATCGGTTCGGTAGAAGAGGGCGCGGGCGGTGGGGTCGGCCAGGAGCCGCGGGGCGGCGTCCGTGAGCGCGGTGCTGAGGGCTGGACTGACGGGGAAGCCGTTCTCGGCCAGGGCGATGGCGGGGGCGAGGACGGTGGCCAGGGGGAGGCGGCCGTAGCAGCGCTGGCTGAGGGTGAGGCCAGCGACGCTGCCGGGCACGGCCACGCTGAGCAGACTGCCCGTGGCCCGCTGCCGATCCACCGAGCCGTCCGCCCGCAGAAACATCCCCGCCGTGGCGGCTTGCGGCGCCTCCTCCCGGAAGTTCACCGCCACCGCAACCCCCCGGCCGATGGACCGCTCGGGAGAGGGGTTCCCCGCCGGCAGGCAGCCCCGCCCCCGGGCGGGCGAGGCCCCCGGCAACCAGAGCACCAGGAAGCCCCCGCCGCCGAGATTGCCGGCCGGCGGATGGGTCACCGCCAGGGCAAAGGCTGTGGCCACCGCCGCATCCACCGCGTTCCCCCCCGCCCGCAGCTGGCGCGCCCCCGCCTCCGCGGCCAACCCCTCCTGAGCCGTCACGATGCCGCCGCTGGAGAGCACGGGGTGGAAGCGCTCCTGGGTTTCCAGCAGGTTGTTGGTGGGCGGTGCGGGGGTGAGGGTGGCTGGGGGGCGCTGAGTGACGGGGGCTTGGGGGCGTGGGGTGGACGTTGGAAGTGGGGTGGCCCCGGAGAGGGTTGGCGCGAGGGGGAGGAGGAGGCTCAGGGTGATGGCGAGGGTTCCGGCTGTGGCGGCCGTTCGAGGCTGGCGGCGAGGACAGGGAGGGTTGGGGTGAACCATGGGCAGGACTCCCGGGCCGGTGGGGGTGCGCTGGGGGGAAGTCTGCGCGGTCGGGGGTGGGTCAGCTGGCTGGTTCGTAGAGATACCTCTGAAATCCCGAAAACAGCTGGCCGATGTCTTCGGGTTTGCCGAGATCGGCGACGGCGTCGGCGATCGAGTTTTGATAGCGGAGGCGCAGCAGTGGCGTGAGCGTCCGCCGGACAGTGTCGTGCTATGAGCACTGGCTGCGGAGATTCCTGCGCTTTCACCGGATGCGTCATCCGCGTGAGATGGGGGAGGCAGAGATCAATGCGTTCCTGAGTCATCTGGCTACAGAGGAGAGAGTGAGTGCCTCCACGCAGAACCAGGCGCTGGCGGCCTTGCTGTTTCTCTATCGCACGGTGCTGGGTGGGGATGTGGGGAACCTGGAGGGTGTGATCCGGGCCCGCACACGGCCGCGCCTTCCCGTGGTGCTGACGGTGGATGAAGTCAGGGCCGTGCTTGGCCATCTGGGCGGAGCCGAGGCCCTGGTGGCCCAGCTTCTCGATGGAGCAGGGAGCCGACATCCGCACGATTCAGGAGCTGCTGGGTCACAGCGATGTGAAGACCACCATGATCTACACCCATGTGCTGAATCGCGGTCCATCAGGCGTCCGGAGTTCCGCAGACTTGCTCTGAAATCGGGGATGTTATGCGGACCGTGTAACAAACCATGTCGGGCAAGTGGGGGTGCGGTGGTCTTGCTAGGAGTAGCAAGTTGGTTCCTGGGAGGTGATACGATCAGCATCTTATGCGGCAAAAAGGCGCCTGGCGGCAGCTTGTGCTGACCGCCGAAACACTGTCAGAAAGATGAATCAGCCATGAAATACTATCTGGAAACAAACAGCCTAATTAATGCATCAAGTTATTTGGAGAGATCGGAAGTGAGTGTCTGCTGCTTTGTCTCAATTCATGGAATAATAGAATTGGTAACTGATCTAAGCGATAATGTCTTTGGCTCTAAGCAAGCCGCCATACGACGAATCTTGCAGTCCCAAGTGGAAATTGATTGGCGTCTACCTCAGCAAATACTATTCGAGGCATTTGGAATCAAAGCTATCTATGAGATTACAGAGTCCAATGCAAGGGAGATCATGAATGCGATGGTCAAGGCTACTGACCTGAAGAGTTTCACTGACTCCATTAAGGAGCATGAATTAGATCATATTTATGAAACCATAAAGCGATGTGATTCCCAATACAACAAGTATCTTCCTAATGAGCTGCTTGACATTACCGTGGCTCTTGAAACATCCAATCAGCTCGACGTTGCCAGGAATTATTTGAATCGGCTCCAGAGCAGCAATGATCAAAGCAGCAATTCATCTAATGCCCAGGCTCGCCAGCAGCTAATTCAAGTCATTAAAGATAAAGTGGCCACAGACTTGGCGGCGAGCAAGTATAATTGCCAACAGATTACAGCTGAACAAATCTCTTCAAAATACGACAATACACTAGACCCTTTTCTCCTCACTATCTTTTTTTACTCACTGAAAAGATCCTCCCTAAAGGAGAAGACAAAAAGAAACGACTTTACCGATTTGCATCACCTAGCATATCTAGGTAATCAAAATATTATAGTAACGGATGACAAGATGCTACTCGAAGCTCTGCAAATGTTTTATTCGCATTTAATCTGTACATGTACAACATACAGGGAGCGATTTCCTCCTGCTAGCACTTTCTAACAACATCATGCACCCGACCCGATGCATAAAGCTTGACCCGTCGTGACAGTGGCCTCGGGCGGGTGATGATTAGCGTTAGAATTAGAAGACTAATACGCCCATGCTTCAGGAGACCAGTTTGGCTAGAGATGACTTTGCACCAAAAACCATTGAGATACTAAAAGCAAGAGTCGCACACAGGTGCTCAAATCCAGACTGTCGCGTTCCAACATCAGCACCTTCGGACAACCATAAGGTAAACAACATAGGTGTTGCCGCCCATATTTGCGCAGCTGCACCGGGCGGACCTAGATATGACAGCAATATGAGCGCCGAGGATCGGAAGTCTATCGACAATGCCATCTGGCTCTGCAGCAATTGTTCAATTGATATCGACAGAGACATCAAAAGGTTCTCTGTAGAAGAATTAAAAGACTGGAAGAATCAAGCCGAGGAAACCGCGAGGGCGGAATTAGGAATGAAGCTGCCCAGCAAGAATGAAGCAATTGATACTGTTACGACTGCGCTAACCGGCATACCAAAAACCTACCTAGCAAATGCTATATCGAATGTCCATCAGGCTAGCCAAAGATCACTAGAGAGCCTTGATCAGCGATTTCAAGTGATCACTACATATAGTAACGGCAAAACTTCAATCGGAATTTACGCGAAAGAAAATGTTGAATGTTCAATGAGAATCAGCGGCGAAAATGTAGGACAATATCTCGAGAAGTACAAATTGCTACTTGAGCATGGCAAAGACTTAGAGATCGATTCAGGACTGATAACAATAGAAGGGTCTGCTCTACTAAAAAAATTGCTTGAGGATGAAGATGGCACCTTGAATATCTCTTCACCAAAACTGCAAGCAACGCAGAAA
>CAYVWU010000248.1:0-4027 GCA_964455575.1 uncultured Cyanobium sp. | reverse complement strand
ACACCACCACGGAAACGGGGGTGGTGCGCAGCTTGGAAACCCTCCGCGATCTCGATTACCGCAGCTGGCAGCTGGTCGCCTATCGGGAGGGTCCTGAGGGCGGGCCGCTGCGGTTGCGGGTGGTGGGCTATCCCGGCCGCGTTCGCCTGGAACACCCCACACCCCTTCTGGTCAGCAGCGGCCGGCGCCTGTGGGAGCTGGCGGACGTCACCCTCGCCACCCCCAAGCTCGTGAGCGATGGCCGCGACGCGGCAGCGGAATTCGACCTGGCGCCCCTCCTCGGCGATCTGAGCAACAACCGCCCCCTGCGCCTCGAATTGCCCGGCGTCTTCACCGAACTGCCCGTGCCGCCCTATGTGGTGGCGGAATGGCGCCAACTGCCCGACTGGCGGGACGACACCGCCCCCGCATGAGCCCCTCCCCAAAACCGACCCCCTGGCTCCCCTGGATGGAGCGGGCTCTGGCCCTCTCTCGCCTCGCTGAGGGGTGCACCAGCCCCAATCCCCTCGTCGGCGCCGTCGTTCTGGCGGCGGACGGCACGCTGGTGGGGGAGGGCTTCCATGCCCGCGCCGGCGAACCCCACGCGGAGGTGGGCGCCCTGCGGCAGGCCGGGGAACGGGCCCGGGGCGGCACCTTGGTGGTGACCCTCGAACCCTGCTGCCACCACGGCCGCACGCCCCCCTGCACCGACGCGGTCATCGCCGCCGGGCTCGCCCGCGTGGTCGTCGCCCTCGCCGATCCCGATCCGCGGGTGGCGGGGCAGGGGCTGGAGCGGCTGCGGGCGGCGGGGCTGGAGGTGATCGCGGGGGTGGGGGAGGAGCGGGCGGCGGCCCTCAACCGGCCGTTTCTCCATCGCTGCCGCCAGGGGCGGCCCCTCGGCGTTCTCAAGTGGGCCATGAGCCTCGATGGCCGCACCGCCCTGCCCAATGGCGTCAGCCAGTGGATCAGCGGGCCCCCCGCCCGCGACTGGGTGCATCGGCTGCGGGCCCGCTGCGACGCGGTGATCGTCGGCGGCGGCACCGTCCGCGCCGATGACCCCCTGCTCACGAGCCGGGGCCGTCGCGCGCCCGAACCCCTGCGCGTCGTGCTCAGCCGCAGCCTCGACCTGCCCGCCGCGGCGCGCCTCTGGCGCCAGGAGGAGGCGCCCGTGCTGGTGGCCCACGGTCCGGAGGCCAGCGCCGACGCCACCCAGCGCCTCGATGCCCTCGGCGTGCCCCGCCTGGCCCTGGAGCGCTGCGCTCCCCGCCCGCTCCTGGAAGCCCTGGCGGCGCGGGGCTGCAATCAGGTGCTCTGGGAATGCGGTCCCAGCCTGGCCGCCGCCGCTCTGCGCGAGGGCTGCGTGCAGGAGCTGGCGGCGGTGATCGGGCCCAAGCTGCTGGGCGGCGAGCCGGCCCGCACCCCCCTCGGCCACCTGGAGGCCCAGACCCTGGCGGAAACCTGGACGCTGCGGCAGCCCGCGCTGGGGTGGCTGGAGGGCGATCTGCTTTGGCGCGCCGGGTTGGAAGCGCCTCCAGGCAATTTCACGCCCCCTCCGCTGCCATGAGGCTCCTCGAAGGCCCCCTACAGCTGCCCGTCCCCCTTTCGGCGCCGTTGCTGGCGGCGGCCGCCTGGCTCGGGCTCGACCTGCTCGCCTCCCGCCTGCCGAAGGGCTCCCTCGGCGTTCCGCTCCTGCGCCGCGCGCGCCTCAGCCTGGCGCTCACCCTCCTGGTGGCCGGGCTGGCGGGCTGGTTGCGGGGCCGCTTGGAGGCCATGGGCTGGGAGCTGCCGGGCGATCCGGCCGGGGTGCGCGACGCCCTGCTCACCCTGGGCCTGATGTGGACCCTCCTGCGCCTCAAAACCACCCTCCTCAGCCACCTGGGGCGGGAGGAGGACTGGTGGCCGGGTCGCGACGCGCGTGAGCGCGCCGCCGCCCTCGACCTCATCGACAAGACCGTCACCGGCCTGGTGGCGCTGCTGGGCGGCCTGGTGGTGCTCAAGCTGCTCGGCGTGTCCGCCGCCGTGCTCCTCACCGCCAGCGGTCTCGGCGCCGCCGCCCTCGGCTTCGGGGCGCGCACCCTGGTGGAAAACCTGTTCAGCGGTCTGATGATCTATCTCAACCGCCCCTTCGCGGTGGGGGATCAGATCGAGCTGCCCACCCAGCGCTTCGCCGGTCGCGTGCAGGCCATCCACCTCTTCAACACCGAGCTGCTGACGCCGGATGGCGAACCCCTCTACCTCCCCAATGCCCTCTTCAGCCAGTCGGCGGTGGTGAACACCAGCCGCCGGCCCCATCGCCGGCTGCTGGTGGAGATCGATCTGACCCTTCCCGCCGAGGCCGCCACCCTGCGGAGCCGGGCGGAGGCGATCCTCGAGGCCCTGCGGCAGTGGCTGGCGCGCCAGCCGCAAGTGCGGCCGGAACCGCCACCCCGGGTGGTTTTCACCGGCCTCAGCGAGGGCGCCTTGCGCCTGCGGGTCGAGGGCGCCGTGAGCACGGACCTCGCCGCCTTCCACGCCCTTCGCCAGGACCTCCTCCTGGAGGTGGCGGAACAGGTGGCGCATCATGGCGGGGCGTTGGCGGTTTCCAGGGAGCAGGCGGGCCGCTAGCCGGGGCCCCAGAGCGGGGGAGCTCAGATCAGCTCCGGGTGCAGTGGGTCGCCCTTGAAAGGGCCCTCCACCTGGCTGGTGATCCAGCCGCCGTAGAACCCGCCCGGCTGCGGTTGCACCCGCTCGCCGCCCAGCCAGCAGGCGTCCATCCGGCCGGCATACACCCCCAACCACCCCGCCAGGGCGCCGTAGGGCTCCCAGGGGGCGTCGTAACACCAGAGGGCCCGCGCCCGGATCGGTCCGGCGCCCACCACATCCAGATAGCGCGCCATCCCCTTCCACTCGCACAGGCTGCGGCCCTCGGCGGGGCGCAGCAGCCGCGCCTGGAACGCCTCGGGGGGCAGGTAGATCGTGGGCGGGTGGAAGGTTTCCAGCACCCGCCGCACCCGCTCCGCCTCCGCCAACACCTGCCCCCCCACCTCGATGCGGACGGAGATCTCCACGGTTTCCAGCGCCGGGGGGCGGGGGTAGTCGGCCACCCGCTCGGGCAGGCCAGGGCGCGACCAGGGCGCGGGCGCGAGCATCGACTCAACCGGGGATGAAATGGCGCAGGCGGCAGGCCTCCGCTCCGGCCCGCTGCTGCAGTTCCGCATCGCTCCTGCGCCCGTCCTCCCGCTCCTGCGCCGCGATCACATCCGCCTCACCGAGGGCAAATCCCGCCTGCCGCGCCAAATCCAGGAACTCTTCCAGCTCCAGGGGGCGCTCGGGATCGTGAAGGCGCTGGGCCAGCTCGGGATGGTCCTTGGCGTGGGCCAGGAAGGCATCCAGGTGCTCAAGGCTCATGGGGGCCGCGGGGCGAGGGATGGGGCACCTCCGCACGCTACGCGGGCCACAACTCCCCCTGCTCAGCCGGTTTCGCGGGCGCGTCCGGGTCCATCGGCTCCGGCTCCGGGTTGAAGCGCACCTTCACCGCCTCCCAGCCGATGGGCTCCCACGGCAGCAGCAGCGGCTCCAAGGCCCGCAGCCCCGGACCGTCCCGCGGCTCCAACCAGGGTTCCTCCAAGCCGTCGGGGATCACCACCGGCATGCGGTCGTGCACCCGCGCCAGCAGCGGGTTGGGGGCGCAGGTGAGCAGGCAGCAGCTCTCCACCTCGCTGCCGTCCGGCCCCACCCAGCGGTCCCACACCCCCGCCAGCCAGAAGGGCGCCCGGTCGCGGCGGCGAAACAGCCAGGGTTGCTTCCACGGCTGGCCCGTGCGCGGATCGAGGCGCGTTTGCCACTCGTAGAACCCGTCGGCGGGAACCAGGGCGCGGCGATGGCGCCAGGGGCCGCGGAAGGAGGCCTTCTCCGCCACGGTTTCGGCCCGGGCATTGATCGGGCGTCGACGGCCCAGGGGATCCTTGCTCCATTCCGGCAGCAGCCCCCACAGGGCCAGGCCCACCTCCAGGCGGCCATGCTCCTGCCGCTGCAGCAGCAGCGGCTCCCCCGGACGCACCTGGGCGCG
>CAYVWU010000247.1:0-4037 GCA_964455575.1 uncultured Cyanobium sp. | reverse complement strand
GCGAGCAGGGCGCCGCTGTTGAGGCCCCCTTCCATGTAGCCGTAGAAGCCGGGGCTGGCGTATTCACCGGCGAAGAAGAGCTTGTCCCGCCAGCCGCGTCGCAGGTTGGGCCAGACGCCGGTCACCTGGCCCGGGGAGGGGGCGCTGTAGCCGCAGCGGGTCCAGCGCTCCTCGGGCCAGCCGCAAAAGATCTGTTGCTGGTTGTGGCGGGAGAAACCTGGGAAAAGGCCATTGAGCTCCTGATTGGCCAACTCCCGCCGTTGGGCGGGGCGTCGCTCCAGCCAGGCCTCGGCCGCCGCCCCCCCGGCGAAGACCGTCAAGCAGGCGGGGTCGCGGTTGGAGGCGGCGGCGGGTTCCCCGCCACGCCAGGTCATGCCGACCGCTTGGTCGCTGAGGGAGTCGGGTTCAAGCGCGGCGGCGGTCCAGAAGGGTTGATCGACGCGGTTGAGCACCTTGATGGCGGTGCCCGTGCTGACGCGGTGGTCGGCGGGCGGGGCGGGGGTGACGCGCAGCTCGTCCCAGGTGCTGGGGGGCGCCGTGAGCACCACCGCGTCAGCCTCCAGGACGGCGCCGGACCGCAGGGTCACCTTGGCGGAGCGCCCCGAGAGGTCGATCGCGGCGACGGGCGCGCGGAGCTGGATGTTGGCCTCGCCGATGGCGCCCGCCAGGGCGACGGCGAGGGATTGGTTGCCGGAGGCGCAGCGGTAGGTTTCGCTTTCCGTCCAAAACGCCTCCACGCCTCCTCCGGCGATGGAGGCGAGCATGGCGAGGTAGCTGTAGCGGTCGGGCCGGCAGTTCATGTCATTGGCGATCATCGCCATCGCCGCCTGCCGCTCCAGGGGACTGCCGGGCCAGCGCTGGGCGGCCTGTTCAAGGGATCGGGCGTCGAGGGCGGCGGCGTTGGGGCTGAGCCAGGGCTCCTGGCGGTTGATCGCGCGCGCGTCGCTGTTCATGCTCCGCAGCACCCCATCGAGGGCGGTCCAAAGCTTGGCGGCTTCGTCACCAAGGATGCGGCGGCCGTTGAGGAGGATGGGCGATCGGGCCTCATCGCTCTCCGAGAGCTCGTTGAGGGTGAGGCCGAACTGCTTGGCATAGGCGAGCCAGGTGGGGTGGTTGAGGCCGATGAGCTCCGCGCCCGCTTCCACCTTTTTGCCGGGCAGCAGGGAATCGAGGGAATGGACGCGCCCTCCCACCCGCGGCCTGGCCTCCAGCACGGTGACCTGAGCGCCGGCGCGCTTGAGCTGATACGCGCAGCTGAGGCCGCCGAAACCGGCGCCGATGATCAGAACGCGGGGCGCCGCGGTGCGGGCGGCGCTGGAGCGGTCGCGATCGGCCAGCATCAGGGCGGCGCCCGTGGCGAGGCTGCCGAGCAGAAACTGACGACGACTGAGGGCGGAGGGCCTGGCGCCAGCACGGCGCGCGATTCGGCCCACAAGGCTGCGGCTCATGCGCAACACGTCCTTGAAGAAAAACGCAACCTAAACAGAGGCAAAATTGGCGGCCACAGGATTTGCGAAATGTTGCGCGGGCCAAGAACCAGGCGGACCTGAAGGCTCCCGGGTTGGCGAAGCGCTGGATCCCAGCGGGCGTGGAGAACAGGGCAGAGACGAGCCCCTTTCGCGGACGCGCAACGAGACGAATCAGTCGCGACCGATGCAAGTCCGCGGCGAAGGGTCAGCGGGACGACATCAGCCACCAGGACGCATGCACCGACTGGCGAGTGCCCCCGCATTCAACCAAGCGAGAGGGGGAAGACAGCCGGGCGAAAGCCGGAAAGCGCCTGTTGGTCCATGCGCGGCAGTCCACCCTGTTCACGGCGACAGCCCTGCTCCAAAATTGAATGGACAGCCCCGCCCCATGCCCCTGAATTGTTCTCACCGGGCCGCACCACCAACCGTGCAACCGTTTGCAAACGGTCTGGCTCCCGTGCTTGACACGGAGGAGTTCAGCGAGTGGGAAGCGGCCGTTGCCTCCACCCTGGGGCACCACCGCAGCGAGCTGCTCTCCCCGCGAGAGCCCTTCCATGCCCGGTTGCGGGCCGGCGCGCTCGGCGGCTATGGCATGGTGCGCATCCAGGGTCGGGGACGCCTGCGGCTGGTGCGCACCCAGGCGGCGGCGTGGGTGCTTTGGCTGCCCCTGCAAGGACTGACGACGGAGCGCATCAACGGCGCCCCCTGGCTGGCGGAACCCGGCATGGGCCTGCTCTTTCGCACCGCCGATGACATGGTGGGCGAAACGAGCCTGGAGCAGGAGGGGATCTCGATCCTGATTCCACCGGCGCTGCAGCCCAGCGGGGAGGGGCCGACAACTCCGCTGCTGGCGCTGGGCCCGCGGCGGCAAGCCCTCCTGGCGAGCGCGCGGGAGTTGGCGACAGCCGCGGCAGAGCGACCACCGGGCGCCGAGCACGCCGCGGCTCCGTTCGAGGAGGCGCTGCGGCTCTGGTGGGAGTCGGACCGGTCGGACGTGCGCCCGCGCCTGCCCTCCCGCCGCCGCCGCTTGATGGTGGGGGAAGCGCGGGAGTGGATGGAGGCCCGCCTGGGCGAACGCTTCACCCTCCCGGAGCTCAGCGCGGCCATGGACCTCTCCCCGCGGCAACTGCAATACAGCTTTCTTCAGGAACTGGGCCGCTCACCGATGGCGGAAGCCAAGCGCCTGCGGCTGCGCCGCCTGCGGTCTCTGCTCCAGGACCCCGAGCAGGCCCGACGGAGCGTGGCGGAGCTGATGGCCGCCTCCGGCCTGGTCGCTTCCGGCGTCACCGCCGCGGATTATCGGCGCTGGTGTGGCGAGCGGCCGCGGGAGACGCGGCGGCGGAGGGGGTGAGGGGAAGGGGGGGTGTCGGTGAGGCTGAGCTTGAGTCTGATGTCGTTGGGCCGCGGAAAGATGACTACAGCTGAGTTGATCCGAATCGGCTCTGGTGGCCCATCAAGTGATCTCCCGCCAGATCATGATGGAAAGCGAGGGGAAGGGAGGGATAGAAAAAATTTCGGGCGCCTACGGCGCCGAATCCCAACAGCCTGGTCAGCTGACACTCATCCACGTGATGCCCAGCCCCTCATAAAAGACCAGACTGAAAACAGCCGAGTGTAAAGATCTATAGAGTTTAAGGGTAAAGAATTAATCCTGGGGGAGGCAACAGACGCGGAAACCCCCGTCGCTGTAGGCGGAGTCCGGGTGGTACCTGCCGCGGAAGGCCGAGCGGCAGACCTGAGGAGCACTCAACCAGGAGCCGCCGCGCAGCAGCCTTAAGGCATTTTCTGGGGCCTTTTCATCCAACCAGGCTCGGCCATCGTCCGGTGCTCCCGCATAGGTGTCATGCCAATGATCCAGGCACCATTCCCAAACGTTCCCGTGCATGTCCCGCAATCCCCAAGCGTTGGCGGGGAACAAACCGACTGGAGTCGTTTGCCGGCGATCCACACCCTGATCACCAACATCGTCGATGGCGTTTCCCTTGCAGTTTGCCAGCGACGCGCTGAGTGTGGAGCCCAAATGAAAAGGGGTGGTTGTGCCCGCGCGACAGGCGTACTCCCACTGCGCTTCACTCGGCAGCGTGTAGCGGCGGCCGGTTCGCTGTCTCAACCGATGGCAAAACTCCATCGCCTCGCGCCAACTCACCGAGTTTACGGGTCGTTGGTCACTGTTCTCCTCCCCCTCCAGCAACGCAAACTGGCTATCTCGCCAAACGAAGCCTCCCTTCTTGCTCTCACGCTGAAAGAAAGAAGGATCGGGATCTAATTCAAGCCCCCAACGCTCCCCCTTGCGCTCGCTCCACTGGGCCACCGCTCGCCACTGGGCCTGAGTGATCGGCGTCTGCCCCAGGAAAAAGCCTTGCAGCTGCACCAGATGCTGGGGGCCCTCCGAAGCCAGGCGATCGGGCTCGGTGTCCGGGGAGCCCATCCAAAAGCGCCCTGGCGGGATCCAGAGCATGGGGAGGCCCAAGCTCTCTGGCTCCAACCATTCGCGAAACCCCCGGGCGCGGCGTCGATGGGTGAGCAGGAAGCGAAAGGCGCTGTCCCCGTCGGCCTGGCGGGTGGGGG
>CAYVWU010000246.1:0-4041 GCA_964455575.1 uncultured Cyanobium sp. | reverse complement strand
AAAAAATATCCCTATCTCTGCATCACCTGGAGTGAGCCCTATCCCCGCATCTTCATCACCCGCCGGCGGCGCTTCCGCAGCCCCCTCGATCGCTTCTACGGGCCCTATGTGGACGTGGGCCTGCTGCGGCGCACCCTCGCCCTGGTGAAGCGGGTGTTTCCCTTGCGCCAGCGCCCCCAGCCCCTCTACCGCGATCGCACCTGCCTCAACCACGCCATCGGCCGCTGCCCCGGCGTCTGCCAGGAGCGCATCAGCTCCGAGGACTATCACCGCACCCTGCAGAAGGTGGCCATGGTGTTTCAGGGCCGCAGCGAGGAGCTCTTCAACCTCCTGCGGGCCCAGATGGAGCGCTGCGCCGAACGCCTTGATTTCGAGTCCGCCGCCCGCCTCCGCGATCAGCTCCAGGGCCTGGAAACCCTCACGGCCGATCAGAAGATGACCGTGGCCGATGCCTCCATCTCCCGCGATGTGGTCGCCCTGGCGGCGGATGAGCGGGTGGCGGCGGTGCAGCTTTTTCAGATGCGCGCCGGCAAGCTCGTCGGCCGGCTGGGCTACATGGCCGATGTGCGGCCGGACGATCCCGGCTGGATCCTGCAGCGGGTGATCGAGGAGCACTACAGCCAGGTGGAGCCTGTGGAGATCCCGCCGGCGCTCCTTCTGCAGCACCCCCTCCCCCAGCAGGACCTCATCCAGGACTGGCTCAGTGAGCGGCGCGGCCGGAAGGTGCGCCTGAGCGTGCCCCAGCGCCAACAGAAGGCGGAGTTGATCGACCTGGTGGTGCGCAACGCCAGCTATGAGCTGCAACGGGCCCAGCGCCAGTCCGAAGCCCATCAGCTGGCGCTGGAGGATCTGGCCCAGCTCCTGGAGCTGCCCGTCCCCCCGCGGCGCATCGAGGGCTTTGACATCAGCCACCTGCAGGGCAGCGACGCCGTGGCCTCCCAGGTGGTGTTCGTCGATGGCCTGCCCGCCAAGCAGCACTACCGCCGCTACCGCCTGCAGAGCAGCAGCATTCGGGCCGGCCACTCGGACGACTTCATGGCCATGGCGGAGATCATGCGGCGCCGCTTCCGCCGCTGGTCCCAGGCCAAGGCCAGCGGGGCTGATCTCGCCCGGCTGCGGCGCGAGGGCGGCTCCGTGCTCCAGGCCGATGGCCTGAACGACTGGCCGGATGTGGTGATGATCGATGGCGGCAAGGGGCAGCTCTCCGCGGTGATGGAGGCTCTCCGGGAGCTGGATCTGCAGGAGGAGCTGGTGGTGTGCTCCCTGGCGAAGCAGCGGGAGGAGGTGTTTGTGCCCGGCGTCAGCCAACCGCTGGCCAGCGAGCCCGACCAGCTGGGAGTGGTTCTGCTGCGGCGCCTGCGGGATGAGGCCCATCGTTTTGCGGTCACGTACCACCGCCAGCAACGGGGCGAACGCCAGCGACGCTCCCGCCTGGGGGACATCCCCGGCCTCGGCCCCAAGCGGGTCAAGGAGCTCCTGGCCCATTTCCGCTCCGTGGACGCCATCCAGCTGGCCAGCCCGGAGCAGATCGCTTTGGCTCCCGGCATCGGTCCCGCCCTCGCCCAGCAGGTGTGGCAGTACTTTCACCCGGATCAGGAGGAAGGGCGGTGCGGCGAAGACGCGATGGAGCTCGCCGGGTGAAGCGTTTCTTCCCCGGGGTCGGAGCGCTGGCCGCCCGGGCGGCGGCCCTCCTCGCCGCTTTGAGCCTCGGAGCCTTGACCCTCGGAGCCGCGCCGGCGGCCGCGGCGCCGGGACTCTGTGTCGGGCCGGTCTGCGGCGACCAGTTTTCCCGCTCGGAGACCTACCCCTGGCAGTTGCGTCTGCGGTTGCAGGATCAGCTGGGGCATCGCGAACGGCTCGTGGTGGATTGCCGCGACGGCTCCATCAGTCCTCTGGTGGGTCCGGTTGAGCGCGGCTATGCCGCCGCGGTGGGACGCAAGGCCTGCCGGATGGCTCCCCTCACGCCCCCTTGAGCGCCCGCCCCCTGGAAACCGCCTGCCGGAGAGGGGCGGGGTGCTCAGCGGCCGGAGGCCTGCCGCCCATCGCTGGTCTGGTGGGTCTCCCAGGCACGCGCCAGATCCATCCGGGTGATGTGGTAGCCCAGTTGGCGCGCCAGGAGGACGAGCTGGGGCTGGCTCTGACAGGCACGAAGCAAGGTGCGCAGCTCGGCATCACCCTCCGCGTCCTCCACCAGGCGTTCCAGTTCCCCCCAACTCATTGAAGAAGCGCAACTGCCCTACCTTCGGAGAAGGAGGAGGCTGGCGCAAGGCTTGTGGTGAGACATTCGGGAAGGGATCAGTAATTCTAATCATTGGACTGGCTTGAGACCAGTCTTTTTCGTCCGTTTTGTGCAATAACTGCGTCAAAAGCGTCGTCGGGGGGTCTCCTGGAAATGGGCCGCCGCCGTTCCGCTCCCTTCGCCGCCTCGGCTCAGGATCCACACGTTGCGGCCCCGTCGCCGCGCCAGCAGGCCGCCTCGCTCCACCACCGGAGCGCCCGGCCGGGCGCCCAGCAGATGGGTCACCTCCGCGGTGGTGAGCGGCGCGGCGGTGCGCACCGCCAGATCCACCAGCTCCAACCGCTGCCGCAGAGCGGCCACATCCAGATTTCCCCCGCCCTCCTCGCTGGTCCAGAGCCAGGGGCTGGCTTCGCCTTCCGCCAGCAGCTTGCGCATCAATCCCAGACCGATGAAGGCCAGGGCTTGCTCGGCCTGGATCTCCTGGGTGCGCGCGTCGCCGGGACGACCCGGAGCCTCCGGGGCGGAGGGATCGGCGAGGGGGGTGGACGGGGTGCGAGCCATGGCGGCTTGGTGAGGTGGCCAGAAGGTAACGATGAAGCGCCGAACCGCAAGGGCTGGCCAGCTTTTCCAGCCCCGCCACGACGGGGGCGCGTGCCGCGATTCAGCTCCGTCGCAACCAGCCAGGGGCGCCACCAAACCACCCCTCGATGTCATCTTCGCCGGGGCGATACGTCGCCTCCGGATCAGCGGGGCCGAGATTCATCTGTTCCAGCAAGGCGTCGATGCCATCGCGGGCCGGCGCCGGCAGGAGGCCCTGCTGCCGCTGGCGCTGGCGGGCCTTGTGCAACCAGGCGGCCACGCCCTGATCCCGATCGGCGAATTTCTGCACGTAGATCCGCTCCTGCAGGGTCACGGGCTGGTCATCGCCGATCCGGTCGAGAATGGCGCGCAAGCGCAGGCGGGTGGCGGGGGTGAGCATGGCTCATTGAGAAATGTGATCTCTTTGATAGCGAGCTCTCATCAACGCCCTGTGGCCGTGAGCACCAAACCGACGTCCCTGTCAGGGGCTCCGCACGGCTGAGCGGTAAACTCTCCACCTGACTCTGGCCCTGCTTTGAACACCTTCCCGGCCAGACGGACCCAAAATTCTCGCCCTCTGCCAGGCCCGCCGGAGCCTGCCGCCGCAGGAGGAAGCCGGTGATCGATCCCTCCCGCCCGAACCGCTCGACGCGCTCGGCGCTCAACCCGAGCCGCTCCCCCTTCACCCCCAGCCCCGAAGACCGCGCCATCCGCCGCCGCCGCGAAGCCCTTCAACTCGGCCGTCCCGCCATCACGGGCACCGACATCAACGGTGACGACAGCGGCGCCAGCTGCGTGATCACCACCGACACCGAAGGGCAGCGCCTGCGCGGCCACAGCCATGTGCAGTCGATCGAACTGCGCACGTACGTCTATCTCGATTCCCTGCAGCCGCAGCTGGCGGCCTACATGGGCACGGTGAGCCAGGGCTTCCTGCCCATTCCCGGCGATGCCTGCCTTTGGCTGGAGGTGTCCCCCGGCATGGCCGTGCACCGGGTCACCGACATCGCCCTCAAGGCCAGCACGGTGCGCTTGGGCCAGATGGTCGTCGAGCGGGCCTTCGGCTCGATCGCGATGTACCACCGCGACCAGAGCAATGTGCTCCACTCCGGGGAAGTGGTGCTCGAAGCGATCGGCAGCAGCGTGGATCGCCGCAGCCGTTGCGAGGTCACCTGGACGGAGATCATTTATGCCATCACGCCGGATCACGCGGTGTTGATCAA
>CAYVWU010000245.1:0-4071 GCA_964455575.1 uncultured Cyanobium sp. | reverse complement strand
TGATCTGGGGGTGCTGGCGCATCACCTCCTGGAAGGCCTGCTGGAAGGCTTTGGCATCAACGCCATTTTTGATCAGCAGCTTCACCTCTTCGATCAGTTGCTTGAAATAAGTCTCGAAATCACTGGGGCCAAAGCTCTTGTTGGGATCATGGGGCAGACGTTCGCGGTGGTGATCATCGCGCCGCTGGCCCAGGGCATCAAAAGGCTCCAGCAGATATACGTAAGCGCAATCGATGGCGTTCAGGTTGGTGGTGTGATTGATGTTCCAGGCCTCCAAGGTGGCGCCGGTGAGGTGGGCACCCTCCAGATCCGTGCCGAGGCACTGGCTGGCCTTGAGGTTCACGTTTTCCAGATGGGCCTCCGTGAGCACGGCCTCGCTGAGGTTGGTATCGCGCAGATCGGCGCCGCGCAGATCGGCCTGGGGCAGATAGGCGCCCCGCAGGTTGAGGCCTTGGAGGTCGGCCCCGGGGGCGGAGCCACTCAGGAGAAGCTGCCGGCAGCGGGGTTCGGCCAGGAGCGTGGCCCCCGGGCGGGTCAGCTCCAACCCCTTCGCTCCCTGCCAGCAGACGCGCTCCAGGCGGGTGGCCTGCCGACGGGAAGCCGCAAAGCTGGCCCGTGCCAGGAGGGCGTCAGTGAAGTTGGCCCCGCGCAGATCGGCGCCGCTGAAGCGGGTGGCACCGACGGAGCCCACGGCAATTCCGAAGGAGCGGCAGCCCGCATAACCGGGGGCTCCTTGGCGGGCTCGCCACCAGGTGATCAACAGGATGGAAATGGACAGGGCGCTAGCGAAAGCGATACTGCCAGCGCCAGCGCCAGCGCCAGTGCTAGAGAAAGCGACAGCGACAGCGCCAGCGACAGCGCCAGCGACAGCGACAGCGACAGCGCCAGCGACAGCGACAGCGAAAGCGACAGCGACAGCAACAGCGACAGCGACAGCGGAAACCAAAGCGACAGCGAAAGCGAAATCGACAGCGGCATCGACAGCGGCAGCGCCAGCGCCAGCGCCAGCGCCAGAGAAAGCGAAAGCGAAAGCGAAAGCGACTGCGGCAGCGACTGCTGCAGTTGCAATAGAGCTTAACCCTTTGGAGTTGAATCCATCCCAGGCAACACTGATCATCCCAGCAAGAAGCAGAACTCCAGCGCCGATACTCACGAGCCAACCTGTAGGCTGAAGCGAACCTTGATCGGCGAACGACAAATCGACAACAAACACGAAGGCAAAAGATAGAATGAATCCTGCAAAACAACCAATCCCCATTCCCATCACCCCCTGCCCCAGCCACCGCACCAGTGGCAGCCCGCAACGCGCACCAACAAACTTCGCCCCCCTCAAATCCGCCTCCAAAAAATCCGTGCCCCGCAGATCAGCACCGCTGAAATCCGCCCCTTCCAGGCTTTCACCACGAAACCGCAGGCCCCTTAAATCAGCCCCGCGAAAATCACGCTCACCGGCCTGGTAGCGGCAGAGCACCTCGGCTTGGGTGAGTTGGGCCATGGGGGCGGCGGGAGTGGTGGGCTTGCGGAAGGCTTGCGGAGGGCAAACCCTGAGGAGCCCATTCAACCTGGGATGGCCCATGGGTGCTGTATGAGCCTGGCTTTGATCGCGGGTGGCTGACGTCAGGAAGGCCGTGTGATCAGCCCCCCAGCGGGTGCGCCCATCGAAGCGATCTAGCCCTGACCACCCCACACACCCGCAAGAGAAGCCAGCGGTCCGCGAAGCGCTCACGACGGCAGTTGGTGGTCCGGCTGTCCATGCCCATCGGGCTCTGGGATCAGCACGGAGGGCTTGCGATCAGCCAGCAACGCAGCCCCCAGAGGGCGCTGAGCTCGCGGGGCTGGCCAGACAAACGCTCAGCCGCTGTTTGGTTCTGGGACAAGGCCTGCAGCCCACCAGATCGACCACCCTCCAGCTGTGCTGCCCTGACGGCAGACTGGGCGCGGAGGCCGACAGCATCGTCGGTGCCTTCTGTACCCCCACCCAGAGCGTCTGTACTATCCCCCGACCATGAAAGAGCTGGCCCGCGTCATCGTTGAACAAGCTGAGCTCGCGGCGCGGGGCTTCTACCGTCTGGTCGTGGTGGCAGGGCCGGCGGGGAGTGGCAAAACCCGTGCGTTGCGCCAGCTGCGCTCAGAGCAAGGCTGGAGCCTGTTGAACCTCAACAAAGATCTGTCTGAGCGCCTGCTGGAGCTCACAAGCCAGCAAAGACGCCTGCGTACGGCGGAACTGCTCAGAGACCTGCTCGCGGCGCGGGGCGAGCAAACGGTGTGCATGTTGGACAATATTGGACTGCTCTTTCATCCCTCCCTGCACCAGGAGCCGCTGCGGGTGCTGCAGCGGGCCTCTCGGAACCGAACGGTGATCGCCGCCTGGCAGGGGGAGGTCAGCGGGGGCAAGCTGATCTACGCCTCACCGGATCATCCGGAATATCGGCGCCTCGACGTCAAGGATGTGCAGATCGTGACCTCCGAGGGTCACAGCATGGCGGGGGCATGAGTGCATGAAATATGCCGACCTGATTGAATTTGATCCGATCGAAACGGTTGTTCAGCTCAACGAGGCTGAGCGTAGCGAGCAGGCCCTCAGGCTGGTGCAAACCTTTGTGATCTCAGAGCGCCTGGGCGAGTCGCTGGAGAGCGTGATCTTCGAGCAACTTCAATTCCAGCGACCAGCCGATAACAAGGGCCTGCTGGTGGTGGGCAACTACGGGACGGGTAAGTCCCACCTGCTGGCGGTGATCTCCGCCGTCGCCGAGAATGCGGAACTGGCGTCAAAACTCACCAACCCTGGTGTTGCCAAGGCGGCGGAGAAGCTCGCCGGCCAATTTGTCGTCATCCGGGCGGAGATCAACTCCTCGATGGCACTGAGGCAGTTTGTGCTGGAAACCATTCAGGTGACTCTGGCGGAGCGTGGCGTCCATTTCGAGATTCCGCCTGAGGATCAGATCAAGAATCACAAGGAGGTCTTCGCCGCATTGATGGCGGAGTTCACCAGGGTGTTCCCAGACAAGGGTCTGTTGTTTGTTCTCGATGAGCTGCTCGATTACCTGCGCTCGAACCGGGAGCAAGAGTTGATGCGGAATCTGAATTTCCTGCGGGCTCTTGGGGAGTTCTGCAAGGGGTCACGCTTCCGTTTCATCGGTGGCGTCCAGGAAAGCCTTTTTGACAATGCCCATTTCCAATTCGCAGCGGACAGCTTGCGGCGCGTCAAGGATCGTTTTGAGCAGATGCGGATCGCACGGGAGGACGTGGCTTACGTCGTGGCCCAGCGCCTTCTGAAAAAAGACAACAAGCAACAGGCCTTGGTGCGGGAACACCTCCAGGCTTTCACCCCGCTCTACGCCACAATGAATGAGCGCCTGGAGGAGTTTGTTCGACTCTATCCGGTTCACCCAGCCTATCTCGACACCTTTGAGCGGGTATATGCCGCCGAGAAGCGGGAAGTGCTCAAAACCCTCAGCCTGGCCATTCGCTCCCTGCTGGAGAAGGAAGTGCCCCGTGAGGATCCGGGGCTGCTTGCTTACGACTCCTACTGGCAGACGCTGAAAGACAATCCCTCTTTCCGCTCAGTGCCCGACATCCGCGAGGTGATCGATAAGAGTGACGTGCTTGAGGCGCGCATCCAGCAGGCTTTTACACGGCCGTTGTACAGACCAGCGGCCCTGAGAATCATCCACGCCCTTTCAGTTCATCGGCTGACAACGGGTGACATCTTCGCGCCGATGGGTGCCACTGCGGAGGAGCTGCGCGATGATCTCTGCCTTCTGCTGCCTCTGCCCGAGCGGGAAGCAGACTTCCTTAAATCAACCGTTGAGACGGTTCTACGCGAAATTCTCAAAACCGTCAGCGGTCAATTTCTATCCTTCAATTCAGAGAATGGCCAATACTATCTCGATCTGAAAAAGAACATTGATTTCGATGCGTTGATTGAGAAGCGAGCCGAAACTTTGGATGACAGCAAGCTTGATGAATACTATTTTGACGCCCTGCGGCGGGTGCTGCTGGAAGAGCCCGACGCGCCGGCTTATGTCAGCGGCTATCGCATCTGGGAGCACGAACTGGAGTGGCGGGAGC
>CAYVWU010000244.1:0-4095 GCA_964455575.1 uncultured Cyanobium sp. | reverse complement strand
GTGCCCGCCACATGGGTGCCATGGTCATCCCCGCTGCCGTCGTAGGTGCTGTTGTCGTTGTTGAAAAAATCCCAGCCGTAGAGATCGTCGACATAACCATTGCCGTCATCGTCGATGCCGTTGCCGCTGATCTCTCCGGGATTGACTCCGGCATTGCCGATCAGATCGGTGTGGTTGTATTGCGACCCCTCATCGATGATGCCAACCACCACGTTGGCGGATCCTGTGAAGCCTCGGGCCCAGGCTTCCGCGGCTTGGGATCCGAAGGCATTGGCGGGGCTGGAGCTCTCGCCATAGAGGCCCCAGGTGGAGCCGTTGGTCACGGTGGGATCGTTGCTCGTGGCCTGGGTCCGCAGGCGCCAGTTCTTCTCCGCGAACCTGACTCCTGGCCGTTGCGACAGCTGCTCCAGCGCCTGTTCCGCGCTCACCTCCGCCGGCAGTTCCAGCACCTCCAGCGGACCGGCGCCGCTGGCCTGCATGGCGCGGGTGTGAAGCGTCTCCCGCAGTCGCAACCCCAGTGCCGCCCTGGCGTTGGCCCGCTCCTCGGCCACCGCGAGCGGGTTCCAGCTCACCAGCAGGCCGTCGAACTCGGGGTCGGCGGCGCCGACGCTGATGGCGGGGACGAGGCGTGTCGCCGCGGTGTTGTCACCCGGGGTGGCTGGACCGCTGACGGATGTCGCGGGCGGGGGCGGCGGTGCCGTCGGCGCCGGGGTCGGAGACCCGGACAGGGCAGTCCCGCCCGACGTGCCGGTGTTGACGGATGGACTGGAGGCGCTGGTGGCGGGGCCGGGGGAGGTTCCCGCGCCGGAAGCGACATCGCCGGAAGCGGCTGAGGGTGAGCCGGCTGAGGAAGCGCCTCCCGCGACGGCATTCGCCGCGGGAGGCGACGCGGGAGAGGAGGGGCTGGCCGGCTGGCTGCCGGAGCTCCCCAGCAGGCCATCCGCGCCGCGGGAGGACCGTCTCCCCCCCTGCAGGTCCGGGAACAGTGCGAGCAGGTCCGGCATGATTCCTCTCCCGATAATTCAGCATCACAATTAACTTAATTCACGCTCAACCCCCTGTCGCAAACAGTCATCATGAGTGGCAGCCAGCAGGGGACACCGCAGGCCATGAAGCTGCTGGTCGTGGAGGACGATGGCCTGCTGCGGCGCGCCCTGCTGCGGCTGTTCGGCCAGTGGGGCTACGGCGCGGAAGGCGCCGAGACGGCGGGCGAGGCCCTGGCGTGGTTGGAGCGGGAGGTGTTTGATCTGGTGGTGCTGGATGTGGGCCTTCCCGACCGCGATGGTTTCGACCTCTGCCGGCAGCTGCGGCGGCGGCCGGGACATCAGCCCCTGGTGTTGATGCTCACCGCGCGCGATGGGCGTCAGGAGAAGGTGCGGGGCCTGGAGGACGGCGCCGATGACTACGTCGTCAAACCCTTTGATCCCGAGGTGTTGCGGGCGCGATTGCGCTCGCTCCTGCGACGCGCCCATCTGCCCCTGCGGCAGGAGCTGGCCTGGGGGCCCCTGCGGCTTCCCGCCGGGCAGACGACGCTGCGGGTGGAGGGGGCGACCGTGGAGCTCACCCGCAAGGAGGCGCTGCTGCTGGAGCTGTTGCTGCGGGCGGGAGGAGCCAGCTTGAGCAAGGGGGAGCTGCTGCATGGCTGCGGGGACGGCCGCCGCGAGGTGGGCGACGATGCCCTGCGCGCCCACATGCGCAACCTCCGCCAGAAGCTCACCCTCGCCGGCTGTGATCCCAATCTGATCGAAACGGTCTATGGCGTTGGCTACAGGCTCCATCCCGCCCCTTCCTCCTGATCCCGTGCGCCTGCGGCGTCGGCTGGCGCTGCAGGGGGGAGGGTTTTCCCTTCTCCTGCTGCTGGCCTTCTCCGGCTCCCTCCACTGGGGCTTCACGGTGCAGCGGGCGGCGGATCAGCGGGCGGAACTCGACCAACTGGCGGCCAGCGCCGCCGCCCAGCTCCCCCTGATCGCCCACGAGACGCGCGAGGCTCCCGGCCGCGCCAAGTTTCGGCCCGAAGCGCGGCCGATCGCCATCGCCGGGTTGGAGCGGCAACGGGTGCAGTGGTTTGACGCTGAGGGCCGCCTGCTCAGCGAGCAGGGAACGCTGCCGGTTCCTCCCCTCCCCGCGGGTTTGCCGTCCGAGGCCGCGGCGCCCCACTGGGAGCGCTGGCCCGGCGGCAGCAGTCTCTGGCAGGTGGTGCGCACCGGCGGCGCGGCGGGTGACCAGGGCGCGGCGGGCGACCAGGGCGCGGCGGGGGATCTCGGCGCGGCGGGCAACCGGGGCGACGCGTCGCGGCCGGAGCGGCTGGGATCGGTGCGGGTGGCCCTCTCCGACGCGGCGGCCCGGGCCGACCTGGAGCGGCTGCGGCGGGGGTTGCTCCTCGGCGCCGTCGTCACCACCCTCGCCGCCCTGCTGGTGGGACGCCGGATGCTGCGCGCCGCCTTCCTCCCCCTGCAGCGACAGGTGCGCGCCCTGCAGCGCTTCACGGCGGACGCTTCCCACGAGCTGCGCCATCCGCTGACGGTGCTGCGCACCCAGCTCGCGGCCGTGCCGCCCGCCCTGCGGCAGCAGCCGGGATTGGCCTGGGGGGAGCTGGATCGGGTGAGCGAGCGGATGGGGCAGCTGCTGGACGATCTGCTGCTCCTGGCCCGCCTCGAGCAGGCCGGGCTGGAGGACGTCGCCGGGTTGGAGGACAGGGAGGCGTTTGATCTGCTGGAGCTGCTGGAGGATCTGACGCGCTGCTGCGCCCCCCCGGCGGCGGACGGCGCGGTGGCGCTGCGGCTCAGCCCCGACCCGGCCGCCCACCGCCTGCCCGTGCGGGGCCACAGCGCCCAGCTGCTGCGGCTGTTCACCAACCTGCTGCTCAACGCCATCCGCCACAGCCCCCCGGGTGGCACGGTGGCGGTGGAGGCGCGGGTGGCGGGGCGGCAGGTGCGGGTCGTGGTGGCGGATGAGGGTCCGGGCATCCCGCCGCAGGCGCGGGAGCGGGTGTTTGCTCGCTTCTGGAGCGGCTCCGATCGCGGCGGCGAGAGCGGGCTGGGGTTGGCGATCGCCCAGGCCATCGCCCGACGCCATGGCGGAACGCTGCGCATCGGGGACAATGGCGCCAGCGGCGGCTGTGTGCTGCTTGTGGACCTGCCCATCGCCGAGGCGAGGATTGGTCCATTCTCATGACTTCTTCACAGGATCTGCCGCAAGGTTCGCCCCCATGAGCGCGATTCAACCCTCCCTGGCGGCCTTTGGGGCCAGCTTCACCGCCATCACCCTGGCGGAACTGGGCGACAAGACCTTTTTCATGGCCCTGATCCTGGCGGCGCGCCATCGGGGTCGCTGGGTGTTCCTCGGCGCCTTCGGGGCCCTCGCCGCCGTCACCCTGCTCTCCCTGGGGCTGGGGTACGGCTTGCGGGAGCTGCTCCCCCCCGCTGTCGTGCCCTGGCTGGCGGCGGTGCTGTTCCTGGGCTTCGGCGTGAAGCTGCTGCTGGAGGCCCGGAGCATGGGAGCCCATGAGGCGGAGGAGGAGGAACAGGAGGCGACGAAGGCCGTGAACGCCGCGGAGAGCCGCGGGCGGATCACCAGTGCGCGGGCGGTGATCTGGGAAGCCTTCGTGCTGGTGTTCCTTGCCGAGCTGGGCGACCGCACGCAGTTCACCACCATTTTTCTGGCCACCGCGCCAGCGTTCACCTTCGCCGGCCTGCTCGCGGGCACCCTGCTCGGCCATGCCCTCGTCACCTGGCTGGCGGTGGGGGCGGGGAAATGGATCGGCGGGCGGATCAGCGAGCGGGTGCTCTACGGCCTCAGCGGCGGGCTGTTTCTGGCCTTCGGCTTGTTTTCTCTCCGACAGGCGCTGGGGTGAACGCGGCGGGCCGGGGTCGTCATGATGGGGCTCGCCGCCACAGGTCTGGAGGGCGTGGATGAGGGAATGGGCGACCACAGGCACGACCACACGCACGATCACGACGCTTCACGGGCCTGCCACGGGCATGCCCACAGCCCCGGTGGCGCCTTTCGCTGGAGCATCGCCCTCAACAGCGGCCTCACCGCGCTGCAGCTGACCATCGGCTTCGGGTTCGGCTCCCTGGCCCTGATCGGCGATGC
>CAYVWU010000243.1:2202-4096 GCA_964455575.1 uncultured Cyanobium sp. | reverse complement strand
CCATGGCACCAGCGCGGAGATCTTTCGTGAACTTATGCAGGAGGAGGCGGCCAAGTGTGAAGGGATGAATGAAATCCAAAGGGCTGCATTTGGTTATCTCTGCATTGGACTTGATAAATATTTGGACTACAACTCCAGGTGTGTCACTTGGCATGCCAATCGCGAAGTAATGGATCATACGTTTCGCCAGCACGCTTTTCCAGTCAAGTGGTCCTATGCAGAGATGGCCGGCCTAGTTTCTGGTCTCGGCTACGACTGGGTCTTCCGCCAAGTCGCCAAGTGCATCAAAGAGCTCCTCGATCTCATCAACCCCCAAAGCGAAGAACCCGACGCCTCAGGCACCCTCCCCCTCTTCAACCTTTCCACCCAGAGCACCTCCAACCAACGCACCAATTCCGTCGTCATCTCCTGCGGCTCTGGCGCCTCCCTCGCCCATCTCGACGCCGGATCCGTTGACGCGGTGGTGATGGATCCGCCCTATTACGACAACGTGATGTATGCGGAACTGAGCGACTTTTTCTACGTGTGGCTCAAGCGCACCGCCGGCTTGCTCTACCCAGAGCTGTTCATGGCACCGCTCACCGACAAAGACAACGAAGCCGTAGCCAATCCGGCCCGCCATGAGGGCAAAAAGGGCGCTAAAGCTCTGGCCGGGCGCGACTATCAGCGAAAAATGGCCGAGATCTTCGCCGAATGCCGCCGCGTGCTCAAAGACGATGGCGTGATGACCCTGATGTTCACCCACAAAGCCACCGGAGCCTGGGATGCCCTCACCAAAGGCCTGATCGATGCCGGCTTCACGATCACCGCCTCCTGGCCGATCAATTCCGAGGCGGAAGGGTCGCTGCACATCAAAGAAAAGTCCGCCGCCAACAGCACGATCTTCCTCGTCTGCCGCCCCCGCCCCGCCCAGAAACCAGAAGACGGCATCCAGTACTGGGAAGACCTCGAACCCCGCGTCAAGGCGGCCGTGCGCCAGCGCATTGAGCAGTTTCAAGCCAGCGGCATTCGCGGCGTGGATCTC
Organism: uncultured Cyanobium sp.; assembly: GCA_964455575.1. Lineage (GTDB taxonomy): Bacteria > Cyanobacteriota > Cyanobacteriia > PCC-6307 > Cyanobiaceae > Cyanobium. Next base: position 3,072 of record CAYVWU010000243.1, on the reverse strand, counting down.
TACCTCTCCTGCTTTGGCCCCGCCCTCGAAGAATTCTCCCTCCACTGGCCGATCAAGCGCGGCCAGCCCAAACCGATCGAGCAACAGTCCAAAAAGGGCAAGCGCGCCCAGCCGGAGCAAGAGCTGACCGCGCAGGAGCAAGCCGACCTCCCTTATCAGGTCACCCCGGAAGACGCCCTCGACGCCGCCCGTCGCGAAGTGAAGGCCTGGCGCATGGAAAAGCTCACCTCCGGCTCCCGCCGCGCCCAGCTCGATCCGCTCTCCGAATGGTTTGTGCTCGCCTGGGATGCCTTCGAAGCACCCCAGTTCCCCTTCGATGAAGCCCTGCGACTTGCCCGCGTTGTAGGCCTCGACCTCGACAAGGACGTGGTGGGCGTGCTGGCTGAGAAGAAAGCCAGCGACCTGATCCTCTGGGACAGTTCCACCCGCGCCACGAAGGGTAAGCTTGGCGCCCCCGATGGCACCAAATCCTGGATCGATGCCATCCACCACTGCGCCCACCGCGCCCGCAGCATCGATCTCAACGCCGCCAACCAGCTGCTTGATGACAACGGCCTGGCCAACAGCGCCGACTTCCTCACCGCCTTGGAGGCCGTTCTGGAAGTGCTGCCCCTCTCCGCCCGCTACACCGGCTTCGATCCGGTGAAAGCGGCCCAACCCGCCGCGTCCGACTTCGAGGCCCTGGAGAATCTGCGTCGCCTCGCCCTGGCGGAGCAGGTGCCGGCACCCAAGCAGCTGGAGCTGGTGCTCGCGGAACTGGCTGAGGCGTAAGGAGCCATGGCCGGCCTTGCCGATCACGCCTGGAAAGGGCGTTTCAGCAGCTCGATCGAGAGCCTGCTGGAGGGCTTCTACAGGCCGGCCCTGATGGAT
>CAYVWU010000243.1:0-2192 GCA_964455575.1 uncultured Cyanobium sp. | reverse complement strand
TCCTGAGCGATGGAGGTGCAGCCATGACCACAACCCCCAGCTCTGCTGTCAACGAATCCCTGTTGCGGCAGATGGTTGCAGAGATCCGCGAGGAGATCCCCGAGGCCGAGGTGCGCCTGTTCGGCTCCCATGCCCGTGGCGACGCCAGGCCCGACTCCGACATTGATCTGCTGATCACGGTGACGGATGACTGGCTTGCCGAGCACAACCGCTTTGAGGTGCTGGATCGCCTGCGCTGGCGACTGAGCCAGCCCCGCCGATCAGTGGATCTGCTGTTGTTCTCCCGCTCGCAGGCGGAGCAAAGACTGCAGCGGCACAGCAGCGTGGTACACCAGGCCTACATCCATGGGTGGCGGCTCGATGGCTGACGCCGACGCCCTCGCACTGGCGGCGATCGCTCGCCGCGATCTGCTCGCCGCGCGGGGGATGACGGATGCCACCGTGTTCCACGAGGCGGTGTGGGGCTTTCAGGTGCAGCAAACCATCGAGAAAGCTCTCAAGGCCTGGCTCTACCTCTTAGGCGTGGAACCTCCCTTCACCCACGACCTGGTCGCCCTGCTCAAGTTGCTGGAAGAGGCCGGCATCGACATCGCCCCCTATCGCGATCTCGCTCGTTTCACCGACTTCGCCGTGCAGGTCCGCTACGACGATCAGCCTGATCTGCAGAACCTCGACCGCTCCAGCTGGAACGGCAGGGCCGAAGCACTGGTGTCTGTCATCGAAGCGATGCTTCCGCCGTCGGCGTTGCCATGACCACAACGCCCCGCGCCACCGCAATAGCAGCCGTCAACGAAGCCCTGCTGCGGCAGATGGCTGTAGAGATCCGCGAGGAGATTCCCGAGGCCGAGGTGCGCCTGTTCGGCTCCCATGCCCGCGGCGACGCCAGGCCAAGCTCTGATGTGGATCTGATGATCATCGTCACGGACGAGTGGTATGCCCAGCACAACTGGTTCGAAACACTCGGCTTGCTCTGGCGCAAGCTGGCTCACCATCGCGTTCCGATTGATCTGCTCCTTTACCCGCGCAGCAAGGTGGAGGAGCGCCGCCATTGGCTGAGCCATGTGATCGCGCTGGCGCATCGTGAGGGGAGGGTTCTCGATGGCGGCAGCTGAAGCCAAGACCCTTCTCAGGGTTGCTCGACGAGATCTGTTGACCGCGCAACTGTTCCTTGGCTCGACGTCATGACCCAGCTGCGCACCCACCAATGGCGGCGTCGCTTCAGCAGCTCCCTGGAGAGCCTGCTGGAGGGCTTCTACAAGCCAGCCCTGATGGATGCGGTGCGCTACTGGCGCATCACGGGCTACTTCACCAGCCGCTCCCTGCTTCAGGTGCTGGAAGGCGTCGAGCAGCTGGTGGTCTCCTCGCCCGATGGGCGTGGCCACGGCCAGATGCGGCTGATCACCGGCGTGTTCCTCAACGAGGCCGATATCCGCGCCCTGGCCGCTGGCAGCAGCCCTGAGGATGTGCTCAGCTTGAGCCTCACAGCCAACTTCCCCTTCCGGCAGGACCAGCCCGGCGAAGACAGTGAGGCCGCCAAGGGCGCGGAGCTGCTGGCCTGGTTGGTGCAGCACGGGCACATGGAGATCCGCGTGGCGCTGCCTCTCCACCAGGGCCAGTTGGCCAACGACGGCTCAATCTTTCACGCTAAAGAAGGCGTTGTGGAAGACCGCCACGGCGATCGCCTTGGCTTCAGCGGCAGCGTCAACGAAACGCCCAACGGCTGGACCAGCAACTTCGAAACCATCCAGACCTTCTGCTCCTGGAAGCCAGGTGGCGCCGAGGCCATTGATGATCTGGAGGCCGGCTTCCTGCGGCTCTGGGAAAACCAGGACCCCGGCGCCCGCACCTTCACCCTGCCCGAAGCCATCCGCCAGCAACTGGCCATCTATGCACCGTCCGAGCAAGCCCTGCCCCGTCGCCTCCAGCCCTTCCTCAACGATCTGCCCGCACCAGAGCCAGAGCCTGTCGTTGAGAGCGTCCCCGACATCGATGAACGGCGCCGCATCGTGTGGAGCTACGTGCTCCAGGCCGCCGCCAGCGATCTTCCCGGGGCCGAACGGGTCGGTGAAGGCACCAGTGCCGTCACCCCCTGGCCCCATCAGCAGCGGGCCTTCCAGCGCCTCTGGCAGCACTGGCCGCCCAGGCTGCTGATCGCCGACGAGGTGGGTCTCGGCAAAACCGTGCAGGCCGGC
>CAYVWU010000242.1:0-4101 GCA_964455575.1 uncultured Cyanobium sp. | reverse complement strand
CCTCATCGGCCAGCAGCCAGCGCTCCAGCCGCAGGTTGCGCATCAGCGGATCGGCATTCATGTAGGTCTGGGGTGTCTGCACGAAACCGACAGCGGGATCGGCGAACAGGCCCACCGTGCGCAGGAGAAAGGTGCTGAGGGGTACGACATCAGCGTCAAAGACGGCAATGAGCTCGGCGTGGACATGGGCGAGACCGTGGTTGAGGTTGCCCGCCTTGGCCTGGCGAGGCTCCGCCCGGGCCAGATAGCCACAACCCAGCTGGGCGCAGAGCCGGCGCAGCTCCTGGCGATCGCCGTCATCCAGCAGCCACACCTGGTGGCGGGGGTAGTCGATCGCCAGGCAGCCCCGCAGGCAGCGCTCGATCACCTCCGCGGGTTCACCGCGGCTGGGCACCAGCACCGCCACCGAGGGCAGGCGTTGGGGAGCGCGGGATCGATCGGCCTCCAACCGCGTCGCCGCCGCCGCGATCGCCTGCCGCCCGTCGCTGCCGCCGAGGCAGCTGAGCCACAGCTGAAGCAGGCCATGGCTCAGCAGCAGGAGCTCGGCGCCCAGAAGCAGCAGGCTCAACCCCGTCGAGAGCGGGGATTGGAGATTGAGGGTGCTGCCGAGGCGCCAGACGAGATAACGGCTGCCGAGGGCGGTGATCAACAGAGCGGCCCCCCAGCGCAGGGGCGCCGGAAACGGCGAGAGCACGGGAGAGGGAAGAGCCGGAGCGCCACTTTGGCGAACCTTTTGGCGATCGGGCGGAACGCGTTCCGCAGCCGCGCCTGAGCGGAGTCCGTCCCCAGGCGCGGGTCCAAGGGGAAAGGGCCCCCCAGTCGTGGCGACGGTTGCGGACGGAGAAGAAGCCGATCAGCTCCCTTTCCCGTAGGCCACCTGACAGACCGCGTTCAGCAGCTGCGCCTGGGCGGCGGTGGCGGGCACCTGTCCGTTGAGAAGACCTGCTTGGCAGTTGGCCGCCCCCATCAGGTTGCCCCCATGGCCCAGGGCATAGGAAAAACTCACGCCGTAAAGACCCACGGCCTCCACGGAGGCGTAATTGAGCTGATAGGAGCTGCCCGGGACCACAATCACCGTTTGCTGAGCGTTGGCGGCGGAGTTCACCAGTTCGGTGATTGCCGCCGTGGTGGCCAGGCCCGCCGCGAGTCCCCAACCGGCGCTGTTCCACCCCCACCACCCCCAGGTGGCCGGCGTCCAGGCATACCAACCCGCATTCCAGGGACGATTGGTCCAGTACCCACCCCGGGCCCAATTGGCATTCCAACCGTTGACATTGCGATTGTAAAAATTATTATTAACATTGACAGTTTTCTGAATCGTGTTGTTATCGGAGTTGTTTTTGGGTGGGGTGTTCCACGTCTCCGGCTTCCAGGTGTCCCCTTCCCTCCAGGCGGGGCGGCTGTCGGGTCCGTAGTGCGGGTGATATCCCTGGTAGCCGCGCTGCCAGTCATCGACACCGCCGCGACCGTCATAGCCAACGCCGCCGAAGTGATAACCGCCCTGGTTCATTCCGCCCCCCCGGAACCCACCAAAACCACCACCACCCCTGGGCATGGCTCCGGTGGGCGCCCCCACGGTCAGCACACTCAGGATGGCGATGGAGGCAGCAGACCATCGACGTGTCATCAGGTTCGACGGAGACATGGGGATGGGACACGACAAAGGCTTGATCATCCTGCACCTGCCTCCCCATGGCGGTCAGCGAGGAGATCCTCCGCCAAGGGGCCTGACCTCAAGTGGCGCCCCGCAGGCCCCCACCGGCGTCAAGGAGCAAAGGATCTCACGATGAGATGGAATCACCTCCATGGAGATCGGGGGGTGGATAAAGGTTTGCAAACAAAAGAAACCGACCGCCAAAGAAATGCCCTAGATACTGAATTTAATGCATAAAACAGAATGACAACCCCCAGGCACCCTGTGACGGCGAGAGTCCTTACCCTTGCCAGCTGCCTTGCTTTATCAGTGCCCTTTGCGGGGTTGACCCACTCAGTCAAGGCACAAGATGACAATCTGATGATGACAGGGCCGAGTGATCGGTTTCGCTCTGGCGAGAGCGAAGGACTTGCCTGGACGATGGACAGCCTGTTGGTGGGAACCGTCTCGAACGCTCCCCTGACGTCAGGCGGAAACACGATTTACGTGCCGACGATGCCCAAGTTCTCAGGCGTGGCAAGTCTTTATATCCAAAAAAGTCCATCAAATGTTTTTGTTTGCACGGGTTCTTTGCTCAACGACCGGCGCTCTATTTTAACCGCCGCCCATTGCATCAGCGACAACTCTGGGGCCCTGAATGCCACATCAGCAACAGCTTATTTCTACGATGGCAGCGCCTCACCGCCTTACAATCCTGATACGATTGTTCACACCAGTCCAGCCGCTACAGGCATCAGCATTTCAAATTTCTTTATTGCTCCTGGCTATTCAGGAGCAACTCTCGAGGATGATGACATTGCCGTGCTCAGGCTCGCCAGCCCAGCTCCATCCTTTGCCAGGTCCTATGATCTCTACACGCAAGACCTCCGCTCGCTAACTTTTGATCTGGCTGGATATGGACTGACTTCATCTGTTGGTGGCTCCATTGGTGCCAATGGTGACATTGGACGCTTGCGCCAGGGGAGCAATCGTTATGACTTTCAGTGGAAGGATCCCGCCTTCAACGGATTCTTTTCCTCTCTTCCAAGTTACGTCACAGGCTTAAATACGTGGATTGCCGATTTTGACAGCGGATTGGCATCTAATGATGCCTCATGCTTGGTAAGCAAGTATGTGAATCCCGCTCTCAACGGCAACCCAATTTATTGCAATCTGGGCACGGGAACCAAGGAATCAATCGTCGCCCGTTCCGACTCAGGAGGTCCTGGCTTCATCGGCGATCAGATTGCCAGCATTATCAGCTACGGAGGATCTTTCGGCACAGCCTTTGGTGATATTGATAACGCAGCCAATGCGAGCTTTGGAGAAATCAGCGGACACGTCCCGGTGGCCCTCAACGCCAGCTTCATTGACTCGGTGAAAGTGCCCGCTCCCCTGCCGCTCGCTGGGGTCGCGGGCCTGCTGGCCTGGAGCCGTCGTCTGCGCAGACGGATGGCCTCCACCTCAACTTCGGTTCTCCCCACCTCCAAAACCCCGATGTGACGGTTGTGTTCGGTCCTCACGCTCGATCTGTTCTCGACAGCTGCATAGGCTCACAGGTGAAAGATCTTCGCGTCTGAGATCCAGGAGGATTCACACCATGCATCCCACCGCCGAACTGTTCACCGAGAAGGCCTGGGCCGCTGTCGTTGCCGCTCAGCAATTGGCCCAGCAGAAACGGCAACAGCAGATGGAAAGCGAACATCTTTTCGCTGCCCTGCTCGCCCAGGAGGGCCTGGCCAGCCGGATCCTGGATAAGGCGGGCGTGGATCTGAGCAGCCTGAACGCCAAGATCGACGCCACCATCGCCAGCCAGCCGAGCCTGAGCGCCGCGCCGGACAACATCTATCTGGGCAAGAGCCTCAACAGCGTGCTGGATCAGGCCGATGCCCTCAAGACGAGTTTCGGGGACAGCTACATCTCGATTGAGCATCTGTTGCTGGCTCTGGCCAGCGATGATCGCTGCGGCCGGCAGCTCCTCAGCCAGTGCGGCGCCACCGCCGACAAGCTGAAACAGGCTGTCGTCGATGTGCGCGGCAATCAGAAGGTGACGGATCAAAACCCTGAAGGCACCTACGAGTCCTTGGAGAAATACGGTCGCGATCTCACCGCCGCCGCCCGGGACGGGAAGCTGGATCCCGTGATCGGCCGGGATGAGGAGATCCGCCGCACCATTCAGATCCTGAGCCGCCGCACCAAGAACAATCCGGTGTTGATCGGCGAGCCCGGGGTGGGCAAAACGGCCATCGTGGAGGGCCTGGCCCAACGCATCGTCAACGGTGACGTTCCCCAGGCCCTGCAGAACCGCCAACTGATCGCCCTCGACATGGGCGCCCTGATCGCTGGCGCCAAGTATCGCGGGGAGTTTGAGGAGCGGCTGAAGGCCGTGCTCAAGGAGGTGACCGACTCCGAGGGGCAGATCGTGCTGTTCATCGACGAGATCCACACCGTCGTCGGCGCCGGCGCCA
>CAYVWU010000241.1:0-4127 GCA_964455575.1 uncultured Cyanobium sp. | reverse complement strand
GGATCACAGCTGAGAAGGTCAAGCCCCGAGCATCTCTTCCCAGAGACGTGATCCCTTCCCTCTCCTGTCAGGCGCAAGGCAGGCCATGCGTGACCAACAGACACCTGACCCGATCGAGCCCCAGCTGCCAAGGTTCAGGTCCGCGACCGGTGCCAAGGCGCTCCCCACGGGGCGCCTTCTTGATGCGGTGTCCAGAAGCTATGCAGGTTCTGCATCGGTTGGCGGGGCCCAGCAGGCCAGGGTTGGCTGATGTTGCCGGTTTCACCCCTTGATCCATTCCCCCAGCGCACGCTGGGCCTGTTCGTCAAGGCGATGGCAGCTTCCGCCCGCCAGGTCAGCATCCAGCCCCACACCACCGACCACTAAGGCCGCGCAGAGGCCGAGGTGGGTAGCGACCTCAACATCAACCTGGTGATGATGGAGGACGGCCAGGTTTGCCCACCGGCGCCACCTCAGCGGCTGCGATGCCAAGGAGGACCTGGATGCGGAGTTCCGAGCCAGCCGGCATCGTTCAGGGTCTGGGCTGCTGAGGGTCGCCCGCCCAACTGACGTTGGCTGCGGCGCTCGGCGCTGATCAGCAGGGCGCGCTCGGTGGCCTTCACCTCCATCGCGGCCTTGTCGACGCCGGGCAGAAACCGCCATCCGCGCCCAGCGGCTCACCGTGAAAACCTCCACCCAATCGGAAAAGGCCGCCATCAAACAGGCCCTGAAAAACGGCCACCTCATCCCCGGCGCCCACCTCCTCTCCCGCCGCCTCTGGTCCATCCACTGAGGGGGGGCCAGGGGCCCCTCACATATGGGGTGTGGTCTGCGATCGGCAGGGTTGCACCCCTTCTCAGACCTTCATCTTCACCGCTCAGTCACACGGCTCCAGCCATGAACAGCCAAACGATGCCCTCCCCCAACGGCCACCGCTCTGCTGCCACCGCCGCGACCAGCGCCAACGGCCACAACAGCCCCAGGCCCGCCCAACAGGGCCAGCCCCCTGCCGCCACTCCTCGCCCTTCAGTGATCCAGATGCTCCGGGAGGCTGATGCCGCTGAACGCAGCCACCAACAACCCCTGGCGGCAGGCTTCTCCCCCCAAAAGATCGAAGCCCTCTCCGCTCCCCTCAACCGCGCCCACATTTCCTCCCGTGAGCAGGGCCGCAGCAAGGTGAACGACCTCCAAAGTTTTGTCTTGCTCCAGGAGGCCAACCGCATCTTTGGCTTTGATGGCTGGCAGCGCCAAACCCTCCTCTGCCGCTGCGTGTCCCAGGCTGAGCGCCTGATCGGCGAGAGCAAGCGGCCGGGCTGGGGCGTCACCTATATCGCCCGCGTGCGCATCACCGTTTCCGCCGGCGCCCAGGGCTCCCTCATCCGGGAGGGCACCGGCGCTGGCCATGGCATCGACACCGAGCTGGGCCTGGCCCATGAATCGGCCATCAAGGAAGCGGAAACCGATGCCATGAAGCGGGCGCTCGTCACCTTTGGCAATCCTTTGGCTTGGCGCTCTATGACAAAAGCCAGCGGCAGGTGACGGGGGCTCCCTCGGGGCAGGGGAGGGGGGCACAGCCGCCACAGGCCAGGGAAGCCACGATCGCGCCACGGCCACAAGCCGCCGGCAGCCAAGCCACCCAGCGGCCACTCGCCGCAGGCACTCAGGCACCGCAGCCCCCCCAGGCCAGCGGCAGCCCAGCCACTCAGCGGCCTGCGCCACAGAGCCAGGCCCAACCCGAGGCCTCCCCGAGGCCCCAGCCCGCCGCAAGCCAGCCACCCCAAAGGCCCACGGCTCCCACCACCGCCCCGGTGTGGCACTCCTCCCAGGGCTCAAATCCCATCGCGGCAGCCTTCAATGGCCCGCCACGAGGCCATGGCCAGGGCACGCTCCATGCGCAGGACCGCTCCCAGGCTCCAGCCTCAACCAACCACCAAAGCCAAGCTCCCAGCCCTGATGCCCTCCTGGATCCCGCCATCGCCCACCAGCTGCAGAAGCAACTCAAGGCCCTTTCCCCCGGCCACCGCGATGCCTTCTCCCGCGCCTTTCGTGCCGCCTTCCAGGTGCCTGCATCCACCCCCTCGGTGGCGGGGCTGATCCGCCAGGAGTCACCGGATCTGGATTCAGGAGTTCCTTGCCAAGGCCACCCGGGGCTGAGGCCGCCTGCCGGGGCCCTCGGATGGGGGCCCCGGCATCCCAAGCCCAAGCGCCGAAACGGTATAGATTTAACTTCAATGGTGTTTGCCTTCGATCCCGCCAAAAGCGCCGCCAACCTCCAGAAACACGGCATTTACTTCCTCACTGCCCAGGCCCTCTGGGACGATCAAGCCCTGCTGGAGATCCCAGCTCGCACACGAGGAGAGCCCCGCTTCCTGGTCATCGGACGCCTTCATGACAAACACTGGTCCGCCGTCTTCACCTACCGGGGTTCCACCCTTCGCCTCATCTCTGTTCGCCGCTCTCGCCCTGAGGAAATTCGCCTCTATGAAAACCTCTGAGTTCGATCAACGCTTTGATGACGGCGATTCCATCCTCGACGCCCTCGACCTGAGCCAGGCCCGCCGTCAGCGCCTGTAGCTCAAGCGCGTCAACGTCGACTTCCCCCTCTGGATGGTCGAGCAGCTGGACCGTGAGGCCTCCCGCATGGGCGTCACCCGCCAATCCATCATCAAAATGTGGCTGGCGGAACGCCTGGATCGCCAGCCCCATCCCACCGACAGCGCCATCCTCCACGCTGGCGAGGCCTGACCATCCATGCTCCACAACCTTGGCCGCGTTGTCGCCACCGCCGCCCTCGCCGCCGCCGTTCCCTACCACCAGATCACGGCCCTCCTTGATCGCCATGCCCGGGGCGATTGGGGCGACCTGGACGCCGAGGACAAGGCCGCCAACGATGACGCCGCTCGCACGGGCGATGGACGCCTCTTCTCCAGTTACGACACGGCCGAGCACGGCACGATCTGGATCATCACGAACGACATCCGCGGCGAGGGGGAGGGGACCATCACTACGGTGCTCTTTCCTGACGACGACTGATCAGAATGGAACCATGACCGATCACATCCTTCCGATCGAGCAACGCCTTCCAGTGATCGCAGCTGCCATTCAGCGGCGGATCCCAGGCAGCGAAATTCGTCTGTTTGGATCACGGGCACGTGGTACCGCCAACCTCGACTCGGACACTGATTTGCTGATCACCGCACCAGATGAGTGGATGCGGCACCATCATCGCTTTCATGTGCTGCGTGATCTCTGGAAGGAACTTTCACAGGCGGACGTTTCCCTTGACCTTCTGCTCTATTCGCAAAGCGAATGTGAGGAGCGACGCCACTGGCTCACCCATGTCATTGGACGCGCCTATCGGGAGGGTGTGGTCCTGAATGGTCCTCACTGAAGCAGAAGGACTGTTGATGCTTGCTGCTGCGGATCTGGAGACCGCCGAGGCATCGTCCGACCCGTTGATCTTTCGGGAGGGCGCCTGGGGGTTCTGGATGCAGCAGGCCATCGAAAAAGCACTCAAGGCCTGGCTCGTCCACCTTGGCGTAACGCCTCCCTTGACGCATGACCTCAACAGGCTTCTGAGGTTATTGGAGCTGCACGGCGTAAACATCGCACCCTTTCAAGAGCTTGCTCAATTCACCATCTACGCGGTGCAATTCCGTTATGATCCCACTTGTGAACCACCGGGGTTAGACCGTCCGCTGTTTCAAAGAACGGTCCATGATTCTGTTTCAGCAGTCGAGTACGTCATCCGGCATTCTCCATACTGACTACTGTGTTCATCACCCAAGCAAAGCCAACAGCAGAAAGGGGCCGACCGCTGGCCGATCCCGATCTCATCGACCCCTCAGCCCTCGGCCTGGATCAGCCGCCGATGCCTCCTCACCCTGCCATCGATGTCCTCCACCCTTTGGAGCACCCCAGCCAACACCGGCACCACCTCCTCCTCCAGCAGCGCCATCTCTTCTTCTCCATAGGGCACATCCATCCATCCCCGAGGGATCAACCTCCCCTCAGCCGCTGAACGCTTCAACACCCACTCAATTGCCTTCTGGCAGGACTCCATCGCCGCAAACGGATCCTCTTGCACACGCACCGGAGCCACGCAAACCATGAGAGCAGCCGCCAAACGGCGGAGCGACGGAACACCG
>CAYVWU010000240.1:0-4128 GCA_964455575.1 uncultured Cyanobium sp. | reverse complement strand
GGCTGGGCTTCTCCTGGCTGATGGCAAAGATCTTCTGCTCCGCCTCATCGAGCACCTGCTCCATCGGCTTGCTCTGGTCAAACCCCAGCTGGATCACCTCATTGCCGGAGCGGATCAGGCGCCGGCGGAGGTATTTGTCCATCACCAGCCGCGCCACCTGATCGATGGAGGCCGTGGAGAGGGTGCGATCCACCAGCTCCATCAAACGGGCCGTGCCGCCCACCTTCTCCAGCTGACCCGTGTCCGCCAGCCAGGCCGCCATGGCCGTCAGATCGGTGGGTTTGCCCTGGCTGTGCAGCATCAGGGCCGTGCGATAGATCTCCCGGTGGGCGCCCAGATAGAAGGCCTCCGGCTGCAGCACATCCGCCACCCGGCCGATGGCATCGGGATCCAGCAGCACCCCGCCAAGCACCGCCTCCTCCGCTTCCAGGTTCTGAGGGGGCACCGACTCGGGCAGCGCCTCGAACTCTCCCCCTCGCGCTCCTCCCCCCTCCCGGCCGGGGCCGCCGCGACGGGCGACGCCGCTGTCTCCAGGGGCTGGGGTCGAGGCACCAGCCAGGGGCACACTCACCATCGGGTCACTCCAAGGGCCGCCAGGCCATCGCGGTGGCCGGGGATCCATCATCCCCCCCGTGACGGCGGATGGCCAGGGCGCCACGACTGCCTAGCCTCACCCCATGGCCTCCCCCCTCTCCCCCCCTGGCGCCGTCCCCACCGAACGGTTTGAGCTGATCGTCGTCGGCGGGGGCCATGCCGGTTGCGAGGCGGCCCTCACCGCCGCCCGCCTGGGCATCCACACCGCCCTCTTCACCCTCAATCTCGATCGCATCGCCTGGCAGCCGTGCAATCCGGCGGTGGGCGGGCCGGCCAAGAGCCAGCTCGTCCATGAGGTGGATGCCCTCGGGGGGGTGATCGGCCGGCTGGCGGACGCCACCGCCCTGCAGAAGCGGGTGCTCAACGCCAGCCGCGGCCCGGCCGTCTGGGCCCTCCGCGCCCAGACCGACAAGCGCCTCTACGCCCGCCAGATGCTGCAACTCCTGCAGCACACCCCCAACCTGGCCCTGCGGGAAGCGATGGTCACCGGCCTGGAAGTGGAGGGGGACCCGAGAGAGGACCCCACGGGGAGCGGACCCCAGGGGCGGATCACCGGCGTGCGCACCTATTTCGGCAGCCTTTACGCCGCCGATGCCGTCATCCTCACCACCGGCACCTTCCTCGGCGGTCGCATCTGGGTGGGGCATCAGTCGATGCCCGCCGGGCGGGCCGGGGAGCAGGCCGCCGAGGGCCTGACCGACGCCCTGCGGGCCCTGGGCTTCCGCCTCGATCGCCTGAAGACCGGCACCCCGGCGCGGGTGGACCGGCGCAGCGTGGCCCTGGATCAACTGGAAGAGCAGCCCAGCGACGCCCACGATCGCTTCTTCTCCTTTGATCCCGCCGCCTGGGTGAGCGGCGAGCCCATGGCCTGCCACATCACCCGCACCACCGCCGCCACCCACCAGCTCATCCGCGACCACCTCCACCTGACGCCCATCTACGGCGGCGTGATCGACAGCAAAGGCCCCCGCTACTGCCCCTCGATCGAGGACAAGATCGTGCGCTTCGCTGACAAGGACAGCCACCAGATCTTCCTCGAACCGGAGGGGCGCGACACCCCGGAGCTTTATGTGCAGGGGTTTTCCACGGGCCTGCCCGAACCGCTCCAGCTGGAGCTGCTGCGCACCCTGCCGGGCCTGGAGCGCTGCGTCATGCTCCGCCCCGCCTACGCGGTGGACTACGACATGCTCCCCGCCACCCAGCTGCAGCCCAGCCTGGAGACCAAGCGTGTGGCGGGGCTGTTCAGCGCCGGCCAGCTGAACGGCACCACCGGCTACGAGGAGGCCGCGGCCCAGGGCCTGGTGGCCGGCCTCAACGCGGCCCGGCGCCTGCGGGGCCAGGAGCCGGTGCTCTTCCCCCGGGAGGGGAGCTACATCGGCACCATGATCGATGACCTCGTCACCAAAGACCTGCGGGAGCCCTACCGCGTGCTCACCAGCCGCAGCGAGTATCGCCTCGTGCTGCGGGGCGACAACGCCGACCGCCGCCTCACCCCCCTGGGTCGGGAGCTGGGCCTGATCGATGACCGCCGCTGGGAGATCCACACCGCCAAGCAGGAGGCCATCGCCGCCGAGACGCAACGCCTGAACACCGTGCGCCTGAAGGCCAGCGATCCCGTGGCCGCCGCCGTTGTGGAGGACAGCGGCGCCGCGATCAAGGGCTCCCTCACCCTGGCGGAGCTGCTGCGACGCCCCGGCGTGCACAGTTCCGATCTGCTGCGCCATGGCCTGGCCGATCCAGCCCTGCCGCGGGAGGTGCGAGAAGGGGCGGAGATCGACATCAAATACAGCGGCTATCTGGCCCGCCAGCAGCAGCAGATCGCCCAGATCCAACGCCAGACCAATCGCCTCCTCCCCGCGGACATCAACTACGCCGGGATCGGCACCCTCTCGGCGGAGGCGCGGGAAAAACTCGCCGCCATCCGCCCCCGCACCCTCGGTCAGGCCAGTCGGGTGCCGGGGGTGAGTCCCGCGGACGTGACCGCCCTGCTGGTGTGGCTGGAGCTGGGCCAGCGCCTGACCGCCGCGGGCGCCGCGGGCGCCGCGGGCGCTGAGGGTCCGTCCTCGCCAGCCTCCCGAAATCCAACCAATCCCGATAAGGTTGCGCCACGTTCGTCGTAAGACTCCCTTGAGCCCTCCGCGTCCCACGCGAGGTCTGCCCACCTCCCGCGCTTATTGGGAGTTGAAGGCGGAACAGATGATGAATCGGGTGTTCGCCCCGGACGCCGCGATTGATCTGGAGCCCCTCGCTCCCGACCCGGAGGCCTCCCGCGCGGCCCCCTCCCCCCATCGCCCCCTGCCGCCAGCGGCTGCCACGCCCGGGGCCCCGTCGCCCGCAGCCCAGACGCCCGTTGTCTCGACACCGCTCCGCGCCGCCGCCGCCCCGAGCCAGGGTCCGGCCGCTGGCGCGACGCCCAAGCGCAGCCTGTCGGAATTGACGGTCGTTCTCGGGGCGATGCTGGCGGGGGTGGGCCTGGTGGGCGCCCTCGGCGCCGTGCTCCTGGTGCAGCAATGGGCGGGCCTGCAGCGCAACCTCAGCCAGGAGCGCAACTTGTTGCTGGTGGAGCGCCTGCGGGCCCTCGGCCCCGCCACCGCGCCCCCCGACGCCCTGGCCACCCCGCCCGCGCCCGTGCTCGATCCGACGCCCGCCACCGCCGGCGCGGCGCCCCTTCCGCCCCAGGCTCCAGCCGCCGCCCCCGCCCAGACGCGGGCGGTTGCCTCGTTTGACGGCCTGCCTCCGCCGCCCCCGGAGGAGCCCTGGATGGCCCAGCTCGCCGCGCTTCCGCCCACCGGCGGTCGAGCGCCGCTGCGGGTGCCCGTGAGCCCGCGTCTCACCGCTGTGGCCCCCGCCGCGGTCTCCAGCCCGCTGCCCCCGCGCCCCGCGCCCCCCGCACGGACCGTCGCCGCCCGGTCGAGCACCGCCGCGCCCCTTCCCCAGCTTGTGGGTTTGGTGGGGGCTCCGGGGAGGGCCGGCTCCGCCATCTTCCAGATCGGCACCACGGCGATGAGTGTGAATGTCGGCGAGCAGATCGGCTCCAGTGGCTGGCTGCTGCGGGCGGCGGACGGAGAGAGCGCCGTGATTGAGCGAGGGACGGAGGTGCGTCGCATCGCCATCGTCGCGGGCGGTTGACGACGCCCATGCCCCCCCGCGCCAGCGGGGGCGAGAGCGACGCCTCCGCCCCATCGGGCGCCCGGGGACTGCGGCCCTCCCCCCGCACCCTCTGGCAAGCCCCCCTGGCCGATGTGCTGGAGGGCCGCGCCGGCGACCTCCTGCTCGGTCCCTGGAAGCTCCTGGTGCTGGGTGACGGCAGCCCCACCCGGCACCTGCGGCTGCTGAGCGGCGCCCCGCTCGCCATTTCCCTCATGGCCATGGAGCCGGAGGGTCCCGCCAGCGCGGAGCGCCCCCGGGAGGTGGACGAGCTGGAGCCGCCCCTGCTGCGGCGCCAGGTGTGGCTCACCTGCGGCGGGGAGACCCTGGGCTGGGCGGAGAGCTGGTGGAACCAGCAGCAGGCGGAGGCCTGCCTGCGCGACCGGC
>CAYVWU010000239.1:0-4148 GCA_964455575.1 uncultured Cyanobium sp. | reverse complement strand
GGAACGAACCTACGTTCCCCAGCGGGGCCGCCCAGGCGCTGGCGGCGAATTTGTCGGGCTGGCTTTCGAGGAGCGCCCACAACGGAGCGGTGTCGCGCCCTTGTTGCTTGGCCACCTTGAGGAACGAACCCACTAGATCCAGCGGAGTGGCCCAGGCGCTGGCGGCGAATTTGTCGGGCTGGCTTTCGAGGAGCGCCCACAACGGAGCGGTGTCGCGCCCTTGTTGCTTGCCCACCTTGAGGAACGAACCCACTTGATGCAGCGAAGACGCCCAGGCGCTGGCGGCGAACGCATCTAGGTCTGTTTCGATGGCCTCCCAAAAGCGGGCGAGGAGCCGAGGTTGATCGCCAACCCTCGCCAGCGAGAACAAAGTTTGTAGGGATGACAGCGGTACATCCCAAAGTTGTTTCACAAGTTGATCTGCCCTCGCCGCCAGGTAGGCCCAAAGACCCCTTAAGCGAACCTTGTCCCCCTCAAGGCACAACCGCGAACTTAGAACGATGGCTGCCTGCAAATTCCTTGAGGCAGTAGCGAAGAGGATCTCTTCCCCATCTACGGATGGCGTCAGCGCCGCGAGAATCAGGCGGCCCCATCCTGGTTCGCGCAGTTCAAACTGGCGATACTGGTTGAATTGGCCGCGTAGCGATTGAGAGACGAGGCCGAGTTCAAACAATTTCTCCAACTTGCCGGGTTGTGGAAGGGCAATATCAGGAACATCCATTTCCAACTCTTGTGATCCAAAAGCGGCTAAACAAATGGCATTCTCAAGCTCTGGAGCATCGAGCTTGCTCAGCCAGTGTTTGCGAACCCAGGCCGAGGCTCGCGTTGGCGGAAGCGACCACTTGCCCTTTTGGAAATCCGCGAGGGTGTCCAATACCGCGAAGGTAAAGGCATTCAGCGCCGCGCGATAGGTGCCATGCCAATCGGCGAGAACGTCCGCCGGCGGCTCTGGCATGGGTGGACACTTTGTGCCACCAATCCTGCGATAGAGGTGCTTTGCCATGCGGCCCAAATCCTCTGGGGTGGGCTGGAGGAAGATGGCGGGATTGATGGGGTGCCGTTCAAAAAACATCAAGTCCTGCTCCGGTGTGACGACAACGGGCTGGTGAATCCGCGTGGCGATGAGCAGGAGGCGGCCTCGGCTCTCGGCAGGCTTGGCATGCCATTGCTGCCAAAGCTGGCGCGCGAGCTCGGGCTGGAAATGGCTGTTGTCGAGAATGAGAAGCGTGCCCGCACGTGCCAGGCGACCCACCGCCGCCACAGGGCTGGCATCGGCGTCATCCTCCAGTTCCCTTTTCAGGTCGAGATAGAAGACGGGGTGCGCTCGCTGCTCGGGCGTGGAGGCCACTCGCATGGCAAGCGTTGTCTTCCCGACGGAGGCCACACCGATGCAGCAGGCCCAACCATGGGTTTGCAGACGGTCCAACAGTTCAGCATCGGCGGCAAAGGCAGGAACTGTTCCATCGAGATAATCTTGTCGCGACGGAAATGAGTCGCTTGCGCCTGGAAGATGGAAGAGCGGAAAGGAGTCATCAACAGGCACGAATGGCCAACAGCGAGCCGCCGGTGTGACAGAACGAAGCACAACTGGCAACGCATCATGTGATCCATAGCCAATGGCTTGCAGATTCGGCGGCTTGCTGGGGCGAGTGGCAATGTCCTTGGCTTTGTCATCCCGCGCCAGGAAAAAATCTGGCAAGCCGCTCTCTCCCCATCCTTTGCTCCACTCAAGGAGACAGCCGAGGTTCGGGTCATCCAGGCCGTCGCCACAGCCCACGTAAATCCACGACCAGTCGAGCCAGAGCGTCCTGAACAGTTGCTGTAAAGCCGCGTCGGCCACCACGCGGTCGTAAGAGGAACGGCCCAGCACGATGGAAGACGGACGCTGCCAGTGGCCGTGGAGATGCAGGATGCCTGCCTTCTGCCGGGTCATGACGCGATGGAACTCCGCATGCTCCTCCCAAGTCACCGGCGGCGCGCCAGTGATGTCACTGAGAAGACTGTCGTAATTGGTTGTCAGCAGGAGGGCCCCCGCCTCGTGAAGATCTCGGAGAACCTGTAGCGGTGCTTTGGCTTTCTCCTCATGTCGAGGCTTGAAGTTTGCGAAGGCGGATTCGAGCCATTGGGCGAAGGCCTTGTCATCGGGCGTGTTCAACGCCTGCTCAACCAAATTCGCATGTTGCAAGGCTGATTGAAGATTGAACGGGGAAAATGCCGCCTCCAATGACGCTTCGAGTTCAACGCCCCATTCCGGCCGAAACTGCTTTTGGACGAGGTGCCTGATGCCATGCTTCAACAGACCAAGTCAGGACGCATGGGCGCAGCCCGTCGCGTTGATCGCCACACCAGTGCCCACGACGATCAAGACCTGCGGGCGCGACCGATCCAGGAGCTTGGCAATCGGCAGCAAATCTGGCGAAAGGTCTGGCGTCATGGCGATCAAATCATCTTTTCACCATGTCGATGAACTGTTGGAGCCGGTTGCGGGAGGTGTCTGCGAGGAGGAATCGGCATTGTGCAACAAGGCATCCAGCCTGGATTCGAGCGCGGCGAGACGCTTGTTCTCGGTATTCAGCCGCTCGGTTTCGATCCGCAGCTGCTTCGTTCGCTGCTCGATGTCGTAAACGGGTCGCCAGTTGAGCATCGCCAGCAAGCGCCGCCAGGGCGGCAAGGTGGAGACCCATTCCGATCTGGTCAGAGGCCGGGAGGCTGCCGAACTGGAGGAGGTGGTCATCGCCGTAGTTCGCAAGGAATGAAATCAGGAGCAGCAGAACTCCGGCGAAAAGCGTTGACCAACCCTGGCGATCCAGCAGCCAAGGGGACTGAGATGAAGCGGGCTGCCATTGAAGGCTTTCAGGGTCAACCATCAACGTAGCAAGCTCGAGCTAACGCCAAAACAAGCGTAGTACTCCTATACCGCTCCGCAAAATCTGTGACGGGTGCGCTCGTCAGCCGATGCGGATCGCCACTGGCAATGAGGGTGTTTCCAGGACACCAGGGCACGGTCTCGTCGTTGTGGAGCCGCTGCAGGGCGACAGCTATGGCCCAAGAAGAGGCGGCTTACTGACTGGGACTGGCCATGCACCGCAAGAACCCCAGGCGGGCGGTGGCGGCGCGGCGGCTGCTGCTGAGTGCCAGCTGATGTATGGTGCATACACCAGGAGTCAGGGAATGCAGCGCACCCAGATCTACCTTTCGCAGCGGGAGCGGCTGGGCCTGCA
Source organism: uncultured Cyanobium sp. (assembly GCA_964455575.1). GTDB lineage: Bacteria > Cyanobacteriota > Cyanobacteriia > PCC-6307 > Cyanobiaceae > Cyanobium. The sequence continues at coordinate 927 of CAYVWU010000239.1, read as the reverse complement.
GGCCCTGGCCCTGCGCACTGGCCGCAGCCAGAGCGACTTGATCCGTGAGGCGGTCGACAGCTTTCTGGAGCGCCATCAACCGGAGGGCCGCCTGGCCAGGCTGCAACAGGCCCGGGGCCTCTGGGCCGATCGCGATGACCTGCCCAGCTGGCCTGAGCTGCGGCGCGAGCTCGATCGCCAGCCGCTGGCGGGCATCTGATGGGCGATCCGAATCCCACGGCCCTGCTGGTAGTGGATACCGACGTGCTGATTGATTACCTGCGAGATCAGGCCGAGGCCGTGGCCTTTATGGAGGGTTCTGCCCAACCGCTGGCCCTCTCGGTGGTGAGTGTGGCGGAGCTGTATGTGGGGGTGCGGGAGGGTGAGGAGCTGCGCCGGCTGGATGGGTTCGTAGCGGCCTTCGAGGCACTGCCATTGGAACGGGAGGCGGCTGTGCAGGCGGGCCTGTGGCGGCGCCAGTACGGACGCAGCCATGGCACCGGGCTGGCCGATGCGCTGATCGCCGCCAGCGTGGCGGCAGCGGGCGGCACCTTGGTCACCCTCAACCGCCGCCATTTCCCGATGCTGGCCGAGGTGCTGGTGCCCTACGCCAAGCCCTGACGCCACGCAACCACCCGGCTGAGTGCAGGCGGCGCGGCCGCTGCTCCCTAACGCCAGCTCATGGGGCGGCAAGTCCACTCCCACTGCTAACATTGCTAGCAATTGGAATCCCGTCGATCTGGCCTCGATGCCGGATGTGGGGCGTGACGAGGATTTCGCGCTTCAGCCCGAGGCAGGAGGGGCGGGCGCAAGCCGGCGGGATATGCCTCGATCACCATAAATGAACCAGAAAGCTCCCAAGGCCTGGCCATACCTCTCGGGAGTGACATTTCAAGCCCAACTCAGGGCTTTTGCAGCCTGATCTCCTCCAGCAACACCGCCAGGGCT
>CAYVWU010000238.1:0-4151 GCA_964455575.1 uncultured Cyanobium sp. | reverse complement strand
CCCTGCGCGGGAAGAGCCATGAGGACATCCTCCGTCACTACTACCGAGGAGCGGTTCTGCGCACCTGGTGACCCCCCGGGATCGCCCGTCACGGGGATCCAGCTCCAGGTTCTGCCCTCGGCGGAAGCCGTGGCCCAACAGGCCGCCCTGGCCCTCCTGGACGCCTGCCAGGCCCTCCCCCGCCGCCCCCTGGGTCTGGCCACCGGCCGCACCATGGCGCCGATCTACGCCGCGTTCACCGCCCTGGTGCGCGATGGCCCTGCCCAGGAGAGGGAGAGGCTGCGCGACCACTGGCAGAGCTTCAATTTGGACGAATATGTGGGGCTGGGACCGGCAGACGCCGGCTCCTTTGCCGCGGAGATGGTGGTCAACCTCGGCCAGCCGCTGGGCCTCTCCACCGATCAACTGCTCCTGCCGGACGGGCAGGCCGCCGATCCGGACGCGGAGGCCCAGCGCTACGCGGCCGCGCTGCGGGAGGCGGGGGGGGTTGGACTGCAAGTGCTGGGCCTGGGACTGAATGGGCATGTGGGCTTCAACGAACCCCCTTGCGGCTCCGACAGTCGCTGTCGTTGCGTCTCCCTCTGCGCGAGCACGCGCCAGGCGAACGCCGCCGCCTTCGGCGGCGATCCGTCCCGCGTGCCCGAGCGGGCCATCACCCTGGGGCTGGCGGAGATTCTTCAGGCGGAACGGATCCTGTTGGTGGTGACCGGCGCCGCGAAAGCTCCGGTGCTGCGTCGTCTGCTCCACTCCGCGCCTTCCGCGGATCTTCCCGCGAGCTGGCTCCATCAGCATCCCCGCGTGCGGCTCCTGGCGGACGCGGCCGCGATGGCGGACTGAAATCCCGCGAAGCGGGCCCGCGAGAGAAAGCCGCCGGATTCCGAGGGGTCTCGGCGTTCGTTCCACCGGACGGTCTAGGCCAGCGCTGCCTCCATCAGGCTTTCCTCCGCTTCCAAGTTGGCGGTGACGCTGCGCACGTCCTCAAGATCGTCCAAGGCATCGAGCATGCGCAGGATGGCCTTCAGCAGGTCCGGATCCTCGATACGACACACAGTGTTCGCCAGCCAGCGGTGTTCCCAACTCCGCACGGGCAGGCCCAACTGTCGCAATCCCCCTTGCAGAGCCTCCAGGTCCTCAAACCGACCGATGACCTCAGCGTCCTCCCCCGCCAGGCTGTAGCTGAGCGCGGCCGGTCCACCCGCCTCCTCCAGCGCCAGCAGCGCTTCCAACAGCGCTTCCTCTTCCAGCCCCCCCGCCGGATCGAGGCGCACAAGGGAGCGCTGGTCAAAGAGAAAGCTCACACAGCCGGTTTCGCCCAGATTGCCCCCGGCCTTGTTGAAGACCAGGCGCAGATCAGCCGCCGTGCGGTTGCGGTTGTCGGTGAAGGCCTCGACCAACACCGCCACTCCCCCGGGGCCGTAACCCTCGTAGCGCACGGCTTCCAGGCTGTCGGCGGAGCCGGCCTGGCCGCTGCCCTTGGCGATGGCCCGCTCGATGTTGCTGTTGGGGACGCCGGCCGCCTTGGCCTTTTCAATGGCGGTCCGCAACTGGAAGTTGCCCGCTGGATCCGCGCCGGCCCTTGCCGCCACCGTGATTTCGCGGCCCAGACGGGTGAACACCGCTCCGCGCTTGGCGTCCACGACGGCCTTCGTGCGCTTGATCTGAGCCCATTTGCTGTGACCTGCCATGGCGGGAGCGGATCCAGAAGGACAGAACAGAGGAGGGGGGCGGGGGGAGCAGGAGCGGGGGCGCGAGGTCTGGCTGGGGCGCATCAACCGCCGGGGGCTGGCGCGGGCGAGGGATCAACCGCGAGCCTCCAGGACCAGCCGGGGGCGCAGAACACCGCTGTCGTCGACAGCCGCCAGCCCAGCCAGCTTGCCATCCGGCGCCACCATCAACACTGAAGCCCCCGTCGGCCAATCGGCCAGCGTCCGTTGGGCGCGACCGCATCGCCATCCCTCCAGCGCCTCGGTGTCCAGCTGGTGGCGCTGGAGGTGGGTGAGAACGGCCAGGGGGTCGAGCGGCGTTGGCGGGGCCTGCTTCAGCTCGTCCAGATCGACGCATTGATGGAGGGTGAAACCCAGGGCGCGGGTGCGCCTCAAGCGGGCAAGGGCGGCTCCGCAGCCCAGGAGCTCCCCCAGATCCCTGGCCAGGGAGCGGATGTAGGTGCCGGCGGAACAGAGAATCTCCAGGTCGAGTTGTCCGATCTCCGGATCCCAGCCCAGCAGATGGAGCTGATGCACCGTGACGGGGCGAGGAGGCAGGACGGGAGGCTTCCCCTGGCGGGCGAGGGAATAGGCCCGTTGGCCCTCCACATGCACGGCGGATACCGAAGGCGGTCGTTGCTGAATGTCTCCCCGGAAAGACTCCAGGGCAACGTCCAGATCCTGGAGCCGCAAGCCTGTGGGAAAGTCCTGCCGCGAGAGGACCGTGCCCTGCAGGTCATCCGTGGAGGTGCGCACGCCCAACTGGATCGTGGCGACATAACCCTTCTCCCCGACGAGGTAGGGGAGGAGGCGCGTGGCTGGCCCGAGAGCGAGAGGCAAGACCCCGGTCACGGCAGGATCGAGCGTGCCCCCATGGCCCACCCGCTTGATTCCGTAGGCGCGACGAACGAGGGCCACACAGCCGTGTGAGCTGGGGCCCGCAGGTTTATCGAGAGCCAGAAAGCCGCAGATCACAACGTTGGAGCCCTCTGGCCCCGGGAGAAAACAGGGTCAGCCGGCGACAACGCTGATGCGTTTGCGATTCCGCAGAGCGCGCTTGATGCTCTCGAAACGCACGACGCCAGAGGTGAGCGCGAAAAGAGTGTCATCGGCTCCCCGACCCACGTTCTCGCCGGGCAGCACCGAAGTGCCCCGCTGACGGATGAGGATCGCGCCGGCGGGAACGGATTCACCGCCATAGGCCTTGACGCCAAGCCGCTTGGAATTGGAGTCGCGACCGTTGCGCGTGGAGCCTGTGCCTTTCTTATGGGCCATGAGACGTCAGGGAAGGGAAAGAATGGAAGCGTAGACGGGAAACGACGGCGGAGAAGATCAGGCGATGGGTTGGCCACCCACGCGAATCGCCCGCACCATGACGCGGGTGAGCTCCTGGCGATGGCCCGTCTTGCGACGGGTTTTCTTCTTGCGGCGCATTTTGTACACCAAAATTTTGGGGCCTCTGCGGTGCGCCATCACCGAAAGCTCCACTGTGGCGCCGGTGACGTAGGGCTGCCCCAGGGTCGTGCCCTTGGAATCCTTGACCAGCAACACCGTCTCCAGGGTCACGGTGCTGTCCACCTCGGCGTCGAGCCGGTTCAAATCCAGGTAGCGGTCAGGTTGCAGCCAGAGCTGTTGACCGCCGGCTTCAACAATCGCGTAGACAGCGGATCCCGAGCTGTCCGCGGCAGCAGCGGAGGACTGGGTGGCAGGGGAGGCCGCCGTCTCGGGCTTGGAGGCCCCTGCAGCGGAGGAAGGGGTGGCGGCGGAAGCGGCTCCCGAGGGAACCGATGGGGTGGAAACGCTCATGGGCGAAGGGGGCCGTGGCCAGGCTGGGGCGGGGAAGCCCCGATTTGGCCTGAACCTCCGGCAATCGGAAGACAAACAAAGATCCTCCCGTTACGACCGCCGATTCGTCAACATTTGAGGGCGACCACCACTGGTTCCGCTGGTGTTCCATCCTGATGCGTGATCCCGCCCTCACCATTTCCAGCCTGTTGCGCTCCCCGGCCCTGCAAGAGGCCAGCACCCTGTGGCTGAAATCCGGCCGCTACGCCCTGTTGCCCATGGGGGAGAGCAGCGATCCGGTCGCCGCCCTGAGCGCTTGCCGCGAGGAGCTGGACGCGGTGCTGCTCGAGCAGGGTGCGTTGGCGCCAGAGATCTATCAGGCCCTGCGCACCCAGGAGTTGCTGTTGCCGGCGGTGGTGATAGGTGAGGTCACGGGCCGCATCGAATATCACGATGCCGAGGTGCATCTGCCGGCGGATCAGCTGGAGCAACTCCCCTACAGCCTTGATGCCGCCGTTTCCCGTTTCATCCGGCGAGGCCTCCTCCGAGGCGGCAGCCTGGCGCCGGGATCGCCAGCGGACACGGAGGAACGCTGGAAACTGGCCAACCGCCTGAAGGACCGCCTGGGCTATCTGGGGGTTTACTACAAAAGAGATCCTGAAC
>CAYVWU010000237.1:0-4153 GCA_964455575.1 uncultured Cyanobium sp. | reverse complement strand
GCGGCGCCCCCAGATCGAGGGCCTCCATCAGGAAGCCGAACTGGCGGTTGGCCTCTGGCGAGGAGTTTCAACCCGGAGTCGAACTGAGAAAGATGCGAATTGTTTCGGGGTTGGTGATTCGCTCAATTCAGCTGTGCTGCAAACGTTCTCGTGCTTTTGGCTGGCCTGAAGTGAGTGCACTGGCGAGACCTGTTTGAGACCGAATATGGCGTTGGCCTGAGTGGTTCACACATACTTGTTGTTGCAGAGCGCCGTGCCCTTTGCCGCCGTCGAGCCATGCGCGACCTGGCCTCACAAATCCTCGTTTCGCCCATTTTACGACCCTGGTCACGCCCATGGTCAGCAGCGGCTAGATTGGTCTCGCGTTCCTTGTCCCTCCACCATGGCGGCTTCGATCAGCGCCTCCCAGTTCAAAGCCCGCTGCCTGGGACTGATGGATCAGGTGGCCTCTACTGGGGAGGTGTTGGTGATCACCAAGAACGGCAGACCTGTGGCCGAGCTCCATCCCTGCGCCGCGCCAAGGCGCCCCAGCCCCTTTGGCCTCCATCCGGAGGCATCGATCGCTGGTGATGTGCTCGCCCCGATCGACACCGACTGGACGGCTCTGGCGTGATCCTGCTCGACACCCACGTGCTCCTCTGGCTGGATCGCGACGACCCAGCCCTTGGACCAACCAGTAGGGAGCTGATCCGTGAGGCCTGGACAAACGGTGCCGTGGCGGTGTGCGCCATATCCTTCTGGGAGGTGGCCATGCTCGCCGCCAGGGGCCGAATCAACCTGCGCCAGACGCCCGAGAGCTGGAGGCTGGACTGGTTGCGGGCCGGCCTGGAGGAGATCCCCCTGGACGGGGCCAACGCCGTGGCGGCAAGCGCTCTGGAAGCCTTCCATGCGGATCCGGCGGATCGCTTCATCGTGGCGACAGCCCTGGCAAGGGGCGCCACCTTGCTGACGGCGGACCAGGCGATCCTGGAGTGGCCTGGCCCCCTGCGGAGCCAGGCAGCCGGCCGTTAAGCGCCGCAGCGCGACCGCACCCCGTGGAGCGGTGGACCCCTCGCCCACCTCCCTCACACCGCCCAGATCTCCTCCAGCTCCAGCTTCAGCCCCTCCGTCAGCTCGGCCATTGCGGCCCGCTGAGGGCATGATTCGCGATCTGTTGCGCAGCCTCGAAGATCGCTCCTGCAAAAGCTTGATCGAGGACCGCACCGAGCCCGGTGGCCAGCGCCTGCAATGGATGGCAAGCGCACCCTTGCCGCCGATCCCAACAGTGAAGGCAAGGTGCGAGCGATCCTGGCGTGAAGCGCGACTGGCAGGACTTCTGTGAGGCGTATCTCGGCGGTGTCTTTTGCTGAGGAGCCGCGGGATGGTCACCGCTGATGGAAGGACACGTCTTTCTCGGTGGTCTGAACCAACGTTGCGCCTGACGAAGGGGATGGCGACCCATACAAGATCAAATCCAGATCGAGCCTGCGCGGTCCCCAGCGCTCCTGGCGCACCCGGCCAAAGGCCAGCTCCGTCGCCAGCAGCCGCGCTTCCCGTTCGCTGAGTTCCCCGAGGAGGGCCTCCATTTGATTGGGACCTGGGCACTGAGCCAAGGAGTCTTCTAGTATTTTTCCAGGACTTCCCGAGGATCGTTTTTCAGCGTCGCTCAAGCGACGATCATATCAGGAGTTGTGCAGATCTAAAGGTGCATGGACAGCCCCTAAAGGATATAGTAAATCAACGTAAGTTTTTCTTTTGCAGCAGCCAACTTTTCATCATATATGTGCCATGGGTCTTGGGTCTTGGTCTTCTCCAACGATTTCAGCTGCACAAGTGCAACATGGTGAAGATTGAAATCGACCCTGAGGGACCAGGTCATTTGATGGGTCGCGATGTGGAATCGCGAGTAACGCCTGGCCAGTGTTGCCTCCCGAGGCTGGCGGACCGCGTGGGCGGGGGGTCCACTCAGCCCTCCTCGTCATCCCAGGTGCTGGCCACATGCAACTCCTGCAGCTGTTTCGGCGCCACATCGCCGGGGGCGCCGGTGAGCAGACAGCGGGCCTGCTGGGTCTTGGGGAAGGCGATCGTGTCGCGGATCGAGTCCTCGCCCGCCAGCAGCATCACGAGGCGATCGAGGCCGTAGGCGATGCCGCCGTGGGGCGGCGCCCCCAGATCGAGGGCCTCCATCAGGAAGCCGAACTGGCGGTTGGCCTCTGGCGAGGAGTTTCAACCCGGAGTCGAACTGAGAAAGATGCGAATTGTTTCGGGGTTGGTGATTCGCTCAATTCAGCTGTGCTGCAAACGTTCTCGTGCTTTTGGCTGGCCTGAAGTGAGTGCACTGGCGAGACCTGTTTGAGACCGAATATGGCGTTGGCCTGAGTGGTTCACACATACTTGTTGTTGCAGAGCGCCGTGCCCTTTGCCGCCGTCGAGCCATGCGCGACCTGGCCTCACAAATCCTCGTTTCGCCCATTTTACGACCCTGGTCACGCCCATGGTCAGCAGCGGCTAGATTGGTCTCGCGTTCCTTGTCCCTCCACCATGGCGGCTTCGATCAGCGCCTCCCAGTTCAAAGCCCGCTGCCTGGGACTGATGGATCAGGTGGCCTCTACTGGGGAGGTGTTGGTGATCACCAAGAACGGCAGACCTGTGGCCGAGCTCCATCCCTGCGCCGCGCCAAGGCGCCCCAGCCCCTTTGGCCTCCATCCGGAGGCATCGATCGCTGGTGATGTGCTCGCCCCGATCGACACCGACTGGACGGCTCTGGCGTGATCCTGCTCGACACCCACGTGCTCCTCTGGCTGGATCGCGACGACCCAGCCCTTGGACCAACCAGTAGGGAGCTGATCCGTGAGGCCTGGACAAACGGTGCCGTGGCGGTGTGCGCCATATCCTTCTGGGAGGTGGCCATGCTCGCCGCCAGGGGCCGAATCAACCTGCGCCAGACGCCCGAGAGCTGGAGGCTGGACTGGTTGCGGGCCGGCCTGGAGGAGATCCCCCTGGACGGGGCCAACGCCGTGGCGGCAAGCGCTCTGGAAGCCTTCCATGCGGATCCGGCGGATCGCTTCATCGTGGCGACAGCCCTGGCAAGGGGCGCCACCTTGCTGACGGCGGACCAGGCGATCCTGGAGTGGCCTGGCCCCCTGCGGAGCCAGGCAGCCGGCCGTTAAGCGCCGCAGCGCGACCGCACCCCGTGGAGCGGTGGACCCCTCGCCCACCTCCCTCACACCGCCCAGATCTCCTCCAGCTCCAGCTTCAGCCCCTCCGTCAGCTCGGCCATTGCGGCCCGCTGAGGGCATGATTCGCGATCTGTTGCGCAGCCTCGAAGATCGCTCCTGCAAAAGCTTGATCGAGGACCGCACCGAGCCCGGTGGCCAGCGCCTGCAATGGATGGCAAGCGCACCCTTGCCGCCGATCCCAACAGTGAAGGCAAGGTGCGAGCGATCCTGGCGTGAAGCGCGACTGGCAGGACTTCTGTGAGGCGTATCTCGGCGGTGTCTTTTGCTGAGGAGCCGCGGGATGGTCACCGCTGATGGAAGGACACGTCTTTCTCGGTGGTCTGAACCAACGTTGCGCCTGACGAAGGGGATGGCGACCCATACAAGATCAAATCCAGATCGAGCCTGCGCGGTCCCCAGCGCTCCTGGCGCACCCGGCCAAAGGCCAGCTCCGTCGCCAGCAGCCGCGCTTCCCGTTCGCTGAGTTCCCCGAGGAGGGCCTCCATTTGATTGGGACCTGGGCACTGAGCCAAGGAGTCTTCTAGTATTTTTCCAGGACTTCCCGAGGATCGTTTTTCAGCGTCGCTCAAGCGACGATCATATCAGGAGTTGTGCAGATCTAAAGGTGCATGGACAGCCCCTAAAGGATATAGTAAATCAACGTAAGTTTTTCTTTTGCAGCAGCCAACTTTTCATCATATATGTGCCATGGGTCTTGGGTCTTGGTCTTCTCCAACGATTTCAGCTGCACAAGTGCAACATGGTGAAGATTGAAATCGACCCTGAGGGACCAGGTCATTTGATGGGTCGCGATGTGGAATCGCGAGTAACGCCTGGCCAGTGTTGCCTCCCGAGGCTGGCGGACCGCGTGGGCGGGGGGTCCACTCAGCCCTCCTCGTCATCCCAGGTGCTGGCCACATGCAACTCCTGCAGCTGTTTCGGCGCCACATCGCCGG
>CAYVWU010000236.1:0-4153 GCA_964455575.1 uncultured Cyanobium sp. | reverse complement strand
TCGGCATCCTCCAGGCTCACGCTGCCCTGGGGATCGAGACCCACCACCCGATACCCCTCCTCACGCAGGGTTTCGAGCGAGCGGTTGAGGTTGACCACCCGGGCGACAGGCAGATGCTCCAGGGCGCCGGCGGCCACCTTGGCCACCGAGCCCGTCAGGCCGGCATTGCGCCGTTGGGGCAGCACCAGGCCGTGCACGCCGAGGGCTTCCGCGCTGCGCAGGATCGCGCCGAGATTCTGCGGATCCGTCAGGCCATCGACCGCCACCAGCAGCGGGGCTTCGCCGAGGTTGCGGCAGCCGTCGATCAGGCTCCCCAGATCCAGGGTGTCGGCGGCGGCGGGCTGGAGGACGATCCCCTGATGCACCGCGCCGCCGCTGATCTGGCCGAGACGGGCCCAGGTCACCTCCTCCACCAGCGCCCCTGAGGCCTTGGCGTCCCGGAGCAGCTGCAGAAAGGTGGGCCGGAAGCGCATCTCCGGCGTGCACCAGATGCGATGGATCGGCCGCTCGCTCTCCAGGGCGGCCTGGGCGGCATGGCGCCCCCAGATCAGCTCGCTGGGCGCGGCGGCGGCGTGGGCGTCGCCCTGGAGCTGGTCTCGATCGAGCGGGGGGCCGTCCGCGCGGTCGGGACGGCCCGGGCGGAAGGGACGGCCGGGGGGACCCTCCGGTCGGCGGGCCATGCGCCAGCGCGGACGGTCCCGATCCTCGGGGGAACCGCCGGGACGGGGGGCCCCGCCTTCGGGGCGACGCCAGGTGTCGCCCGAGGAGCTTTCGTCCCGATCGCGGGTCCAACGGCGCCGCTCAAAGGAGCCGCCCCCGGCGGCTCCCGGACCGGTGGCGCGGGGGCCCGTGGCGCGGGGACCGTTGGGGCGGGGCCCAGCGGACCTCGCCCCAGCAGCTCGCGGACCGCCGGGGCGAGGTCCGCCAGGGCGAGGACCGCCGAGGCGCGGGCCGTAGGAGCCGGCGCCATAGGAGCTGGGGCTGTAGGAGCCAGGGCCGTAGGAGCCCGGGCCCGTCGCGCCGGAGCCGCCCGCGCCCGCGCCACCGGACCCGGAGCCCTCTGGGCGGGGACCAAGGCGGCGGAAGGTGCTGGAGGCGCCGGGACGTCGGGGATCGTTCAGGCCCCGGCCGGTTCGGCCCCGGGCGCCATCGCGGGGGGGGCCGCCGCCGGGACCCCGCGCTGGGCCATCGCCCCGGCGGCCGGGACGCCGGCGATTGGAGAAGTCATTCGCGGATGGGCCCATGGTCCGTAGGGGTGGCAGTGGGGTCGGGGTCCTCAAGGTGATCCAGGAGTTCAGCCAGGCGGCGTGGATCTCGCAAAAAGAGCCAGCCCACCATCGTCTCAAATCCTGTGGCCTGTCCGTGCGACGCGCCGTCTTGGTGTCGAGATCCACGTCCCGCCCGGTTGCGTCCACGGCGCACCAGGCTCTCTTCACCGGGGCGCAGGTGGGGCCTGAGCCGTTCGAGAGCCGAGGCCTGGGCTTCCGCCCTCACCCGAGCCACCACCTGATTGTGGAGATCGTTGGGGCGGGCGGGGGCGCGGCAATGACGCAGCCGCTGGTGCAGCTCCCAGACCGCGTCTCCGAGCCAGGCGAGTTGAAGGATGTTGAGATCCGCCTCGGGGGCCAGGGTGGGCACCCCATCCAGCCACAGAGCGTGACGGGAGGGAGGCCCGAATGAACCGGGTGGGTCCTCAGGAGGCGAGCTGGTCAAGGGCGGTGGGCAGGTCGGGCTGGAGATGGAGGAACTCCTCCAGCCTCACCAGCTTGACGGTCTGCACGACCCGGGCGTTGCCGACCACGAGAAACTTATTTTTGGTCTGGTTGCAGTCCTTGGCCAGCTGGACCAGCGCCCCCAGGCCCGAGGAGTCGATGAAGTCGATCTTGCTGAGATCGATCACCAAGGGGAGGCTGGACCCCTCCTTCTCCTGATGGACAAACTCCGTGAACTGCTTGTCGGAGTAAGCGTCGAGCTGACCCGTGAAGCGAAACATCAGGCACTGGCTCTGGCGCTCACAGCCGCCCCGCAGGGAGACGGTCAGTCGTTGCAGGTCGGCGATTGGTCGGGCTCCTGGCGTTCAGATGACGGCGGCAGCTTAGTTGGGGATGGTGGTGATGGGTTGGAATGGACACGAATCTGCTGTAATTCATCCCGCGCGGGCCACGGTCCGGTTCTTCTGAGCGGCAGCTCTTCCGTCGCGCGGCGCTTCAGAGCGCGGCGCGGCGTTCGGCCATCAGGGTGGTGAACCGCTGGAAGTGGTGATCCGCATCGTGGGGGCCGGGGCTGGCCTCCGGGTGGTATTGGACGCCGAACACCGGCTGGCGGCGCAGGGCGAGGGCGGCCACGGTCTGGTCGTTGAGGTTGAGGTGGGTGACCTCCACGCGCTCCGCCGGGAGGGAGGCGGGATCGATGGCAAAGCCGTGGTTCTGGCTGGTGATCTCCACCGCGCCGGGGGCGCCGCAGGGGTGGTTCAAGCCGCGGTGGCCGTAGGCCAGCTTGAAGGTGCGGCCGCCGAGAGCCAGACCGAGGATCTGGTGGCCGAGGCAGATCCCGAACACCGGCAGGTCGGGCTGGCTGAGCAAACCGCGGGCCAGGGCGATGCCCTCGCTCACGGCGGCGGGATCGCCAGGGCCATTGGAGAGGAACACCCCCTCCGGCTGATGGTCGAGCACGGTCTCCAGGCTGCTGCTGGCGGGCACCACCGTCACCTCGCAGCCATGGGCCACCAGCCGTTCGAGGATGGCGCGCTTGATGCCGAAGTCCACCGCCACCACGCGATAGGGCCGCTGGGGAAGGGGGCGGACGCGGGTGTCGAAGGAGGCGGCGCAGAGGCTGGACCAGCGGTAGGCCTCGCGGGTGCTCACGGTGGTGGCCAGGTTGAGCCCGCTCATCTCCGGCGCCTGCCGCACCCGCTCCAGCAGGGCGGCGGCGGTGGTGCCATCGCTGGCGATGCCGCCGTTCATGGCGCCACCCTCCCGGATGTGGCGCACGAGGGCTCGGGTGTCGACCCCGCGGATGCCCACCACCCCATGGCGCTTCAGCCAGGGATCGAGGTCGTCCTCGGCGCGCCAGCTGCTGGCGTGGGGAGAGAGCTGGCGGGCGATCACGCCCCGGGCATGGGGCGCGCTGGCCTCCAGGTCCTGGGCATTGACGCCGGTGTTGCCCAGCTCCGGGTAGGTGAAGGTCACGAGCTGGCCCGCGTAGCTCGGGTCGGTGAGCACCTCCTGGTAGCCGGTCATGCCGGTGTTGAAGACCACCTCGCCGAAGGCGGTGCCCCGCGCCCCCAGGGCCCGCCCCTCGAGCACCGTGCCATCGGCGAGCACCAGGAGGGCGGAGTCAGGAGAAGAGGAGGGCACGAGGACGGAAGGCTGGGGCGGACCGTCCTTCATTCTGCCGCTGCCGGTGGCGCGGGCAGCACCTGGCGCAGCGCCTCCACCTTGCGCCAGGCCGCGCCGGAGACCACGGCCTGGCGGGCCTGGTCCAGCCCCGCGGCGGCCGTGGGCGCCAAACCCGCCACCCACAGCACCAGGGCGGTGTTGAGGGCCACCACATCGGTCTGGGCCTCGCTGCCCCGCCCCCGCAGCACCGCCTCCAACAGGGCGGCATTGGCCAGGCGATCGCCTCCCGCCAACGCGGAGAGGGGCGCCAGGCGCAGGCCGAGGGCCTCGGGATCGAGCCAGCGGGTCTCGATCCGGCCCTCCTCCAGCCAGCGCAACTCGCTCGGGCCGCTCAGAGACGCCTCATCCAGCCCACCGGCCCCGTGCACCACCACCGCCCGTCGCACCCCGAGTCCCCGCAGGGCGCCGGCCATGGGGTCCAGCAGGTCGGCGCGGGCCACGCCCAGCACCTGCGCGTCGGGTTGGAGGGGGTTGACCAGGGGGCCGAGGAGGTTGAACACCGTGCGGATGCCCAGGGTGCGGCGCAGGCTGGCCACGCCCGCCAGCGCGGGATGCCACCCCGGGGCGAAGAGGAAGGTGACCCCGGCGGCGTTGAGCGCGTCGACGACCCGGGGGAGGGGCGCCCCGAGGTGGAGGCCGAGGGACTCGAGCACATCGGCGGAGCCCACGCGGCCGCTGGCGCTGCGGTTGCCATGCTTGGCCACCCGCGCGCCGCAGGCGGCGGCGGTGAAGGCCACGGCGGTGGAGATGTTGAA
>CAYVWU010000235.1:4024-4196 GCA_964455575.1 uncultured Cyanobium sp. | reverse complement strand
GTCGGCTGGCTCAGCGATCGCACCAACCACCCCAACGGCCCCCGCCTGCCCTGGATGGTGTGGAGCGCCATCCCCCTGGGGGCCGCCATGGCGATGATGTGGTGGCTGCCTCCCGGCAGTCTGTGGGTGAAATTCGCTTTCGTTGTCGGCATCTCGGTGGTGGCCAACAGCC
>CAYVWU010000235.1:0-4014 GCA_964455575.1 uncultured Cyanobium sp. | reverse complement strand
TCGGGGACGCGGGCACCGGCATGGCGGCCGGCTTGATCGGCTTCTACCTATTCCTGTTTTACACCTCGGCCGCCGGCTTGCCCCCTTGGATGGCCGGGCTGGTGCTGATGCTCGCCCGGGTGTGGGATGCCATCAACGATCCCATCGTGGGCTGGCTGAGCGATCGCACGCGCCATGCCAATGGCCCTCGCTTGCCCTGGATGGTGTGGAGCGCCATTCCCCTCGGGGCGTCCATGGCGGCGATGTGGTGGTTGCCGCCGGGGAGCCTCTGGCTGAAATTCGCCTTCTTTGTGGCCATCTCCGTGCTGGCCAACAGCCTTTACACCTGCGTCAACCTGCCCTACACCGCCCTGATGGCGGAGGTGACGAGCAACACCACCCTGCGCACCCGCCTCAACCGTTCCCGCTTCACCGGCTCGATCATCGCCGGCCTGATCGGCCTGATCCTCGGCGGCCTGCTGCTGCGCGACCACGCCAATCCCACCAGCTACTGGCACCTGGGGCTGCTCTCCGGCCTGATCATCAGCGCCAGCACCCTGGCCTGCTGCTGGGGCATCGCCCCCGCCGCCCGCCACGCCCAGCAGCCGACCCCCTCCCGCGGCTCCACCCGTCGGCTGCTGCGCCGCATCGGCGCCAACGGCCGCTTCATGCGCGTGCTGGGGCTCTACCTGCTCCTCTGGTGCGCCCTGCAGCTGATGCAGACGGCGGCGCTGATCTTTCTGCCGGTGGTGATGCGCCTGCCGGAAAGCTGGAGCAACTGGATCCTTCTGCCCTTCCAGATCAGCACCCTGGTGGGTCTGCAGCTCTGGACCCTGGTGAGCCACCGTCAGGGTCGGCTGCGGGCCCTGGCCTGGGGGGCGGGGTTCTGGGTGACGGGCTGCCTGGCGGCCATGCTGCTGACCCCCCTCGACGTCCAGGCGGCGCCGCTGGAGACCCTCACCAACCAGCTGCGCCTGGGTGGCCTCCTGGGGGCGATCCTCGTCGTGGGCCTGGGAGCCTCCACCGCCTACCTCATCCCCTGGTCGCTGCTGCCGGACGCCATCGACGTCGATCCGGAGAAGCCCGCCGGCCTCTTCAGCGCCTTCATGGTGTTCGTGCAGAAGCTGTGCATCAGCCTGGTGCTCTTCAGCTTTGGCAGCCTGATGAGCCTCAGCGGCTACGTCCCCACCCTCGGCACCGACCAACCGCGGGAGGCCCTGCTGGCCATCCGGCTGTGCATGGGCCTGATCCCGGCGGTGCTGGTGGTGTTGGGGCTGGTGGTGATGCGGCGCTGGCCGAAGAGCCCCCAGCGCCCCCTGGTTCTGGAGACGCCATGACCACCCTGCGCCGTCCCCCCCGCTGGCGGACCTCCGCCCCGCGCTGGCTGGACCGCCTTGGCGCCAGCCTGATGCTCGGTGGCCAGGCGGTGAGCGCCATGGCCAAGGGGCGCATCCACCCGGGGGATCTGATGGCGGAGCTGATGGAGGCCGGCCCCGGCAGCGTGCTGATCGTGTTGATCACGGGCCTGGCGGCGGGGACGGTGTTCAACATCCAGGTGGCGGCGGAGCTCTCCCGCCAGGGGGCCAACGCCGCCGTGGGGGGCCTGCTCGCCCTGGGGTTGTCCCGCGAGATCGCGCCCCTGCTCACCGCCACCCTGCTCACCGGGAAGGTGGCCACGGCCTACGCGGCCCAACTGGGGACCATGAAAGTGACCGAGCAGATCGACGCCATCACCATGCTGCGCACCGATCCGGTCGACTACCTGGTGGTGCCCCGCCTGCTGGCGTTGCTGATCATGTCGCCCGTGCAATGCCTGCTCTTCTTCGGCATGGCGTTGTGGTCGGGACAGCTGAGCAGCACCTTGCTTTACAGCATTCCTCCCAGCGTCTTCTGGACCTCCGTGCGCACCTGGATGGAGCCCGATGACGTGCCCTCCATGCTGATCAAGGCCCTGGTGTTCGGGCTGATCATCGCCGTGCTGGCCTGCGGCTGGGGCCTCACCACCAAGGGCGGCCCCAAGGAGGTGGGTGCCAGCACGACGGGGGCGGTGGTGATGATCCTGTTGTGTGTGGCACTGGTGGATGTGGTCCTCACCCAGATCCTCTTCGGCAGCTGAGCGTCCACCGGCAAGGCCAGAATTCCTCTCCTCCCGCTGACCCCCATGGCGATCCCCCCCTCTGCCAACGCCGCTGGCGGCACCAGCTCCAACGCCCCCGCGGCCGGGGGGCTGGAGGAGATCACCCTGACCCCCCGCTACTGGGTGCCCCTGGGCCTGCTGCTGATCGCGGGTTTCGTGCTCACCCTCAGCACGCGCTCGCCGGGCTTCTTCTACGGAGGCCTGTCCCTCCTCACCATGGGGAGTTTCCTGCTGTTGCAGACCAACCTGCTGCGGCTGTGCTTCCAGGCCGAGGCGCTGGTGGTGCTGCGCTCCGGCGAGGAGATTCGCCGTTTTCCCTATGACGCCTGGCTCGACTGGCGGGTCTTCTTCCCCGCCGTGCCGGTGCTGTTTTATTTCCGGGAGCGGAACAGTCCGCACCTGCTGCCCATGTTGTTTGACGCCACCGCCCTGCGCGCCGAGCTGGAACGCCGGGTGCCCCTCCCCGTTGCCCCGAACCCATGAGCCGCGATCCCGCCCTCCCCGACACGCCCGAGGCCGCTGAAGCCCTGACGGCCACTGACACCGCAGCGGCCCCGGAAGGCCCCGAGGCCCCGGAAGCACCCGCTGGGTCGTCCGATGCCCCCCCGACCGCCCCAGCGCCTCCGCCAGCCGCGACCGAGGAGCTGCTGGCGCTCGCCCTGCGCGAGCTCCAGGCGCGCCGCTCAGCGCTGGACGAGGAGATTCAGGCCCTGGAGAGCCGGCGCGATCAGCTCAACGCGGAGATCCAGAGCACCTTCACCGGCCAGTCGGAGGCGATCGCGAAACGGGTGCGCGGCTTCCAGGACTACCTGGTGACCGCCCTCCAGGCCCTGGCGGCCTCGGCGGAGCAGGCCCAGCTCGTCAGCCAGCCGCTGCTCGTTCAGCCCTCGGCCCTCGATCAGCGGCGGGCGGAGGAGGCCGCCGCGCCCCAGGAGGCCCCCGCCGCGGCCGGTCTCTTCAGCCAGGACGAGGCGATCATCCGCGAGTGGCTGCGGACGTTCCAGGGGCAGCCCGACTTTTCCGCCGACCCCTGGCGCCTGCGCCGCACCCTCGATGCCGAAGGGGCCGCGCTGCTGGAGGAGTGGTTTCTGCGGCAGGGCGGTCGCGGCGCCCAACCGAGCCGGGGCACCCGCCATCGCAACCTGGTCGTCACCGCCGCGGCCATCGCCATCCTCGGCGATCTCTACGGGGATCGGTTCCAAACCCTGGTGCTCGCCAGTCGACCGGAACGCCTCGGGGAATGGCGCCGAGGACTGCAGGATTGCCTCGGCCTGAGCCGAGAGGATTTCGGCCCCAACAGCGGCATCGTGCTCTTCGAGCGGCCCGAGGCCCTGGTGGAGCGGGCCGACCGGTTGGAGGAGCAGGAGGAGCTCCCTTTCATCGTCATCGACTCCGCGGAGCGGGCCATCGAAACCCCGATCCTGCAATTTCCCCTCTGGCTGGCCTTCGCCGGCACGCCCATCGAGCTCGCCGCCGAGGATGAGCTCTACTGACCCGCCCCCCGCCATGCCCTCCCCGCTTCTTCCCCCGGGCCTCCTGCTCGCGGGCTATCTGCTCGGCTCCCTCCCCTGCGGCTGGCTGGCCGGACGCCTGCTCGCCGGCATCGACATCCGCGAGGAGGGCTCCGGCTCCACCGGGGCCACCAACGTGCTGCGGGTGCTGGGCAAGGGGCCAGCCCTGGCGGTCTTTCTGCTGGACGTGCTCAAGGGCACGGCGGCGGTGCTGCTCGCCCGGGGGGTGCTGGGCGGCGCCGGCTGGCAGGGAACGGGCCTGGATGGGTGGGTGGTGGGCGCGGGCCTGGCGGCTCTGGCCGGCCACATCTGGCCGGTGTGGCTGGGCTGGCGGGGCGGCAAGGCGGTGGCCACCGGGCTGGGGATGCTCCTGGGCCTGGCCTGGCC
>CAYVWU010000234.1:0-4201 GCA_964455575.1 uncultured Cyanobium sp. | reverse complement strand
GCCTGGCGGCGAAGAACGGCATTTTGATCGTGGATCTGGCGAACCAGCGGATGGAGGCGGGCCTGAGCGCCACCGAGGCGGCGCTGGGGGCGGCGAGTTCGCGTCTGCGGCCGATCCTGATGACGGCGCTGGCGGCCCTGGCGGGCTTCTTCCCGCTGCTGGTGGCGAGCGGCGCGGGCGCCTTGAGCCAGCGGTCGCTGGGGGCGGTGATCTTCGGGGGGTTGCTGGTGGCCACGGCCCTGAGCCTGTTTGTGGTGCCGTCGTTTTATGTGCTGATGAAGCAGCTGGAGGCGGCCTGGTTCCCCGCCAGTGTTCAGACTGAGCCCCTGCCCGGGGATGGTCCGGGCAACCCCACCCCTTGATCCACGGCGCGGCGATGCCCCTGCCCCATCCCCCCGGCTACCGACCGCGCCGCCAGGTGCGGGTGGACCGTCGCCGCATCGTGGCCAGCTCGGCCCTGGCGGCCCTGGCGGCGGCGGTGCTGATGGTGCTGGGCCATCGGGCCGCCCGGGCGCCGGGCCAGCCGCTGAAGCCGATCCGCACGGCCGGGATCGTGCTGGTGGTGGCGGGGGCGGCGGTGTGCGGGGCGTGGGGGGAAACGATGCGCCAGCTGGCGCTCACCGAGCTGGGTGAGCCGGATGGGCCGGAGCGCATCTGAAAATGGACCGCGTGCTTCTGAACTGCGAACGATGACCTACTGCCTGGGCTACTGGCTGGAGAAGGGGCTGGTGCTCGTCTCCGATTCGCGCACCAATGCGGGGGTGGATTACATCTCCACCTACAGCAAGCTGTACACGTTTCAGCCGGCGCCGGATCGGTTGTTTGTGTTGCTGGCGGCGGGCAGCCTGGCCACCACCCAGGCGGTGGTGAACTGGATCCGGCGCGATCTGGAGCGCCCGGCGGACAAGGTGGAGGGAGCGGGCAAAGACCTGCGCCATTGCGATTATCTGTTTGAGGCGGCGGCCTATGTGGGGCGGGTGAGTGTGGCGGTGCAGCAGGAGAATGAGGCGGAGCTGAAGCGCAGCGGTGCCAGCGGTTCGGCGTCGTTCCTGCTGGCGGGCCAGATCGGCAACGAACTGCATGGCTTGTTTCTGGTGTATCCGCAGGGCAATGCGATCCAGGCCACGGCGGAAACGCCCTACCTGCAGATCGGCGAGGGCAAATACGGCAAACCCCCGCTGGATAATGTGGGCCATGCGCACCTGTCGCTGGAGGATGCGGCGCGGCTGTGCCTGATTTCGGAAGTACTGACGCAGCGCTCGAATCTGTCGGTGGGTCCGCCGTTTGAGCTGGTGATGATCGAGGCGGGCAGCTGCCGGATTGCGCACCAGCTGAAGGTGGAGGAAGACGATCCGCGGCTCGACCAGATGATCGAGACCTGGCGGGAGGCGCAGCGCGAGGCGTTGCACCGCCTGCCCCAGTTCCCGTGGGAAGGGGCGCGGCCGGCTGCTGACGCGGCGCCGGGCGGCTGAGGATGGAGACCTGGCGGGCGAAGGGGGAGCTGCCGAGTGAGGCGGTGGTGCGCGAGCTGGTGGGGGAGGCCCATCGCCGCTTTGGGCCGGTGCGCGAGGGCCGCGTGGCCACGTATATCCCGGCCTTGGCGGCGGCGGACCCCGACCAGTTCGCGATTGCGGTGGCGAGCTGCGGTGGCCTGGTGATCGAGGCGGGAGTGGCGGAGCAGCGCTTCAGCATCCAGAGCCTGTCGAAGCCGTTTCTGTATGCGTTGATCTGCGAGGCGATCGGCGAACGGCTGGCGCGCGAGCGGCTGGGGGTGAACAGCACGGGATTGCCATTCAACGCGGTGCAGGCGGTGGAGCGGGCGGATGACGGCCTGTCGAACCCGATGGTGAATGCGGGCGCGATCGCGGCCACGAGCCTGGCGCCGGGCGAAACGGCGGCGGAGAAGTGGGCGTTCATCATCGATGGCTTCTCCCGCTTCGCCGGCCGCCCGCTCACGGTGGATGAGGAGGTGAAGGCGTCGGAGCTGGCCAGCAACCACCGCAACCTGGGCATCGCCAGCCTGCTGGAGGAGCAGGGCGGCCTCTGGTTCGACCCGCAGGCCACCACGGAGCTGTACACCCGCCAGTGCGCCCTGAGCGTGAGCACGCGCGACCTGGCCTTGATGGCCGCCACCCTGGCCAACGGAGGCCGCCACCCACTCACCGGCACCCCGGTGGTGTCGGCCCCGGTCTGCAAGGTGGTGCTGGCCGTGATGGTGACCGCCGGCCTCTACGAAACCTCCGGCGACTGGCTCTACGACATCGGCCTCCCCGGCAAAAGCGGCGTCTCCGGCGGCATGATCACCGTGGCCCCCGGCAAAGGCGGCCTGGCCACCTATTCCCCCCCGCTCGACACCACCGGCAACAGCGTGCGCGGACAGCTCACCGCTACGTTTTTATCGGAGCGGCTGGGGTTGCATTTGTTGGCGTAGGGGGTGGGTGATTGGGGAGGGTGGTGGTTATCAGTCCGGTGTCCATTGTTCGACGTGAACACGATTAGTCGAGAGTGCCGCTCCTGCTGACTAGAGGGAAACTGCTTATTTAGGGCACCTCGAAAAATCAGGCCCTGACCGGCATCAAACGGCATTAAAAAGGCGTCACAAAGTCGCCATGTACTGCACAAGAGCTATACTAATTGAACAGAGCGGAAAGAAGATTGTAGGTTCTTCTTTCAATGCGATGCAACCGCAGCCAAGCCGGAAGTTCGTTGAAGATATCGGAGGAAGTTGAAGGTGAGGTTCTTGAGGCCCCACCATGCCTCATTTCTCGCCAATCCGATCTTTCTTGTCAGCTTCCCACCCATTGACATTGTCATGCATCCGAAGACATGTTCAACACATGCTCTGATTGCAGATTTGACACGGTTCCTCTCTTTGGCGGCTTCGCCGAGTGGATTGTTCCGCGCGCCCTTTTCGTGAATCAGGCTTTCGAAACCACCAAGGCACAACAGATCCTCGAAGCATTCGCCTGAATATGCCGAGTCGGCCCATACATGGTCATGCTCATTTTCGGGATCCAGCAGGCGTGGAAGCATCTGGCTGTCATGGATATTGGCTGGTGTCACGGCGTATCGACGGATGAAACCATGATCAACATCAATGCAGATACTATTCTTGTATCCATAATAGTTGATCCCATTCTTTTGAACCCAGCGAGCATCTAAGTCTTTCTGCCGCAGTCGGTCTGGGTTTTCATCCCAGCCATCTGGCAGGCGACCTGCTTTGATTTCAGCATTCTCCTCACGGGTATTGCGTTGCTTGGGAACAGGGACAAGTGTTGCATCGATGATCTGGCCACCGCGGGCTTGCAGGCCCTGCGAGCGCAGGTAAGACTCGAACATCTCGAAGAGTTCTTCGATGACCCCCGCCTTCCGAAGTCTTTCTCTGAAAAACGCGATCGTGGTGGCATCCGGAATTATATTCATCACACCAAGGCCGACAAACTCCTCGAAGGAGCGTCTGTCATTGACCTGAAATTCAACCTCTTCATCACTAAGGTTGAACAACTGCTGGAGAATCAGCATCTTGAATAAGATCAGAGGGTCAATCCTCTTGCGCCCTGCATTGCTCTTCCGCTCTCGCGTGTAACCCTGCTCAAGCAGTGGTCGAAATGACTCCCACGGGATCGTTTCGGAGAGCCGCTTGAGCACCGGCTTTTTCTCCTGAAGCTTGTTGACTCTGTTCTGTTCGTCCCAGAATCCTCTCTGCCCCACAGCCTAAGCGAATCGGCTATTCCTGATGATAGCCAAACCGACCAGCCAATCAAACCCTATTCCGATTTTTCGAGGTGCCCTTTACTGATTCTCGGGAAGCATGGCCACCGCCGCACTTCCCGAGAATCAGTAAACGACGCGCGCCCGAGGACTCAATACAATGAACAAGTGTTGGCCACTTGGCGAAAAGCATTGCAGTCTATTTGTCCGCACTTTCAGAGCACTCTTGCGAGAAGAAGGTTTAGATAAGCATTGCCCCCCCGCGCCTTCAGCAAGTTAATTATGCTAATATGGAGGCATTAGTGGCAATTGATTGATCTATGGTTAAACTGTAAAGAAATAGAGTATGATTGTCAAGAGGGCCTGATCAACCGTTGCAGTTTATTGGCAATATTTGAGATGCATTTGCAAGGTAATTAGGGAAAGTTATGCTTGCAAGGCATATGTGCTGCTTCCAGCTGAATCAATTCCATAACTATGAAATACATGC
>CAYVWU010000233.1:0-4229 GCA_964455575.1 uncultured Cyanobium sp. | reverse complement strand
CCCGCCACATCGACCCGGGTGATGCTCACCATTCCTTGGTGCACGCGCGCGTCGCGAATGCCTCCGTTGAGCAGCTCGCTGATCTCCCGACGCAGCAAGGAGGCCAGCCGCTCCACCCTTCGGCCCTGTGCCATGGCTAACCCAGTGGTGCTGGAGCCACCATCGCACGCAGCACCAGCCCCAGGCAGAGGGAGCCGCTCACCAGCGCCCCCACCAAGGCCACCGCGGTGACGGGGGGCACCCCCCGGCGCGTGAGGGGCTGCACGAGGGGTTGCAGGATGCCCAGGGAGAAGGCCACCAGATAGCGCGGGTAGCGCAGCACGTTCTGCAGAAACTCCCTCATCGCCGGGCAACCCCTCCATCAGCTTGCTGGCTACTCTGCCGCCGTGACGCCCGGCAACGAGGCCAGAATGTTGGAATTGCATCAGTTCAGGCACTCCGCCTTTTGTGAAAAGGTGCGGCTCGTGCTGGCGGCCAAGGGTCTGGAGGCCAAGCTGGTGGAGGTGGTTCCCGGGGTGGGCCAGCTCGAGCTCTTCCGCCTGTCCGGACAGCGCCAGGTGCCTGTGCTGGTGGATGGCAGCGAGGTCATCGCCGATTCCACGGAGATCGCCCTCCACCTGGAGCAGCGCCATCCTTTGCCCCCCCTTCTGCCGAGTGATCCCCACGACCGGGCGCGGGTGTTGCTCCTGGAGGATTGGGCCGACACGGCTCTGGCCACGGGATGCCGCCGGGCTTTGCTGCAGGCGGCCGCCAGCCGACCGACACTGCGCGCGGCCCTGCTCCCGGAGGCCACCCCCTCCTCCCTGCGCCAGCTGGTGGGCGTGCTGCCGGGAGGACTGCTGGGTCCTCTCAGCGACACCTTCACCAGCCTGCTGGCGCCGCGGGAGGCTCGCCAGCTGCAGCGCAATCTCGAACAGCTCTGCCAACTCGTGGCCGGCCGCGACCACCTGGTGGGGGCCCAGCTCAGCCTGGCGGATCTGGCGGTGGTCGCTCAACTCTCCCTGCTGCGATTCCCCGCTTCCGCGGAAGCGCCGCTGGCCGGGGAAGGGGTGAGCGGCATTGCCGACAATCCCCTGTTTCAGCCGCTCTTCGACTGGCGCGACCGGGTGCTCGCCAACCTCGGCCGACGGGGGACGCCATGAGCGATCCCCTGCTGCGGGAACTGGACCACTACGTGGTTCTGGAACCCGGAGAGGAGGAAGCCATCCTCACCGCGGACGCCACCCGCGCCTGGCTGGCGCGCCACCTCGCCGCCCTGCCTGTTCTGCCAGAGGATCTGGCCGATCTGGGCGATGACGGCGCCCGGGCTGAGCGGCTTCTGGAGACGGCGTGTGAGCTGGAGTTGGAGCCCGGGTTGACGATTCAATGGTTCGCAGTGCGGTTGGAGCCGCCGTCATCCGTCTGATCCCCCTCGGCCGGCGCGTCCCGGAGGATGGCGGGTAGGGCGTCCAGCACTTGACGCGCCACCGTCTCGGGTGGGTCATCGCCCTGGCTCACATGCAGATCGGCCTGGGCGTAGAGGGGGCGGCGGGCGTCGAGCAGGTGGCGCAGACGCGCCGCGGGATCCGGATCGTCCAGCAGGGGTCGGGGGGTGGCATCGTTCCGCAAGCGCTCAAGCAGCAGAGACTCCGGCGCATCCAGCCAGATCACCACGCCTTGGCGCAGATGCCCCCAGTTCACAGGTCGCGTCACGACGCCGCCGCCTGTGGCCACCACCAGGGAGTGCCAATGGGCGAGCTGATCCAGCACCGCCGTTTCCAGGTCGCGAAATCCCGCCTCCCCCTCGTCCGCGAAGATCCGGGGAATCGGGCGACCGGCCGTCCGCTCCAAGGCGTCATCGGCATCGATGAAGCGATAGCCGAGGGCCTGGGCCAGGGGACGGCCCACCGCGCTCTTCCCGGCTCCCATCATTCCCACCAGGTAGAGGTTGAGCCCGCGCAACCTCCGCACCAGATCAGCGTCGACGACGGGTGGCATCAGAAACCCATGACGGCAAGCCATTTCCTAGGATGCCGCCACCATCGGATCCCGTCATGACGCCCGCCGGGTTGACGCTGCCGGCCCAGGCGGCAACGCCGATCTCCTCACCAGGTGGCACAGCTGGCCACCCGCACGGTCCCCACGGCCGCGGGAGACCGTGCGTGATCACCCGTCGTGCCTGCTTCAGTGCCAGTCACGTTTATCGACTGCCGGACGTCAGCGACGCGGAGAACGAGGCCCGGTTCGGTCTCTGCAGTCTCGAGCCCGGTCACGGGCACAACTATGAGCTGGTGGTGGCGATGGCGGGTCCGCTGGATGCGGACGGCATGGTGCTCAATCTCTCCGAGGTGAAGCACGCGATCCGTCGTGAAGTGACCGACCCCCTCAACTTCCGCTGCCTGAATGGCCTCTGGCCGGAGTTTGATCTCAGCCGTCCCGAGGGCACCCTTCCCACCACGGAAGCCCTGGCCTTGGCCATCGGCACCAGGTTGACCCCCCACCTGCCTGTGGTGGCAATCCGCCTTTACGAACATCCCGATCTCTGGGCCGACGTGCTCAGCGGTCCCACCAGCCACCCCATGGAAGCCTTCCTCTCCATTCGCACCCACTTCGCCGCCGCCCACCGCCTCGCCCGCGAGGAACTGAGTCAGGCCGAGAACGAAGCCATCTACGGCAAATGTGCCCGCGTTCACGGTCACGGGCACAACTATCTCCTGGAGATCACCGTTCGCGGTCGGATCCAGGAGCGCACCGGCATGATCTGTGATCTGGCCGCCCTGCAACAGGTGGTGCAAGAGCTGGTGGTGGAACCGTTCGATCACACGTTTCTCAACAAGGACATCCCCCATTTCGCCGCCTGTGTCCCCACAGCGGAAAACATCGCTCTCCACATCGCCGATCTGCTCACGGCACCGATCGCGGACCTGGGGGCGCGCCTGCACAAGGTGCGCCTGCAGGAAAGTCCCAACAATGCGGCGGAAGTGTATGCCGAAACCGCTCAGCTCGGGATGGTTCCCGGAGCCCTGGAGGCCATCGCCGCCTCCTGAGGATTGGCTCCACCCCGATTGCGGCTTGTGCTGGCCGTCAGTGTCGACGGGCGTCTCGCCCCTCCGGAAGGGGGGGCCGCCCAGCTGGGAGGCCCGGGGGATCGTCGTGTCCTGGAAGAAGCGCTGACCTGGGCGGATGTTGTCCTGATGGGGGCCCGCACCCTGCGACTCCATGGGAGCAGCTGCCTCATTCACGCCTCAGACCTGCTGCGGCAGCGTGGGGACCAAGGGCTTCCCCCCCAACCCACCGTCGTGGTGTGGAGCCGCACGGGCCACTTCGCGCCTGAGCTCCCCTTTTTCCAGCAACCCCTGGCACGCTGGCTGCTCCTGGCGGACGCCCCTGGCCTTCCGGTCGAGGCGGCAGGTTTCGAGAGGGTTCTTCCCTTTGTCAACTGGACGCGGACCCTCAGCGGCCTCGGTGCGCTGGGCGTGGCGCGTGTGGCCGTGCTGGGTGGGGCGGAACTGGCGGGATCCCTGATGACCGCCCGGGCGCTGGATGAAATGCAGCTCACCGTGTGTCCGATGGTCCTCGGTGGCCCCCATGGTTGGCTGCCCCCCCAGTCGGACGGCGATCACCAAAGCTCCTGGGTTCTGCGGAGGCACGAGGCTCTGATGGGTGGAGAGCTGCTGCTCCACTACGAACGCCAAAACCCTGACGGGGAGACGGCGGAGTCGGTGTCGCGGAGCTAGGGCCCCTCGGGCGCGCGTCCTCCCGAAAGGGACCCGAGGGTGCCGAAACGTCGCGCCAGGTCCCGCAGGGGAACCTCCCGAAGACTGTCCACCGGGAGCCCCAGCAGCCGCGCCAGACAACGCTTCACCACCACTTCTCCGTCATCGCCAAAACGTCCGCCGACCAACTCCGTGAGCACGCCGAGCCCGCGTCCGGTGCGATCCGTTTCCTCAATCAGACAGCGACTGGTGGGCGCCGCCAGTTTGCGACAGGGGTCCTGGAGGGTGGCCTCCAGATTGGGCGAGCCGGCGGAGGCCGCCTGCACGCAGATCTCCGCAAGTCGCGTTTCCAGCTGCGGACGGATCAACTGGAGAACGGGGAGAAGCAGCCCCGCACGGGCTGGTGAGGTCAGCCCGATGACCATGCCGCTGGTGAGGAGGAGGCCGCGCAGCCCCCGGGGTCCAGGCCTGAAGAAACAGGACCTCATGGGTGGCTTGGTGAGGACAACGACAGGCAGGCCATCAAAGCACCGC
>CAYVWU010000232.1:0-4245 GCA_964455575.1 uncultured Cyanobium sp. | reverse complement strand
ACAAGCTGCCGCCGAACACACCAGCCACACCCAGCATGTGGAAGGGGTGCATCAGGATGTTGTGCTCAGCCTGGAACACCAGCATGAAGTTGAAGGTGCCGCTGATGCCGAGGGGCATGCCGTCGGAGAAGGAGCCCTGACCGAAGGGATAGATCAGGAACACCGCGAAGGCGGCCGACAGCGGAGCGCTGTAGGCGACGCAGATCCAGGGGCGCATCCCGAGGCGGTAGCTGAGCTCCCACTGGCGGCCCATGTAGGCGGAGATGCCGATCAGGAAGTGGAACACCACCAGCTGATAGGGGCCACCGTTGTAGAGCCACTCATCCAGGCTGGCAGCGGCCCAGATGGGATAAAAGTGCAGGCCGATGGCGTTGCTGGAGGGGATGACAGCGCCGGAGATGATGTTGTTGCCGTAAAGGAAGGAGCCGGCAACGGGCTCACGGATGCCATCAATGTCCACCGGGGGGGCGGCAATGAAGGCGATGATGAAGCAGATGGTGGCCGCCAGAAGGCAGGGGATCATCAGCACGCCAAACCAACCGACATAAATGCGGTTGTTGGTGGAGGTGACCCACTGGCAGAAGTTTTCCCAACTTCCAGCCTGGCCTCTGCTGCGAAGGGCAGTGGTCATGAAGCAGAACGGGTAGAGAAATCCCCCTGAGCGATGCCTTCGGGATGAACCATCACGGAGACGCGCCGTGGAGAGGGACGGTTTACAGATGGCCCGGCCGTCAAAAAACGATCCGGGCACCTATGAACCTAGGTTTTCGCCAGTGAGGCGCAAGCGTCGGCAATGAATCGTTGATCAGCTTCGAGAAAGTTCATGGTCCTGGCGCTGATCCGCTGAAAAAAAACAGTCCTTTTCATCAGCCGCGCGTTCATGAGCCGCTCGCGGCGGGCGACGCCTGGGGCTCCTGTTGCCGCAGCCAGGCTCCCGCCTCCTGGAGAAAGCTCCCCCAATCCAGCCGCTCCGCCTCCGCCGCCCGCGCGACGAGCAGCGGGGCCTCGGCCTTGATCGCCTCCAGATCCGGGCCGCTCACCCCGGCGCCACGGGCCAGCAGATCCGCCATGGCATGGCCGATCACCCGGGTGAGGTAGGCGGCGCTGAGGGCCTGCAGCGTGCCCCCCACCAGCCAGGTGGAACCGTGGAGCTTGAAGGCGGCGCAGACCGCCTGGCTGCTCCACTCCACGACCCCCAGGCCAAGGGCGGCCTGACCCACCAGGGTGGCGGCCGCCCGGAGCTGCTCCAGGGTCCAGGGGCAGTCCCAAAGCCGCGCCATCTCTCGGAGCATCAGGCCGTTGGCGACCGTCACGACCAGAAGGTCCAGGCTCAGGGAGGGGGTGACCAGCACCCCCGCCGCCACCAGCCACTGCGTCCGCTGCTGAAGCTGGCGCCATTGGACGCGGCGCAGCCGTTCCAGATCGGCCTGCCAGGCCTGGTGGAGAGACTCCAGGCTGCGCCGCAGCGTGGCCTGCGGCAACCGGGCGCTTTCCCGTCCCAGCCAGGCGGCGAGCGGCGCCAGGGTGGCGGCCAGCCCGTCGGCGTCGCCCGACCAGGGGAGGATGGGGGTGGAAGCGCTGGCGGGCCATTGGCTGCGCAGGTCGCGCAGCCAGGAGGTGGAGGACCGCTGGGGCTCGGTCTGCACCAGCAACCAGATCGGCAGGCCCGCGGGGAGGGCCTCCAGCCAACGCAGATCGGCCGCCGTCAGCGGGGGGCGCAGATGAAAGAGCAGGGCATCGCAGGCGGTGAAGCCCTCCGACCACTGCCAGCGCGCGCTGCTGCTGGGCAGGGGGTGGCTGACGAGAAGGCGCAGGGGGCGGGGCGCGCGCAACGCGGCCTGGATCACCGCCAGCAGCGGCGGGCGCGGCGGATCGGAACTCACCAGCCCCACGCGCAGCTCCCGGCGCGCCTTCTCGGCGACCAGCCGGCTCAGGGACGCCGACCGCCGCTGCTGGTCGAGGGGCTCGGCGTCGAGCTGGGCGAACTGCCCCAGCAGCTCCTGGCAGCGGGCGCTCCAACCGGCCACCGAGGAGGGACGGGGAGGAAGCCCGCGACCGACCCGGGATCGCGCCAGCCAC
Source organism: uncultured Cyanobium sp. (assembly GCA_964455575.1). Taxonomy (GTDB): domain Bacteria; phylum Cyanobacteriota; class Cyanobacteriia; order PCC-6307; family Cyanobiaceae; genus Cyanobium. The sequence continues at coordinate 2,166 of CAYVWU010000232.1, read as the reverse complement.
CACCACCCACCCGCCAAGGCGCCAAGCCCAAGCCACGACCCGCCGCCTTGCAGCCCATGGAGCACCGCGTCGATGACCACCCCTCCGGCGGACACGAGCAGCAACCCCCGTCCCCAGGCCGGCATGGGGACGGCCGGGCCTGAGGACCCGACGGGTTCCGCCTTCGCCGCGGCTGGGGGGAGAGAGGACCCCGTCGTGGCGGCGGTCACGGCATTGGGGGTCTCAGCGTTGGGGGTCACAGCGGTTGCGGGGGCAAGGCCGGCATTGGTCTCCCCAGCTTGGAGGCCAACGGGTCCAGCCACCAGCGGCGGTGGCCAGACTGTTGCCTACCGTCTGTGCCGCCTGACACGGGGAGGTCCAGGCTGGGGCGACCGACGCCCCTTCAGACCCTGGCTATGGTTTCCCACATCCCCGCAGCGTGGGAAAGGCTGTCGATTCCATGCCCGCCGAGCCCCCCACCCTCAGTCCCGGCCAGCTGGCGCGGGCCCGGGCCGCGGCCCGCGCCTTGAGCCAGGCGACGCACTGGTCCGGGCAGCTGCCCGTCTTGCTGCTCAATCGCTGCTGGCTGCGTCTGACCGTTGTGGCCGTTGAGCGGCTCGCCCTGGAGCTGCCCCCGGATCTGAGCCGAGACGCCCCGGAACTGGAACACTGGCGCGCCTTGGTGGAGGCGGGGCATGCGCCCTGGCAGGCCCAGCAGCTCTGTTGGCTGGAATACGGCGCCGAGGCCTGCCAGCTCGCCCTGCGTCGCTACTGGAACGCCCTGGAGAGCCAGCCCCATGGCTGGACCCTGGAGCGCTACCTCGATCTCGTGGCCACCTACCGCCAGAGTTTCGCCAGCGGCGGCCCCCGCCTCCTTCCCTTGATCGTGCTCGCCCGTCCGGCGGGAGAGGGGGCCGCCCCCCCCGCGGTCGAAGACCATGGGCTGTTCTGGCTGCGTCCGGATCTCACCATCGTCGAGCGGGCGATGCGTCACACTTGCGCCTGAAATCCCCCTGGCGGCATGGCCGAAGGCACTCCCTCCCCGTACCCCTCTGAACGCCAGCGTTCGGACGCCTCCCCCCGTGGAGAGCGCTCCGCAGGCCCTCGAGAAGGCGGGTTTCGCATTCGCTTGAGCGACAACGAGATGCGCTCGGCCCGGGCGCTGCAGGAGGCCTTCGGCCTGCGCTCCACCGTTGCCGTGCTCGGTTTTGCCTTGCGCACCCTCGGCCAGCAGCTGGACGAAGGGAAATTGGCGGACCTGGTGGAGCTCCATCGTTCCCAGGCGGGAAGCCGGGGCGGTGGCGGTGAAGGCGGTGGCCGTGGCGAGGGCGGCGGGCGCGGGGAGGGCCGGCGCGAGCGATCGGAGGGACGCGGTGGCGGCGGTCGCTGGCAGGAGGGTCGCGGCAGCGGCGGACGCACCGCCCGGGTGGATCCCTTTGCCCGGCCACCCCGTCCGGAGGCCGCACCGGAAGCCGCGGCGGAAGAAGCGCCCCCTGAAGAGGCTTCTGAAGCCGCCCCTGATCCGGGCGTGGAGCTGGTGGTGGAGGCTGACGCCGCTGGGGAGGTGGCGGGCACCGAGCCCGTGGACACGCTCCCGGCGGCGGACGAGCCCGCGGCCGAAACCGCCTCTGCCGCAGCGGAAGCCACCGAAGCGTGAGCGCGATGCGCCCTCCGTCCGCCTCCAGGCCCCGCGTGCTCTCCGGTGTCCAGCCCACCGGAGCGCTTCACCTGGGCAACTGGTTGGGCGCCATCCGCAACTGGGTGGATCTGCAGAGCAGCCATGACACCTATTTCTGTGTCGTGGATCTGCACGCGATCACCGTGCCCCACGACCCGGGACAGCTGGCCGAGCACACCCTGACCACAGCGGCCCTCTACCTGGCCTGCGGGATCGATCCAGACACCGCGACGGTGTTTGTGCAGAGCCACGTGAGCGCCCACAGCGAACTGTGCTGGCTGCTGAATTGCGTGACGCCGCTGAACTGGCTGGAACGCATGATCCAGTTCAAGGAAAAAGCTGTTAAGCAGGGTGACAATGTCTCGGCAGGATTATTAGATTATCCGGTGTTGATGGCCGCCGATATTCTTCTTTATGATGCGGATCTTGTTCCGGTGGGAGAAGATCAGAAGCAGCATTTGGAACTGGCGCGAGACATCGCCCAACAGCGCATCAATGCCCGCTTTGGC
>CAYVWU010000231.1:0-4248 GCA_964455575.1 uncultured Cyanobium sp. | reverse complement strand
CATGAAGAAAGTTTCCACTGGCGGGCCCGCTGGCGCCGAGAAGGCTCCAAAAAGCGCGTGGAGACTGGGATCTGAAGCGTTCCCACGCTGACGCGCCCAGCGGGCAACAACGCGCCTGACCCCTCACATACGCAAAAACTCCCCACCCAGCCCCAACAAACCAGGAAAGAAAGGCCGCGGAAGGGCCGTGCAGAAGGACGCGAAGGCCCGTGACTGGTCTGGAGAAGGGTCAGCAGCTAAGAGAGGAGACGTGTCCTGCCGGCTGACCATGTTTTTTGTCCGCTCCCGACGCGCGGTCCGGTTCTCCCAACCCCACACCGCCGCCCTCCTCCCCAGCAGAGCTTCGTGGCGTCTGGGGGCCCTTCTCCTGACGGGCGCCTTGGTGAGCGGCTGCCAGTGGAGTCCAAGCGCGGAAGAACGCCGCTTGGACCAGGTTGACTTGAAGATTCAGCAGCTGGAGCAGCGGCTCAACAAACTGTCGGTGCGCAGCGAGGATGGAACCGACAAATCCGGCAAACCTCCGGCGGGGGTCATCAAGTCGCTCACGCTTCGCCTCGGGAGCGAAGACGATCGTTTGCGTATCTACTGGGCTGACGGCACCAAAACAGATATCCCCTGCACCAAGGAGCAAAGCACCTATGTTTGTGGCTGAGGGTCAGCCCTTGGGGGGAAAGGGGGTGAAGGGATTATCGAAGGCCTCTCCCCCCAAGCCTTGTTTCAAAAAAAGTGGCAAAATCCAGCACCGCCCCGATGGGAGCCATGGGCCGGATCACCGTGGCCTGTTCTGGCCACGGTGGCTGACATATGGACGACCGCGATAGCACAGTTCCTTCACAGGCATGGCGAAGGCCACGACGTGGCGCAGGGGCGCCAGGAAGGCCCGGCCGCGATAGATGTGGGGAACAGGCAGATCGGAGGCCTTTTCTTGGGAGGAGACGGCATAGGAAATACCGCGATACCGAAGGGGAGTGCTCATGAGGATGGGAATTTCTTTCTCCGATCTACCTCGCGTTCTGTCCACAGAGAACACTTTCGGGGGCTTGCTTGCAAAACGTTGGACTTCAGAGGGCGCCTCTCCCGTTCATGCTCCGCAGCGCCGTCATCAGGCCCGGTGGTAAGCCAGCGGTATGCAGAGCGCCAATCGCGGAGCCTCAAAAAAGAGATTCTGTTGCCTCGGATACAAAGTGGTGGCATCCGAATCTTAATAATACCTGGCGTCAACGGGGCAGGTTTCAATCTGTTCGGAGTGAACAATTCTGAACAAGAATTAATACTGTCTCCCTTCTTCTTCGGCCATGACTCAGTCGCTGTCTCGACCGCGGTGGAAGGCCTCACTTTCCACCACGAGCCTTCGCAAGGCTCCCCAGTTTATCTTTTCACGTTTGAAGAGGCTAATTTCCTCTTCGACGGTGACCTGGTTGGCCTGTGTGCCTGTCGCCTTATTGGGTCTGGGGCTGTTCAATCTCGCGGCCAAGGCCAACGAATTGCCCGAGCTCACACCCGGCTTCCTCGCGAACAACCTCTTTCTGTTGATCTGCGCCGTCTTGGTCATCTTCATGAATGCCGGCTTCGCCATGGTGGAAGCGGGCTTATGCAGGCAAAAAAATGCCGTTAATATTCTGGCCAAGAACCTCATCGTCTTCGCCCTTGCGGTCACGGCATATTGGTTTATTGGATATAAGATCATGTACAACGCTGATTGGATCATCCCTGGTTGGTTCAAATTTGGCGGTGTCTTCTTTGACCCTTCCGTCACCCCGGAAATGATTAAAGAAGCTAAATTAGTTCCCAGTGTTGACTTCCTTTTTCAAGCGGCATTTGCCGGTACCGCCGCAACAATTGTCTCGGGCCTTGTAGCTGAACGAATCAAATTTGGTCCATTTGTGATCTTCTCCTTGATTCTTGTGGGTTTGATCTATCCCATCTCCGGTTCCTGGCAATGGAATGTCGGTGAAGGTTGGCTGAATAAACTTGGTTTCATTGACTTTGCTGGCTCTTCTGTGGTCCATTCCTTCGGGGCCTGGTCGGGCCTGGTTGGTGCTGTGTTGCTTGGCCCTAGAATCGGTAAATTCATTGGAGACAAGCCGCAAGCCATCCCTGGGCACAACCTGGCCATCGCCACCCTTGGCTGCCTCATTCTCTGGATTGGCTGGTATGGCTTCAACCCGGGCTCCTGGCTTTCCATGGCTCCAGAGGTTCCTTACATCGCCGTCACCACAACCCTCGGTGGCGCCGCCGGTGGGATCGCTGGCACGCTCACCAGCCAATTGACGGGCGGAAAACCTGACCTCACCATGACCATCAACGGCATCCTTGCCGGCTTGGTTGGGATAACGGCAGGTTGCGATGGTTACTCCATGCCAGCGGCTTGGGTGGTGGGATTCATCGCCGGAGTCCTGGTGGTGTTCTCCGTCATGATCGTGGATTCCCTGAAAATCGATGATCCTGTTGGAGCCTTTTCCGTTCATGGCACCTGTGGCATCTGGGCCACGCTGGCGGTCGGGCTGTTCAACACCGATAAAGGATTGCTAACGGGTCACGGTTTTGGCCAGCTCGGAATCCAAATCGTTGGCGTCTTGGCCTTTGCGATGTTCTCGATTGTCACCTCCGTGATTCTCTGGAAGGTGATCGGCCTGTTCTACGGAGGAATTCGCGTCAGCGAGCCTGAAGAACGCGAAGGGCTGGACATTGGTGAACATGGAATGGAGGCCTATCCGGATTTCGCCTCGACCAACTGATCAACTCCTCAGCTCTGCAACCCATCCCGGCCAGGTTCCTCCAGGACCGGTCGGGATTTTTCGTCATCCGCATAGAAGGGGCTGTGCCGGTTGCCCACGGGGAGCAGACGGGCCGCCAGCTCGCAGAGGGCGGTACTCCACTCCGGAGCAACAGGCCACACCTCCCGTTCTGTGAGGCTCAAGGCAATCCCTTTCTCCTCATAGGCCGCTTCATTGATGAACACGGGCCAAACCGTTTCCGGGTCCGCCGGACCGGGTTCCCAGGTCAGGCTGGTGCCATCCAAGGTCAGAAACAGGGGGTCGGAGGGACGCAGGGGCCACCAATCCCGATCCTGAAGGCGGGGATGGACGCAGGCCCGAGGACGTCCGCTCCCATCCCGCGGCACGTCGAGGCTGCGCAGATGGCGATGGATCACCAACCGCCGGGGCAGGCGGAGGTCACCGTCCCGAGCATCCGCGAGCACGGCCAAGGCCGTGGCCAGTGCCAGCTCCGTCTGCTCACCGATGGCGGCGCTCACCACGCCCTGCGGCACCGGCCCCACCTCGATGACCAGACCACAGGGCCACTGCTCAACGAGATAACCGCGCTGAGACGGATCTCCCTCATGGAGATACACCGGCAGTCCCAGGCGCCCCTGCAGGCCAGCCGCCAGTGCAAGGTCCGCCGGACGCCGGCCGTAAACCACCAGGGAATTGCCCATGGCGGCGGTGGTGCTGTGCAGATCCAGCGCCACCGCGCACGGGAACCGGCCTCGGGGTCCCCAGGTGGCGAGCAGATCCCGCGCCCGTCGCACTTCCAGCTCCTGCTGGGTCGGATCCTCCAGGAGCGCGGGGAGGAAGGAACGATTGAGATCGCGATCGCGATAACGCCGGCCCTCTCGGATCGCCTCCGGATTGCCTTCCGTGAAGCTCACCGCCGGACCATGAGGACAGAGACGTTCCGGGGCGAGGCGCCAGCGGGGCAACCGATGCACGGCATTGCGCTCATTGCCATGGGTGCCGGCCACCACCAGCACCCCCGCTCTGTCCGGACGATCTGTCGTCATCGCTGCGGTTCCCAACGTGTTGCCCGATTGCCCACCAGCCAGCCAATCCTCTGCCCCAGCTTGACGCAGAGTTGCCCAAGCCGTTGTTGTCCCATGACGCCCCCCCCGCTTCTGGTGCGCAGCGTCCGGGCCTTCTGGCAGTGGCAGTGGCGGCAACTCATGGGTGGGCTGGCCCCGGCGGACGCCGAAGGGCGCTACCGGCGGCCGGAAGGGGCCTTCACCACCCTGCCTCCCCTTCCTGAGGACGCAGGACGACCGGGTCGCTACGGGCTGATTGTGGGACGCAGCTGCCCCTGGGCCCACCGGGCCTGGCTGGTGTGGACCCTGCGGGGGCTGGAGCCCAGCCTGCGCTTGCTGATGGTCGAGCCCGATCCACAGGCGGGACGCTGGCGCTTCCCGGAGCCCTTTTTGGGCTGCGCCAGCCTGGCTGATCTCTACCGCCGTGCCGGCGGCAACCGGCAGGC
>CAYVWU010000230.1:0-4250 GCA_964455575.1 uncultured Cyanobium sp. | reverse complement strand
CCTCGGTGGCGGCCGGCCTCCCGGCCGCACCCTGGTGTGCATGAGCAGCCTGCGGCATCTGCGCCGGTTGCTGCTGCTTTCGCTGGTGGGGCAGCTCCTGATCGTCGCCCTGCTGCTGGGCTTCTACTGGCCTGGCGGTGGCGCCGGTGGCTCTCAGGCGGACGGGTACCCATCTGGTGTCACCCCGACTGGGGCCCTGATCTGTCGCCCCGCCCCATCGCCAATCAAGCCATGAGCAGCCTCTGCGCCCTGGTGCCTTTTGCGTCCGAGAGGCAATGCACTCGGGGGGGCACGCCACCGCGGGATGAATCCTTCTGCGTTGATGACGCCACCGGCCAGGCACAGCTCCAGATCGCCCTTGGGACTCCCCCTGCCCATGCCGTGGGGAATACCCCCTCAGGACTCCAGATCCCAACCCTGCCAGCCTCCGGCGAATGCACCTCGGAGGCGCCATCCCACCCCCAGACGTACCGGAGGAAAGGCTGATGGTGTCACCAAGAGTTCGTGCCAGCCGCTCCCACTCCCCCGCAACGGCAATCGCGCTGTCAGAGGCCCAGGAATGGGCCGACGCCCGCTCGGCGGGCCACTTGCTGGGGGTGAGCGAGAAGACATTGGGCCGCTGGCGCAAGGCAGGGTTTCTGCAGGCGGGAGTGCACTGGCGACGCAAATTCCCCAGCGGCAATTCGCCGGTCCTGTACCACCTGGAGCGTTGCAACAACGCCATGAACGAGGCCACTGCCCGCTCGGCCGCCCTGCTGGAGACTTGAGAGTGAAAGGCAGCGCAATCAATTCCCTGGAGACCACAAACCTGTGCCGATGCCCTCTGATCCGGGGGCATGGAAGCTGACAAGCGACAGAAGCGGCAAGGCTGGGGCTTCGGCCCTAATCTGCTGATGGTTCCGGCACGTTCCCCCGACAGGAGCACCCACCATGCGTCTGGCTGAGCTGAAGCGTCAGGTGCCCCAGATGCGGGAGCTGTTGGGCCGTTTCGGTGCCACCAATCTTGCCGTGTTCGGCTCTGTGGCCAGGGATCAGGCCAGCCCCGACAGCGATGTCGACCTGCTGGTGGACCTGCCCGATGGCACCAGCTTGTTTGATCGAGCCGAACTGAAATCCGCTCTGGAGGAGTTGCTGCTCACGCGGGTGGATCTGATCCGGCGCCGCAATCTCAAGCCCGCCATCAAAGCCAGCGTGGAAGCCGAAGCGATCGCGCTCTGATGAACCGAAGAGATCATCAGGCCCTGGCAGACATCCTGGCGGTTCTGGATCGGGGCCTGGACTATCCGATTCCAGATTTCCAAACATTGCAGCAGACAACTTATCTCCAGGACGCCGTGATTCGCTGCTTGGAGATCCTCGGTGAGGCCAGCAAACGCCTGAGCAGTGACCTCCGCCTTCTGAACCCCGCTGTGCCCTGGCGTGCCATGGCGGGGATGCGCGATGTGCTGATCCATGCCTACGACCAGGTTGATCTGGAGGAGGTTTGGGTGGCCTATCAGCGCTTCTCAGAAATCAGAAGCCTGGTGGCCGATATCCTTGCCCAGGAGGAATAGGCGCCGGTGCTACATGGCCTTCAAGGGGATGGCGGTTGGCCTGAAGTCGCAACCAGCGCCTGGTGAGCCCGCTGGAAGGCGGCTTCCGTTCCCGCCGCCGAGGCCCAGGGGTAAGAGCGCAGGTGCACCTCAAGGCTGTGGCCCATCGAACGGGCCGCCGATCCCGCGTCGATGTTGCGGCGGTGGGCGCGCAGGCTGTAGCTGTGGCGGAAGGAGTAGGGCACCAGTCGCTCGCCCCGGGCGTCCAGCTCCTCCCGCAGGCTGCGCCAGCCCGGCTGCCGCTTGAGATAGGTGGCCAGTCCATCGGCGGCGCCATTGCCCGATTGAAGCGGCGGCAGTTGAATCAGCCGGGCTTGCCAGCGCTCGAGCAGGTTCCAGGTCACGAGCACCCCCTCATCCTGCAGCGGCAGGGGATAGACCTTTCTCGGCTCGGTGATGCCCCCGCCGCTGCGCTTGCGATAGCTGCACCACCAATGGGGCTCCCCCGTGCTGCGGTCCTTGCGCACGCTCAAGTGGAGGAGCTCAACAGGCCGCAGCCCCAGCTCCGCCATCAGCCGGATGGCATCACGCCAGCGCAGACCGGAGGCGTCCTCCGGCAGAGAGGCGATCAGGCGCAGGATCTCGGCATCGCTGATCGGGTCGCCGCCGCCCTTGCCCTCGCTGCCGGCGGGTTTGCGGCCCACATGGTGGGAGAGATCCGAGGGCGGTAGCCAATGGGCCGGGAACTGCTCCCGCTCAACGCAGTGCCGCAGGAACTGACTCAGCGACTGGCAGCGGATCTGACGCATGCGCGAGCCAGGCGTCCAATCCGCCACACAGCGATCGATCAGATCCACCGGCCGGCCAGGAGGGCGACCACCGCTGAGCAGCTTCACCGCCATCTCCACCACCGGCCGATAGGACTTCTCCCAGGTGGCCTCCGTGATGGCGTTGCCGTGGTGAAGCTTCTGCCGGTGGAAGCGCTCCGCCGCACCCTGCCAGTCACGGATCACCTGGGGGGCTTTACCGTCAGCCTGCTCCGCAGCGGCACGCAATTCCAGACCACTGGCAAGCAATTTGTAGATGTTGCGAATGCGGACATAGGCATCACCAACATCGGAATTATTCCAAGCAAACGGGAGAACAACCGACTGCTCCGCCTGGCCAGGCGGTCGCACCTTGAGACGGACACGGCCCCTCGATTCCACAACGTTCCAGCCGCTGCCGAGCTTCCGAACCTGCTCGCGGAAGCTCGTCTCCCAGTGCTGGTCGTTGACGACGACAGGCATGGGCGTGCCCAAAACGTGCCCAAAACTAGCCCATCTGGGCCGGACAGGGCCGGATAGCGCTCCCCAGAACCGTTGCTATGACTCAATTCTTCAGATGGGCACTGAAACCGTAATTCGCTTTGGGAGCACTAGGTCGCAGGTTCGAATCCTGTCGCCCCGATCCAGTCACCGCAAGGGCTCTCAGGGATTCTGAGAGCCTTCTTTTTTGGCCAATTTCGGGTTATGTGCGCAAGATGTGCGCAAGGGATCCGGCTTCCAGGGGCGGGGTTGCCTCGGTTGCCTCCCTTGCGCACAGCCGGAGGTGACCCTTGACGGGCTACGCAGGTCAGGATCGGACCTGCTTCACTGGGCGGTCTGGGTAGCCTGTTGTGCATCCTTCGGCATCGGCCGCTGGGTGCGCTTGTCCACCCCCTTCCACAAGGGGGACCTCTGACACAAAAGACACCCAGCCATGGACACCCCCCACTGCCAGCTCTGGGCCACCGCCCGCCAGGCCCGTGAGCACCTGGGCATCAGTGAACGCACCCTGGCCCGCTGGCGCGGGGCGGGTTTGCTCAAGCCCGGAAAGCACTGGCGTCGCAAGTTCCCATCCCCCAACTCGCCCGTCCTCTACAACCTGCCGGCCTGTGAAGACACCATGGGAGAAGCGACTGCTCGTTCCGTCGACCGTTTGGAGCGAGCTGTCACCACCAGCTCCTGCCGCAGGCATGTCAATTCCACCAGGCCGCCCAGGAACCATCGCTGAGCTTGGTCGACCTTCTCAACGCCGCCCTTCGGAGCGGCTACCAGAAGCGCAGCGGCGGGGGCGACACGGAAGCCCGGCGGGTGTTTCCATTGCCGCTGGAGGATCGCTCGGGGCGGCTGCGGGAGTGGGCGTTGCTTGAGCGCTGGCAGGCGGGAGAGATCCAACTGCCGTCCCTGCGCGGCGGGAATGGGGCTGGTGATTCCTTCGGGACGTACCTGGGCCGGCAAAAGGCCTGGCTGGAGCTGCGGGATCAGTTGGCCCTGGAGCAGCGGCGGCTGGTGCCTTACAGCTTCCGCCACACCTACAGCCTGCGGGGGCACCGCCGGGGCATCGACGCCGGCGCCATGGCCCACAGCATGGGCCACTCGCTGGAGGTGCACCTCAGGAGCTACCCGTGGGCCTCGGCGAGCAACACGGCTGCCGCCTTTGCCAGAGCCAGCCTGCGGCGGCGCGCCAGGGGCACGCGGGGGGTGGAGGCCCTGGAGGCCTGAGGCGTTCAGGCACCAGGCGCTCGGCCCTTGGGGTGGGGCCTGCGGGGCTGGGGGTGCACCAGGTGCCGGGCCGCCACATAGCGGGCAGGATGACCAGCCCGCTGGAGGTTGTGGTTGGCCCGGTGGATCTCTACATCGGTGGCGTAGGTGGTGTACAGCGCGGTGCCGGTGCTCCGGTGCAGGAGCACGTAGG